>JAHDFS010000113.1:0-3304 GCA_020628035.1 Rhizobiaceae bacterium
TGGGGCAGGGCGATGTCGATTTCCCAAGTGTGTACAAGATCCTGACAGAGAACAACTTCTCCGGCTGGTGTACGGTTGAACAAGATATCGATCCAACATTAGAAAATGATCCAGTTGGTGACGCACGATTTAATCGTGAGTTTTTGGCTTCCATTGGTTTCAGTGAGGACGCATAAATGGCTAAATTAAAATGGGGTATGATCGGCGGCGGCGAAGGCAGCCAAATTGGACCGGCACACAGATTGGGTTCAGGCATTGATGGCGAGTTTGAATTTGTTGCAGGTGCGCTTGATCACCGCCCTGAAGAAGGTCGCGCTTACGGTCAAAAATTGGGTCTCGATGCTGATCGGTCGTATGGCAGCTGGCAAGAGATGCTAGCGGGTGAAAAAGATCGCGATGATCGCGTTGATCTTGTGACCGTCGCAACACCAAATTCAACACATTATGAAATCACTAAAGCTTTCTTGGAAGCAGGTTTTAATGTCCTGTGTGAAAAACCTATGACCATGACGGTTGAAGAGGGTGAGGATATTGTGCGCACAGCCAATAAAGTCGGCAAAATTTGTGCGGTTAATTATGGCTATAGCGGTTATTCCCTTGTTCGTCACATGAAGGCGATGATCGCCCGAGGCGATCTTGGTGCCATTCGTGTGGTGAATGCTGAATTTTCCCATGGCCATCATGCTGATGCGGAAGATGCGGATAACCCACGTGTGCGTTGGCGTTATGACCCTGCGCAGGCTGGTGTCTCAGCACAATTTGCGGATTGCGGCATTCACGCCTTGCACATGGCAAGTTTTGTCACCGGTCAGGAAGTTGAGAAGCTATCAGCCGATACGGTTTCTTGTATTCCGGTGCGCACATTGGAAGATGACGCCATGGTCAACTTCCGCATGGATGGCGGCACAGTCGGTCGCCTTTGGACATCTTCCATCGCCATTGGGCGTCAGCATGGATTGGCTATCCAGGTCTTTGGTGAAAAGGGTGGTCTGCGTTGGTCGCAAGAACAACCAAACCAGCTTTACTACATGAAGCTTGGTGAAAGATTGCAAGTTATTGAGCGCGGTGAAGGAAACTTATCACCAGAAGCTGATCGAGCATCCCGCGTAACAGTTGGACATTCAGAAGGTATGCCACTGGCCTTTGCCAATATCTATCTTGATCTTGCAGAAGCCATAAAAGCGCAAAAAGAAGGTCGCGACATGGATCCGGCCGCTAATCTTTATCCGCGTGCAGAAGATGGTTTGCGTTCCATGGCCGCGGTGGTTGCGGTTGCGCAATCAGGCAAAAACGATGGCGAATGGCTTGACGCCCGTCCTCCCATGTTTCGTTCGTAGCGCGTAAACGAGACAAACTGCCGTGCTGATCAGTTGATCAGTACGGCGTTTTTTTATCTTCTAAAAATGATTCAATCTCAAGCGTGGCAGATAAGATCAGTCTTCGCTGCTGATTAATGTGCCACGCCTTATGATTTCACATGGAAAAATCTTTGCCAAAGGTTCGTGATCAGGATCTTCAAGCATCTCAAACATCAATTCAAGCGATGAATTAATAATGTCTGTAATCGGTTGTTTGATGGTCGTTAAATTGATGTTCTGCCAGCTGGCGATTTCCATATCATTCAGGCCAATAAATCCAATGTCTCCGGGAACTTTATAACCTGCATCTTCTGCTGCGCTCATCGCGCCAACCGCCAATGCATCATCGCCACAGAAATAAGCCTGTTGTGGTTTGTCATTGAGCAATCTCTGCATTTCTGCGCGTCCGGCTTTGAATGAATAGGCATTGGCATAAGAGTGGGTAACGTGGACTTCAGGGTGTTTTGCGATTTCTTCGCGAAATCCTGTGACCCGGTCTTGGGTTGAACTGGCAAGTTCAGGGCCACCAATAAAGCCCACAGATTTGTAACCACAGGCCAATAATTCTTGCGCAGCCATTCGCCCGCATTCCACATTATCAATACCAACAATCGTCACAGCTGGCGAAACAGCATGTCGGCCAAACGAATGTACAATGGGAATACCTTCATCAGAAAACGCTTTGGCAAAGCCTGGCGGCAAGGTTGAAGAGGCCACAATAACACCATCAACAGAGTATTGTCGGAGCAGGTGCACTGAGTTTTCCGGGTTGTGTTCGCCGGACAAATTAAGCAGCAGCGGTCTTAGACCTTTTTCCTGAAGACCTCGGGAGAAAAGATCAAAGACTTCCAGAAATAATGGGTTTTGAAAGTTGTCTGAAACCAATCCGATTAGCTTGGTTCTGCGCGTGGTCAAACTACTTGCCAAGACATTAGGGCTATAGCCAAGATCTTTGGCAGCATCTTCAACGCGTTTACGCATGCGCGCTGAAACCGACGCTCCTGGGGTGAACGCGCGGGAAACGGCCGACCGGGATACCCCGGCTTTGTCAGCGACATCTTGAGCTGTTACGGGCATATCTTTCTTTCCCCCTTAAACACAATCAAACCATACGATGAATAAATTGAATTGTTAACAGTCTAATTAGCAAGCGTGTTGCACCCCTGGGATAGCTAGCGTGTGCGATCCCCATTGCCGCGACCAATAAATGTTGCAAGAAGTATCTTGATATCAAGGAAAATCGAGCGCTTGGATCGATATTCTGTTTCTGTTTTCACAAGATGGGGGGGATTGCTCATATCAATCCCTTGTATTTGAGCCCAGCCGGTAATACCTGGCAAATCTTCAAAAATACCAGCCTCAGCGCGTAGTTGGATGAGCTCATCCTGCGTAGGCAAACAAGGACGAGGCCCGACAAAACTCATCTCATGTTTAATGATGTTCCACACTTGTGGGAGTTCATCCAGTTTGGATTTACGTAAAAAGCCGCCAATGCGTGTAATTTGATTTGAGCTGACCTCGTGGGTCGCAGCAACCTTTGTGCCCACCTGCATGGTTCGAAATTTGAAACATACAAACTCATTTCCATTCAAACCAATCCGTTTTTGGGCAAAAATAGCAGGGCCGTTAGAACCCATCTTAATGAGCAGTGCGATTAGCAAAAACAACCACCAAAACAAAGCCAATATCAAAATCGATATGCCGAAATCAAAAGCTTTTTTAAACAGTGTATAAATCATGGACCCGTCAAATTAGTTACGCTGACTTTTCACGCCGATCGGCGAAGATGATCGGGTCATAACATGTAAAATAGATAAATCACAATCGGTGTTATGGGTGAAAAGTTCAAGGTCGAATTTTTGACCTTATCGGTGTTTATCAGTAGTGTTTCATTAAATCTGGGAGTTGCATTCCAAAAGCAACTCAGATACCTCGGATTATCTGTT
>JAHDFS010000113.1:3404-10629 GCA_020628035.1 Rhizobiaceae bacterium
CGTGACATTTTAAATGCACCAAGAAACCGTTTGCCTGTGGCCGTATTTGGCGCAGGACAAGCAGGCGTTCAGCTTATTTTGGCGCTCAAGCAATCAACAGAATATCGCCCTGTAGCTCTGGTAGATGACAATCGTACACTGCATGGATTGGTGGTCG
The DNA here is from genome assembly GCA_020628035.1 of Rhizobiaceae bacterium. Lineage (GTDB taxonomy): Bacteria > Pseudomonadota > Alphaproteobacteria > Rhizobiales > Rhizobiaceae > Lentilitoribacter. Next base: position 3,562 of record JAHDFS010000113.1, read on the forward strand.
AGGGCTTGCGTGTTTCATCACCTAATTCACTCAAAAACCTGATCAAAGAAAAGTTCATCAAAGAAGTTTTCCTAGCGATCCCGTCTTTGACGACACCACGTCGACGTCAGGTTCTGGCATCCCTTGGCGAACTCGATTGTAAAATCAGAGAACTGCCAAGTATCAATGATGTTATCCGTTCCGGCAACGTTTTGGGCAGTTTGCGCCAGGTTTCAGTTGATGAAGTTTTAGGGCGCGATAGCATTGATCTAAAACATAAAAAAGTTAAATCAATTATTGAAGATAAAACGGTTCTTGTAAGTGGCGCTGGCGGCTCCATAGGATCAGAAATATGTCGACAATTATTAGCAAACCGGGTGGGACGGATTGTTTTATTGGAATTATCCGAATTTGCGCTTTACCGTATTGAAGCCGAACTTCGTGCCCATCCAAATCATGCAGAAGGCAACATAATTCCTTGTTTGGGTAATGTTACAGATCGCGCTTTGGTCGATGAATTAATCGCTAAATATGACGTCAAATCCATATATCATGCCGCTGCTTACAAACATGTTCCTTTGGTTGAATTTAACGAGGTAGAAGGCGCTCGCAATAATATCTTGGGAACAAAGGTTCTTGCCGAAGCTGCCGTTGAAAATGGGTTGGAGCGGTTTACACTCATTTCGACAGATAAAGCAGTCAATCCCACCAATGTAATGGGTGCCACAAAACGCCTTGCAGAGCACGTTATTCAATATTTGCAAAGTCACAATGATGGCACGGTCTTTTCTATAGTCCGTTTCGGAAATGTGCTGGGATCGTCAGGTTCTGTTGTTCCGCTGTTTAGAGAGCAGATTGCCAGAGGCGGTCCAGTAACGCTCACGCATATGGATGTCACGCGATACTTCATGACCATTCCAGAAGCTTCATCACTTGTCTTGCTTGCCAGTGCGTCTGCTGAAGGTGGTGAGGTGTTTGTGTTGGACATGGGAGAACCCATTAAGATCTACGATCTTGCAACACGCATGATCGAACTTTCCGGCTTTAAAGTGAAGGATGAAGACAATCCCGATGGCGACATTGAAATTGCTGTGACAGGTTTAAGATCCGGCGAAAAGCTCTTTGAAGAATTGCTGATTGAACCGGGCACGCTGCCGACAGATAACCCTCAGATATTCCGCGCAAAAGAAGCTGAACTTAGCCAAAGTGATATGCAAGAGCTGATCGATTGTATCGAAAAAGCGGTGTCTGAACGCGACCCACAAGGCATTCGCCAGTGCATCGAAAAGTGGGTTGAAGGTTATCACCGATCCCAAAAACAGTAGCATTATTCTGCTTTTCTGAATTAACCATGAGCAAAATATTTTGCTTGTGAGGGTAGAATTGCGTTGAGATAAGCCCAAAAAACGATATAGTTAAAAAAGTGTTAATGCGTATCGTGTGAGTGTTTATGTCGGCGAATATTGTCAATTTTGAAGAGTTGCAAACTCTTACGGCCAGCAAGAGCCTTTCCGTCCAACAAGATGATTTTTCTGTCAAAGTGGTTTCTAGCGAGGATCCATTTTTTTGGGTGCGCGTTCAAAAGTCAGATGATGGCGAGATTATTGTTACGGATTTCAACTCAGGTAGTTTGCCGCAGCTTACGCTAAATATTGCGTTAAGAAAGGCCGTGAAGCAGCTTTATTCACCCACACCGGATAACATCACCTTTAAAAATATTATCCCGGTTAAGTCCTCTTCCCCGCATCAAACTCAATCATATGAGGGGCCGGTCAACACGATCCGCGCCGCATGTGAAGGATTTGCAAGAACAAGCCGCAAGGTTGTCAGCTCCTTCCGTGTTGTTCCTGAGGGCCGTAAATTTAACGTCGTTGTGGCTCTAAGTTAAGCGCTACTCAGGGATATCAAGCTTTGCGTATTCGCCAAGTTTTTCATCGCGAATATCGCGGATATTCGAAATACTGTGATCGTTACAATATTGATTTAAGCCGCGATTGATATCGCAGGCAATTGTCGGACCTTTATAGATCATCCCGGTGTAAAGTTGCACAAGGTCTGCACCTGCCTTCACCTTTTCAAGTGCAGAGAGTGCATCTTCAACGCCGCCAACCCCAATGATTGGAAATGCTTCACCAAGTCGCTGACGCATTTTAGCCAGCACAATATTGGATCGTTTTAATATCGGTCGCCCTGATAGCCCACCAGCTTCGGAACTGTTGGATTGATTGATGAGCCCAGTTCTCGAAAGTGTCGTATTGGAAACAATAATTCCATCCAGCTTGTGAGATAAAACCTCTGCGGCAATGTCATCAAGACCGCCTTCGGTCAAATCGGGCGCGATTTTCAAGAATAGTGGGACTCTTTTGCCATTCTCATCCGCCAATTGATCGCGTTTTGAAATGCATCTTGATAATAACTGACTAAGGCTTTCACGCGCCTGCAGATCACGTAAGCCCGGCGTATTGGGCGATGAAATATTAGCAGTGAAGTAGTCAGCAAAATTGTAAAAAGCGCCGATACCTTGAACATAATCATCGACCATATCGCTGCTTGTTTTATTTGCACCAATATTGACGCCCAAAATGCCGTTGCGCGAGGGGAGTGTGCTTAAGCGCTTCAGCGCAGCTTCATGACCTTCATTGTTAAAGCCCAGCCGATTAATAACGGCGCCATCTTCGGGCAGGCGAAAAATTCGAGGTTTCGGATTTCCGCTCTGCGCTAAAGGTGTGATGGTGCCAACTTCGGTAAATCCAAATCCCATATTTAAAAGGGTGCTGGGCACTTCAGCATTTTTATCAAACCCGGCTGCCATGCCAATAGGATTAGCAAAGTCTAGGCCCGCGACGCGCTGAGCCAACCGTGAATAAGACTTTAGATTGGGTTTTGGAATAGTACCCATCTTCAGTGCTTTAATAGAAAGGCCATGCGCAGTTTCTGCATCCAGTTTAAAAATGGCTGACCGAATGAGATTTTGGTAAATCTTGCTCATGTCTTTTGACCATCGTTGAAATCGGGAAATACGTGCTGACCATCATCTGCCAAAGGCAAAGGTTTAACCCAGATAACCGCGTCCATTTTTAACGGCGCGTAAAGATGTGGAAACAGAGCATTACCTCGTGAAATTTCGTATTTTAAGTCATCGCCAAGCTGATCAGCATCAACGGCAATCAAATAAAGGTCGGTTTGACCCGCAAAGTGTTTAGCCGCAGTTTCAACACTTTGTTCAGCGGTTGAAAAATGGATATATCCATCTTCAATATCAATTGCAGCACCAGTAAATTCGCCCTGCTTTTCGGCTTCGTTCCAAAGTGCGATGGGGCATATTTTGTAAATAAGATGGTTCATGTGATCTGACTATCACCATCGTCGGATTTTAAAAAGTGCTGACGGCAGCTCAAACTGAACAATGCACAGTATTCGATCTTGCCAAATCACGTAAAATTACACGTTGAGATGACTTGCATGTTGAATTTTCTAGGAAATCTTGTAATTTGCCAACCGTCTAACCAAACAACAACTTTTACCCTCGGGGGGAAACACATGTTAAAAGAATTTAAGGATTTCATTGCCAAAGGCAATGTAATGGATATGGCTGTTGGTATCATTATCGGCGGCGCTTTTGGTCTGATTGTTAAATCATTGGTCGATGATATTATTATGCCAATTGTAAGTGCGATTTTTGGTGGGCTTGATTTCTCAAGTTACTTCATCCCGCTTAATGATGCAGTTACAGCAACAGCGCTTGATGCAGCCAAAGAACAAGGTGCTGTCTTAGCTTGGGGTAACTTCCTTACAGTTGCCGTCAATTTTGTTATTCTGGCTTGGATCATTTTCTTGTTGGTGAAAGCAGTTAATAATCTAAAGAAAAAAGAAGAAGAAAAACCAGCGGAACCTGCAGCACCACCTGCAGACGTTCAGCTACTCGAAGAAATTCGCGATCTGTTGAAAAAATAGACGTCGTATATCATTCCATTCTGACCCCTGTTATCCGCTGGTAACAGGGGTTTTTTGTTGCCAAAATATTTGCAAGAAACGGAATGCACAATGTGCTGTTTTGTTTTATGACTATCGTAGTAGTTTGAGGATGGCACAATGAAGACAACGATGGGCAAATCAGAATGGGTCATGTTGATCGCACTATCGATTTTGTGGGGCGGATCATTTTTGTTTGTTGGTGTGGCAGTGTCCGACGTACCGCCATTGACCATTGTATTAACGCGTGTAGTGATATCGGCAATTGCGCTGCATATGATTTTAAAAACAATGGGTTATAAGTTTCCAACTGATAAAACCATTTTATCTGCATTCCTCATCATGGGTTTATTAAACAACGCAATCCCGTTTTCCCTCATCGCCTATGGGCAAAGTCACATTGCCTCAGGTTTGGCTTCAATTCTTAATGCCACCACACCGATATTTACCGTCATTGTTGCGCATTTTTTCACGACTGATGAAAAATTGACCTCGAGCAAATTAATAGGTGTTCTAGTCGGGTTTATTGGCGTGGCTGTCATGATCGGGATCGACGCGCTTGAAGCGCTTGGCATTCATATATTTGCGCAAATAGCCATATTAATTGCCACTACGAGTTATGCTTTTGCAGGCATCTTTGGCAAGCGCTTTCAAACCTTGGGAGTAAAACCCCTTACCGTGGCAACAGGACAAGTCACAGCCTCCAGTTTCTTAATGCTGCCCTTAGTGCTCTTCATTGACCAACCCTGGCAATTGCCCTTGCCATCCATGAACTCGATCATCGCACTCATTGCTCTTGCATTGTTGTCGACTGTTTTGGCTTACATCTTATTCTTTGAAATATTGGCGCGGGCAGGTGCGACCAATCTTTTATTGGTGACATTTTTGATCCCGCCTAGCGCCATTATTTTAGGTGTCTTGATCTTAGATGAAACCATTCAATTCAATCAAATGCTGGGTTTATCGGTCATTATCGTTAGTCTTTTGATCATCGACGGACGGGTGATTGGCCGAATTGGCAAGAAAAACCAATCAGTTCGTAATTTTGACGAGCGTGCGGCTTGCAATTCAAAAAAATCGATTTAAAAGCAGGTTCATAATACCTCCTAAAAAATGAGATGATATTTTGGCCATCAATCCGCTTAAGGCATTTGCGCGGCGCGTAAAATCCGGTTCAACCAAAGACGTAGAATCCGTTAAATTCACACCCATGCAGATCAAGACCGAGTTATTATCCGGTCTAACGGTTGCATTAGCACTTGTCCCAGAAGCTGTCGCCTTTGCCTTTGTAGCGGGTGTTCATCCCTTGGTTGGTCTTTATGCGGCGTTTTTGGTGGGGCTAATTACGGCAGTTTTCGGTGGACGTCCTGGGATGATTTCAGGTGCCACTGGCGCATTGGCTGTTGTGATGGTCGCACTCGTTGCCGAACACGGCGTGCAATATCTGTTTGCAACCGTTGTTTTGATGGGTATTTTGCAGCTTATGGCAGGCATATTCCGTCTTGGTAAGTTCATCCGTCTGGTTCCGCATCCGGTTATGCTTGGCTTTGTGAACGGTCTGGCCATCGTTATCTTCTTGGCGCAATTGACCCAGTTTCAGGTTCCTGGGCCTGATGGAACAAAGGTCTGGATGACCGGAATGCCATTGATGATAAGTCTTGGCCTTGTTGCTTTGACCATGCTGATTATTTGGGGCATGCCAAAGATTTCCAATATTATTCCTGCGCCTTTGGCTGGCATTGCTATTGTTGCCATTATGGTCATCGCATTTGGTATTGATGTGCCGCGTGTTGGCGATCTCGCGTCAATTGAAGGTGGTCTTCCAACCTTTGCAATTCCTGACGTTCCGATCAGCTTTGAGACTTTGCAGATCATTTTCCCCTATGCGCTGATTTTGGCAGCAATCGGATTAATCGAAAGTCTGTTGACACTTAATCTCGTCGGCGAAATGACCAATCGCAGAGGTGGTGCGTCTCAAGAGTGTATGGCGCAAGGTGCATCCAATGTTGTCACAGGTTTCTTCGGTGGCATGGGCGGTTGTGCCATGATTGGTCAGTCCATGATCAATGTGAAATCAGGTGGTCGTACGCGATTGTCGGGCATTTCAGCAGCATTATTCCTGCTCGTCTTCATCCTGTTTGCGTCTGGTTTGATTGAGCAAATTCCACTAGCTGCACTTGTGGGCGTAATGTTTATGGTAGTGATTGGTACATTTGCCTGGCAGAGCTTGCGTTTGTTCCGCAAAATCCCACTGACTGATTCAATTGTGATTGTTCTCGTCACCGCCGTAACCGTTTATGCTGACCTTGCAATTGCGGTGGTTGTGGGCGTGATTGTTTCTGCGTTAGCTTATGCGTGGACCAATGCGGTCCGCATTGAAGCTCGTACCAGAATTACTCATGATGGCGCAAAAACCTATGAGATTTTTGGGCCATTATTCTTTGGATCATCTGAAGGCTTTATGGAATTATTTGATCCTAAAAATGATCCCGATCGTGTGATTATCGATTTTGCGTCGAGCCGTGTTGCCGATCAGTCAGCATTGCAAGCGATTGATGCGGTGGCTGTTAAATATCAAACGGAAGGTAAGTCCGTTCAACTGCGCCATCTATCGCGCGACTGTCATAGATTACTTGAACGCGCTGGCCAGCTTGTTGTCGATTCCGAGGACGATCCGGATTATGAAATCGCGGCAGATTACGGGATCAAAACCGGTGCATTAGGCAGCGGTGGTCACTAACATTAAGCGCAGTTTAAGCTTACCAGTTAAGGTAAACAGGCCTTAAATTTTGCGCAAATTAGTAAAATAATTCGTGCTGTGTCTGCGTGTTTGGTGTGTTTAATCGCATGACGATTAGAAACGTCATCATGGTGGTAATTGCTATAATAGCAGCACATATTCCTAGAATACTCATTGCCCCAACTCCTCAAAAACTGCTTTCTATCGTCAGAAAGTTACGCAATTTATTGTTGGAGTGATGATGTCTTTCAAAACTTGCGTGAAGCTTTTGACAAAATTTTGGATCAAAATCCCCAAAAACGTGACTCTTGAACCAATTTGCGAAAATTCATTTCAATACGTTAACCTTCAGGCAAGGAATTAACCATAAAAATTGT
>JAHDFS010000007.1 GCA_020628035.1 Rhizobiaceae bacterium
TGCACGGCTTAGCCATTCATCAGCAGTATTTAAGTCTTTCTTCAACAAGTTTCCTGCCAGATATAGGCGGCCAATCGTACGGGCAGCTCTTGCATTGCCAGCACTCGCTGAGCTTTCCAGCATGGGTAGGAATTCAACAAGTGTTGCTTTCGCCACCTTTGTGTCACCGGATTGCTCACCCGAACCTTTGTGGATCAAATTTACCAGTTCTAGAGCGCCGGCAGCTGATCCGAGCTCCGCGGCTATGCGGTAGTGGCGAATGGAACTATCGAAGTCGACATCAACCCCCAACCCACGAATATATGCCTTGGCGAGTTCTAAATGACCTTTGCGAAAACCCCATTCTGCGGATTTGCGAAACCAGACAAATGCCACCTTTTGGCATTCTTCGGTTGGAAACATACGGTAGATTGTTCCCAATTCAAATGCGGCTTCTGCGCGGGATGAACCCGCGCTATTTGTTGCTGCAATTAGAAGGTCATGCGCGTGTAAAATGTCTTGTTCTGTATTCAGGTTCTTCAGCAAAATGCGCGCTTTATCATATTCTAAGATATTGCTGTTCACATTTGCCAATTGAACCTTAGGCTCAAAGCTTCGGATTGTTTGAAGACGACTTGCTTTTTCTTGAGGCTGTTCAATACCCGGAATGGGTCTTACATCTTCCGCCAGTCCACCATCATTCAACAAGCCCTTTGTCGCGATCAGTATCGAAATGATTGCAACAAGCACTGCTGTTGCAACAATGCCAAGGAAGATAAGTTCTATCCGCATTTTAAGTGTCATAGTACCCTCCAGATTCTGCAGTTCTGCATGTTCGTTAAAGAGACATCGTCAATGATTTTAATTGGTTTAGTCACATTCGTTTCGCCCGAACATTTAATCAGATCTGCACGTTTATCTGCGCGTGCTCGGGTCTCTGGGTCTACAGAGATAAATGCTGTGATTTCGCCAACAATTTTTTTCGCGATCTTTGAGTTGAAGTGATAAGCGTCGGAAAAGTTATCGATCTGTTTGGTCAGTTCATTGGAAAAATCAAAATCAACGACAGTGCCAAGTTTGGCCAGTTCCATTTGGAATTCATGTCTTGATCTTTCCAGCCCATAAATTGAAATCGTGCGCTGCATGTCTTCAATTGTTGGCGGAATGACAAATACGAGATTTTTGTTATTCGCTGTCGCCCAATCGGACATTTCAACCAAATAGGACCAATATCGTTGAGAGAACTCAAAACCTGCCCAGTCTGATTTTGCATTTTTTGTGACCTGAGACGCCATCTTTTTTGGAAGTGGCTCAAGCTTGTTGCTGGTTGCATATAGGTCTGACACCTCTGACCAGTTGCCCATTGAATAGGCCGCTTTCGTGCTCACGTTTGGGTCTTTGGTGAAAGAGACGTGCTTTTTTACGATCTGGTAGCGTTCAGAGACGGTAAGTCTGTTGAGCTCTGATTTTAAATCGCAATCAAAGCAATCTGCGTCTACGCTTGAATCTCGTGGATCAAATTCCATACCTGTCTGAAATTCATCTGCTTTTGCCGCCATAGAAAATGTCTTGGCAAAGGCATCAAAACTCTCAAAAGTTTCTTTCTCTTCAACTGTCATCATATTCCAGGCAGTTTTGAAGATGCTCCAGTTCTTGAGATATTCGAGGCGGTTGTTGACGATATATTCGGCCTCCGGCACACGGTTCATATCGTCTTTATGATCTTCATCGAAACTTCGAAGCTGAATACCAACAATCAAATTTTTAACGGCTGGATCATTTTTGATCACTTGAAACGTGGAATGGATTTCCGGAACGGTGCCGCCGCCATAGGCAAGATTAAGAGCTTTATCTGCACCAAGTTCGTGCCAATATTTATCGCGCAGCGAACGCGCACGGCTGTCGCCTAAAATAATGGTATCGAACTTGCCTTCTTCATATTTCGCCAATTTCCAAAGTGGATAATGCGCTTTTTCTGCAATATCTTGGATATTGGTGGTCCGATTAGTTGTGCGGAAAACCTCATATGGGTCGACCCCAAAAACCAAAGCTGCTGGCACAGCGCCTGCGGTAAATGCAGCGCAGAGAGCGATTGTGTAAGACAATGCATTGATTTTAAGCGGTTTAGATACTCGCATATTAACACTCCTGTTTATTATGTTAAGTGTTGCAAGTAGTGTGCCATTAATATTTTTGTTTAAAAACAATGACTTATTGGATCAATGGGTGGTCTCGTTTTGCGAAATGCTAGAGGCAATTTGCATTTTGCGATTCTGATTTTGCTAAAACAGCATGCTTAGAATCTGATGTTTTGAGGGGAAATCAACCAGCTTTGAATAGTGGATTGTTGCCAAAAACAGCAATGCGACAGCGACAGTCGTACACCATGCGGCCATCCAATTACGCGCAATTTCAACAAGGCTTGAACCATCCAAACCAGCAGATTGGTTGCCTCGGTTTGACCAGCGCTGTTTGGAAAGACGGAAAATACAATAGACTTTCACAGACGCATTGATGAGCTGGTTGAGATATAAGATCCAGGAATAGTTCAATTCGACCTTTCGGGAATAGGTGCAAAGTATCAGCGATAAGAATAACCGGCTTAATGCGATGAAGATCACATAGGATATCAGGTAATTCAAACCCACCAATATTGCGGCCGAAATCGCCAATGCGGGACTGACGAGCATAGTCCACATGGATAATCGTTGGTCGACCAAACACCACCAAATAAAAAACGGCATGGCTCTGGGGCCAAGTGCAATCGCGCGAGAACCATTGCGCAACATATTGCCGGACCAGCGTCTGAAGTTTTGCACCATGCGGTCCATGCCAGATCCTTCGATCACTTCAATCGTGTAGCCCATGGCGTCTGGTACATAGAGCATATGAGCACCGCTTTTGAGCATATAATACCAGGTGCTCTTGTCGTCGCCGGATAAGAATCTGAAGTTTCCCCATAACCAATGGTTCAAGTGATCAGCTTCTAGTAATCTAATGAATTCAAGTTGTTTTAAGTTTTTCGCGCGGAATACTGACATGCGGCCTGTGAGGGTCAATACGCGGTTAGACAGGGCATGGGATTGCATGGCGAGACGACGTTGAGAAAAACGCATCTTCAACCAAGTTTCGATCCATTTTGGACCAATACAAATCACTTCCTCATCCGTGGTGCAGGCTTGTAAGTCTGGATACATTTTAAACAAAGGCATGCAGCGACTAATGGCGCCTTTGGAGAGAACAAAATCACCGTCCATAAAGACAACCAAGTCATCGTCGCGAACGGGGAGGCGGCACATGGCCCGTAATACAAGGCCTATGGCAGCCCGTTTGCCGGAAACGTTTTGGCGAATAATGCGCAAGGTCACGTCAATCTTGGATGCTTCTCGTTTTAAGAAGTCCTGAATGATATCCTCATCAAAACGGTCTGATGATCCCAGCCATATTGTGCCTGGCACACCTGAATCTTCAATTTCCTTGATGATTGAACGCACCACCATTTCAGTGATCTCACGATGTTCCTTATAGGTCGTCATCATGAAATGCATGTGCCTTGGGCGCCAGCCGCTTGCCCAAATTTCCTGGCCCTTTTTGCGCAGTTTTGGATAGACAATTTTGCCGTAAATGACAGCTCTAACAGCATGTGTGAACCACCATCCATAGCGCCAAATCCCTAAAGCACCAAGCGTGAATGTGATCGTTTTAGTTTTCTCATCAAACAATGAGTTCGGAAATGTTAAAACCAGAATAATACAAATGGCGAGGTAAATGGAAATTTTGAGCAGCACCATCGGTGTCCACTTTTTCCAACCCTTTGGCCATTTTGTTGGCTCGTCTAACTGACTGGCGATATCATACTTGATCGTCATCTTTAAATACCTCAGTCATTTCAGATACGACATCACCAATTGTGCTGTAGATTTGGTTGGTTGATCGCTTAGAAAAGATCACCACAGCTGGCAGTCCAGCTGAGAATTTCTGGGTTTCCGTTGGCATCAATTCCAAAAATACTAATGCTGACTTTGCATCAGATTCGCGCCAGACAAAGTTTGAAAATTCGGCGTTGATATGGCCGACTTTGCGGTCGATCTTTACAACTTTAGCCGCGATGCTCTCTCCTGTTGATGGCAAAAACACGCTTGCTTTATCATGTAATCCCACAGACATAACTTCAGATTGAGATAAAAATGCCTTTACGAGAGGCTGCTCTTTTTTCTCAAGGGAAATCAGCATTTGATCCTGGGATAATGATGGCAGATTTAAGTCAGCAACCTTCATGATCCGGCTTTTAAATGGGGCTCTAATGATCAGATCATTTTGCTTCTTTTCAAGATTACGGATCTGATTATGAACAATCGCCATCGCAGAATTCGCCGCATCGATTTCCAGCGTTAGCAAATCCAGATCAGCGACAAAACCCATATCTGTTAGCTGACGGCGGTCTGACATAGATGTCACGACAGCCGACTTTTCAAACGCAAGTTCAGCTTCTTTAAGTCGCAGCTCCATTTCAGACTGATGCGCGCGCGCATCCGCCAGTTTGAGTTCCTTCGTTGGATGTTTGCCATCAAGACTGTTTAATCTTACGATATCTTGATCTGCAGCTTTGAGCGCGATTTGCGCAGCTTGTAATCTTACTTCAGCAATTTTGTGATCGGTTTGATTGGCAACCTGGTAGAAACCCAATCGTTGCGCCTCGATCTCATAACGTTTGACCGCCAAATCATATTGGCGTTCTTTTTCTTTATATTCCACTTTCTTCGCTTCAAGCTGCGCCTCAAGCTCGGTGCTTTTGATTTTCGCAATCTCATCGCCTTTGTTGATCACATCGCCAACATTCATACGGATTGGCATTACTTTGCCATCGACTGGCATGTTGATTGTTTTAAGCTGGGAAGTCACAACAGCGGTCTCGATCTCAAGCTGCATTGTGTGCGAGTAAATCAGGACCGCCAAATATGCGAAGACCGAAAAGCCCAAACAGATATAAAATGCGGACATAGCAATAGTTTTGATCGGCCAGCGTTTAATCGGAACATCTGAAGTTGGATTTACATCTGGCTTAGTCGAAATCGGCGTCACCGGAATATCGATCCGGCAAATGGTGTCTTCGATGGTCGCCATTTGACCGCGTACCAAATCGTTGATGAAATGCTCCATCAAATCATGCGCGCGCTCTGATAGTTTTTCAAACTCAACACCGAGCATTTTCTTTTTCTTCTTTGCACGGGTGATAGTGCCTTTGACTTCAAAAGAAATGTCGAAACCTTGGAAGGGCAATTCAAGGATCAGAGCAACTTTGTCATCAACACGCGGAAGTTTGCTGGTTACGCCATCCAAACGTAATCCGCCCAAGCTCCAATTGGTCGCGGTTAGCACTTCGCCACTTGGTAAAGTTACCTTTAGCGGTGCTGTGACGCGATGGTGTCTTCGCTGACAAGGTCTTTCTCTGACTATTTTCATCGGTTTTTGCTCCTTCAACCTATAGTCAGCAAATATCGTGCCAAGTGAAAAAGCCCGAATATGGGGTCAAAAGCGGTTTTGGGGGCGATTTTAACCGCGAATTGCGAATCGCGAATTGCAAAACGCAAAGATTGTCAGAAATCTCAATTTACAAAAATTACTCATGCCAACTTGGTGCAATTTCTTATCTATCTGTTTTTATTGAATAAAAATCGAAAAAATCTTCGTTAATGAAATTTTGGCCTGCGAATTGCAGCTATTTGAGCAGAAAATAAATTTCAAGGAGTGCGAGATGCGTAATACTTTTAAAGTTACCCCAATTATCCTAGCAGGCGGTTCTGGAACACGCCTATGGCCAGTATCCCGCGGTACAATGCCAAAGCAGTTTTGTAAGATTTCAAATGCTGATAGCTTATTTCAGCAAACTGTTAAACGCATCTCAAATGCAGATTTGTTCAATGCGCCAGTTGTTGTTCTCAATGAAGAGCACAAGGACATCGTCGATGAACAAATGAAAGAGGTTGGCATTGCGCCACGCCTTTTGGTTTGTGAACCTATGGGGCGTGATACAGCAGCTGCGATTGGCTTGGCTGTGAGCTTGCTTGATGCGCCGGAAGAAGATGTGGCGCTTGTGCTGCCATCTGATCATCATATTGATAATCAAGGTGAGTTTGAAGATGTTGTTAGGCAAGCAAATTATGCCGCCATAGATGGTAAGACCATTGTGACGTTTGGCATTAAACCAACCCGCCCTGAGACAGGCTATGGATATATCAGAGCAGGCGAACAGCGCGGCTCTTTAAACATCCATGACTTGGACATCTTTTTAGAAAAACCAGACAAAGATCTTGCGGAAGAGCTTATCAAAGATGAGCGCATTTTCTGGAATGCCGGTATCTTTATGTTCCATCCACGTTTGGTGGAAGAAGAAATTAAGATCAATGTGCCTCCGCTTTATCTACAAGTTAAAAAAGCGATCTCACATGGAAAGCATGAAGGTCATGTTTTTTATCCTGATAGCTGGTTGTTTGAAGGTATTGTGCCAATTTCATTCGATTATGCAGTCATGGAAAAAACATCGCATGCTGCTGTTGTTCCGGCCGATCTCTTATGGTCCGACATGGGCAGTTGGGAGGCTGTCTGGGAACGCAATGAAAAAGACCAGGACGAAAATTCAACAATTGGTGAGACTTATTGCGAAAATACAAGCGGATCTCTCGTCATTTCCGATGGCCCAGCCGTTGCGGTTTCTGGGTTAACTGACGTGGTCGTTGTTGCACAAAATGATGCGATTTTGGTGACGAGTAAAAATGACACCCAGCTTGTGAAAAACCTTGTTGGCCAAATGAAGGTCAAAAATATCAATTTGGTTGAGAATAACGCAAAACTTTCAAGCCATTGGGGACAAAGAACTGTCCTGCATAATGCTGGATCACACCAGGTGGCAACTCTAACGATTTTGCCAAATCGAGAATTGTCGGACCAAAATCATAGTCTTGATCAAAAAAGCCTATTTGTAAAATCAGGCTGCGTGTTCTTCGCCAGTGACAATAAGTTTGAAAAAATATCGGCCAATCAGCGCATCGAGATTGATGCGAATATGAGATTCAGTTTGCAAAACCACAGTGATGAGCCTGTTGAAATTATTGAAGTTCAACAAAGCGAAGTCACCGACAGAACCGGGTTTCAATATCACCCAAGCTATTGTCCAGCTCAATATTCAAGCAACGCAACGAACTCGGCATAGGAGGCTCATATGACAAATGTATATTTATTTGATGTTGACGGAACTCTGACACCAAAAGGTGCCGCGATCTCAAACGAAGTCGCAAACGAGTTTATGAAATTCACCAAAAGCTTTCCAAGCTTTTTATCAACGAGCAAAACCTACCAGGATTTGCGCCAGATATTGCCTGCTAAGATGCTTTTGAATTGTAAAGGTGTCTATTGCAGCTCAGGTTCTGAATATTACGAAAGAGGTGCCAATATTTATCGTAAAGAGCACAAGTTTTCGAAGTTTTTGAAAGTGGTTTGCGAGACGTTTGTGAAGGAAAGTAACTTCAGATACAAAAAGAGCGGTCATTTTCAACGTAAATCCGGGTCGCTGACTGTCTCTGTCGTTGGTATGAAATCTGAACGCCCCGAGCGATTGCGTTATATGGTCTGGGATAGATCTGTGAATGAACGAACTGAATTTATCCGCCAATTGAATGAAAGCGATCTTGGTTATGACGCTTTCCTAAGTGGAAATTTGAACATTGAGATTATGCCAAGCGATCAAAACAAGTCGACGATTGTTGACGATTTGATGGAACGTCATGGCGCAAGCCAGATCACATTTTTTGGTGATCGGATTTCAAAGTTTAGTCACGATATGCCCTTGGCTGAGCGCTTGCGCGAGGTGAGCATTTACAATCGTGTGATCTCTGTGCCAAGCCCGCAACATACCAAGCATCACATGGAACGTTTGCTTCTGGCTGGTGCGTAAGATGCCACTGAACTTGGAACTAATCGCTCCAGCTTTCTTTCTTCCGATATATGGTTGAGGGGCTAAGCTGGAGCATTTCGGAGGCTTTTGGAATACTGCCATCACAGGCATTTATTGCCGCTTCGATGATTTCGCGTTCGATATCAGCAAATGCATTTTCAAGATCGATGGACATTGTTAATCCACTATTACCACCCGTTACTTTGTCGTCGTTACTGGCACTTATAGATAATGAACTTACGTCACCATTTGATTTTGGTAAGCGGCTTGCAAAGTTCAACATAGATGCATCAATTTCTTCACCATCATTTAAAATAATAGCGTTTCGAATAACGTTTTGTAATTCACGCACATTGCCCGGCCAATTGTGGTTTAACAGCGCATCCTCGGCATCAGATGTGAAACCTTTAAACTCTTTTTCTTCTTCTTTTGAATAATTTTTCACAAGATCCAACCCAATCTCAATGACATCGCTTTCCCGGGCCCTGAGTGGTGGCAGTTCAATCGGAACGACATGTAAACGGTAATATAAATCTTCTCTAAATCGACCTTCCTCAACTTCTACAAGCGGATTTCGGTTCGTCGCACAGACAATTCGAACGTCGATTTTTTCAAGCTTATCGCTGCCAACTTTTTGTACTGTACCAGTTTGCAAAAATCTAAGAAGCTTAGATTGTAAATCCAGATCCATTTCGCAGATTTCGTCCAGGAACAAAGTGCCGCCATTTGCCGAAACAGCTGCACCCACCCGATCAGATGTTGCGCCTGTAAAGGAACCTTTCACATGACCAAATATCTCTGATTCAATGAGCTCCTTGGGAATAGCTGCACAATTGAGCGCTATAAATGGTGCCTTGTTTCTCGGGCTAGCGTGATGAATAGCTTGCGCGCATACTTCTTTACCGGTTCCACTTTCGCCGGTGACAAACACGCTGGCTTTTGATCGCGCTACCGCTTCAATGGTTTTGTAAACGGCGATCATGGGCAAGCTGGAACCGATGAAACCGTGATGATCGCCTTTTTTGAATGTAGAACGAATTTGGCGTACGGCTTTTTGCAACACTTCTCGTTCAAGCGCGTTTTTGGTTGTGGTTAGCAAGCGTTCCTGCGATGCCGGTTTGACGATGAAGTCATAGGCTCCTCGGCGCATTGCATCCACAGCGGTGGTAATGGATCCGCTGGATGTGACGACAACAACACTGATTTCAAGTTCGTTTTGCTGGACGAAATCCAAAATTTCGAGCCCGTTCATATCTGGCAGCTGCAGATCAAGCAAAATGGCTTTTATCGATCCATGTTCGATAATTTTGAGTGCATCTGCTCCACTCTCAGCGATCTCAGCCGTAATGCCGGCCTTAATCAGCCAGTTCTGCATGACTTTGGCAACAGAGCCAGTATCTTCAACAATTAAAACATCAGATGCTTGATCGGTCATAGTCTTTGCCTTAGTTCTCGTCACCGAATTCAACAGTTTGTTTGACATGGGTTGATCTCACCCATGCTAAAATCTTTTCGCATTCTTCGATCATTTGATAGGCCTGTGTCAGGTTAGCCTGTCCATTTGTGCATTGTTCATTTGTGCTGCTGGCAATTTCAAACAGTTGCTTTGCGCCAAAGGTTCCGGATAATCCTTTGAGGCCATGGCTGGATCGCTCTAAAAGCGCGATGTCTTCAGATTTTACAGCCTTGTTGGCGTTGTTTAAGTGACGGCTGAGATCTCGTGCAAACATAACAAATAAATCGGATATATCATTTTCATCCATACCATCAGTGACTTGGGAAAGTATGCCCTGATCAAGAACATCTTCCTGTTGCACTGCTTGGAGATTTGTTTCTTGGTCTGGGACTGTTTGTGATGTCATCAGTTTGTTGATCACTGTCACAATATCTTTTCTGAAGACTGGTTTGGATAAAAACGCATCCATGCCGGCGTCAAATACTTTGAGCTTATCTTCTTCCTGCGTGTAAGCCGTCAGCGCAACAATCTTTACGGAGGACTTGTCAGATGATAATTCTCTAATTTGTCTGGTTGCTTCCAAACCATCCATGTTGGGCATCGAAACATCCATGAAAATCATATCATAGTTGTTATCCGTTGCAGCCTGAACAGCTTGTTGGCCATCGGATACAATATCCGTGTAACAACCCAAGCGCTTCAAGATCACCGAGATGATCATCTGATTTGTTTCGTTATCATCTGCAACAAGTACTTTAAGTGGCTGCTCGCTTTTAGTGATTGTATTCAGATTAGCTTCTTCAAGTGCTGTGTCTTTGGCATCTGTTACTTCTATCAGTGGCAGATCAAACCAGAATTCTGAACCAAAGCCGTAGGTACTTTTAAAAGCAATGGTTCCATCCATAGCTTGAACGAGTGCCTTACTAATGGCCAGACCCAGTCCGGTTCCACCAAACTTGGCTGAATATTCTTGATCGAGCGTTGCAAATTCGGTGAACAGTTGATCCTGTTTGTCTTCCGGAATGCCAAGACCTGAATCTTTCACGCTAAAACGAATATTTGGTTTTTTCTCAGAACCGATATTTTCAACCAATATTTCAACGGTACCGGCATTGGTGAATTTAATGGCGTTGCTGACTAAGTTAATCAGAACCTGGCTGATGCGATGGCGATCACCCGTTAGATATTTCGGTACATCACTTTTAACCGATGAAATTAGCTCGACATTTTTGTTATACGCGCTGGCTTTAACGAGAGCTGTAATGTCAGTAATTGCGGTTTCGACATGGAATGAGCCATGCTCGATTTCTAATCGACCAGCATCTAGTTTTGAGAAATCCAGAATATCATTGATGATGGTCATCAGCGAAATGCCAGATTGGTTGGCCACATCGAGATGGGTTTTTTGTTCAGCGGTAAGTTCGGTGTCTTTTAATAAGTCCAATATGCCCAAAACACCACTCAGCGGCGTTCTAATTTCGTGGCTCATCATCGCAAGGAAGCTTGCTTTGGTCTTATTGGCGACTTCAGCATTTTCTTTCGCCGTGACGAGTTCTTTTTCCGCGGCTTTTCGGGCTGTGATATCCCGCGCATAACCGATAAAGATTGAACCCAGCGGGCTATCAATATTCCGCACGGCAAGTTCTAGCTCAAACTCTTCACCGGATTTGCGCATGCCCTCAATTTCAATGCGATTGCCCAGAACGGGACCTTCGCCTGTATCCAGATAATGCTGCATACCTGCAAGATGCGCCTCGCGGTATTTTTCTGGAACAATCAGATGGGCCATTTTTTTGCCGATTGCTTCATCGGCCTTATAGCCAAATATCTCTTCCGCTGCTGGATTGAAGCTGATGATCCGATCTTTGGAATCAATTACGATGATTGCATCAAGTGCTGACTGGACGGCTTCTTCAAACTGCGCCAGTGCCTTCTTTTCCTGTTCAAGTGCTTTTTTACGATCACTGATATCGCGAATGAAGCCGGCGAAACTTAATTTTTTGCTGCTGTCAAATTTATTGATGGCCAATTCAATGGGGATCTGTTGCTTATCTTTGCCGATGCCAATAGATTCAAATGGTTGTCCGACGAGCTGGCTTTCTCCGTGCTTAATGAAATTTTCAATATCAGCGCGGAGCAGATTTGCATTTTCATCAGACATTAACATGGCAACGCTCTGGCCGGTTAATTCCTCACGTGAATACCCAAACATATTTTCAAGTGCTGGGTTTGTTTGCTCGATAATGCCGTCAGCACTGACAATCACGACCCCGTCACTTGTTGAACGGATAATTGAACGCATTCTGGCGAGGCTGTTTTCAGCAGCGATTGCAGCTTCTTCCAAATCATCCACATGGGCAGCGCTTGTGAGCAATTGCCGCGCATAAATCGCAAGCAGACATAATACGCCAACAATGGCGATATAACCGATCATGAATTCAATTTGTGCGCCTATGAGCAGTTTAGTCGTGGTTACATAATCAACGTATGATGTGGTCACATCAGCACCAGACATCAATGAGAAAACCAGAAGGAATGTCCATCCAGATATAACCGTTATTGCGGCGGTTAGGATTGACCAAAGATCAATTCTAACAGCGCGTACGCAGGTATAAACTAAAAGAAAGATAACCGATGGGGTTTTGAAAACTGTTTCAAATGGCAGATCGTAAGCAAAGCTATATGAAACGATCATCAGAAACAAAAGTATGCCGTCAACAACCGTCAGCGAATAGGCCAATGTGTTCCTCAATGGAACACGGGACGCAAATTTTGCACGTGCCAAGGAAGATATAAGCAGAAGAACGGTGATCAAGAGTGTTAATTGTGAAAATGAATGCCAATCATTGCGAAAAGCCGAAAAGGCATGCAGGCACAAAATGGCAATCGCGAGTAATATTTGAATGCCAGTAATGGCATATTCACCGCGACGATCGTTTTCTTCTAATGCCCTTTGTATCTTATCGTTGGCCATTTTTACCCCTAAAGTGACCTGATACTATAAAATAAAACCTATAATTTTATATTTACGCAGAACATCGAATTGAGCGTTTCAGAAAGCGATAAACTGCAAGGTAAGGGTCATTTTATTGGCCTTGCAAGCTAAGTTGTATCGCCCTTGATAAGCTCAATATCGAACTCGTGCACTCGGCGTTCCTCTTGTTTGGAATTCTTATCAGAAATCCAATTTGCCGCTTCGACACCAATTTCATATCGCGGTGTTTTGGTCGTTGTAATTTGGACAGGTAAGGCTTCCAAAAAGTTCAAACCGTTAAATCCCGCTAAGGCGACATCTTCTGGAACTTTTATGTTTTCGGTAATGCAGTGCATAAGCCCACCCGCTGCCAGGTCATCATTTGCATAGTAAATGACTTCAGGTTTATCAGAGCCAGATAAGATATCCGCTGTGAGTTCGCGTCCTTCTTTCATAGAAAGCATTTTTGGTGAAATTCGTGTTTGCGAAATGATGCCACCGTGGTTTTCTATATACGCTTTAAAAGCGTCAAAGCGTTTTTTGGCGCGTTCGTCCAGCCAGGCTATATAGGCAAAATTTTTGTATCCTTTGTTTAAAAGATACTTTGCCATCTGCTCGCCAGCGGCTTTTTGTGAAATCCCAAAACTTGCGGCGATTGCTGATCCGTCTACGTCCATTATTTCAGCTGTCTTAACCCCGGTTTGCTCGATTATACGCCTTAAGCCATCTGTGTGTTCAAGGCCCGCAAGGATCAGTCCACGTGGGCGCCAAGATAATAAATCAAAAACAATCTCTTCTTCACGTTCAAGTGAATATTCCGTAACGCCAAAAACGGGCTGTAGATTGTTGTTATTCAAGGTATCGCTAATGCCTGAGAGGACTTCGGTAAATACTCGGTTTTGAAGGCTTGGCACGACGACCCCGATTAAAGGATTGTCATATTTTGACATGCCGCCAGCTAAGCGATTGTGCACATATCCAATGCTTATGGCCGCGTCTTGCACACGCTTTAACACATCTTTGGAGATATAGCCTGTTCCGCGCATAACACGCGATACAGTCATTTGGCTGACCCCCGCAACATGTGCAACATCGTGCATTGTTGGCGGATTAGAGTATTGATTTTTCTTGTCTTTATCCGACATTTCTCTATCTGGAAGTTATTCAACTTTTAAATCAAACAGTAGCATCTTGACATATGTTTGCGCAAACATATATTTTTAACGCAACATGTTTGCGTAAACATACACATTATAAACGCAATTTGTGGGAGTTTTCATGCCAAGTCATCAAGCGGCAGTATTTGGGTTAGGTGCGATGGGCTATGGTATGGCCTCGTCTTTACTTCGGTCTGGTATCGAAACCTATGGGTTTGATGTTGTCGCTGAACAGATGGAGAAATTTCAATCTGGTGGTGGTCAAAATGGTTCGATAAAAGACGCAGCCGCCGAGATCTCAATTGCGGTAGTTTGTGTTTTAAACGCTGCACAAACTGAGGATGTCATGTTTGGGGCAAATGGCATCGTGCCATTGATGAGAAACGGATCCGTTGTCATTGCATGTGCCACAGTGCCACCTGAATTCGCAAAGGATATGGAAAAGCGATGCTTGGAGCGCGGTATCCATTATCTTGATGCGCCAATTTCAGGCGGTGCAGCAAAAGCTGCTTCTGGGGAATTATCGATCATGGCATCCGGTTCAAAAGATGCATTTTCGGCAGCAAAACCGGCCTTGGATGCCTGCGCACAAACGGTTTTTGAATTGGGTGACGCAGCCGGTGCAGGTTCAGCGATGAAAGCCGTTAATCAACTGCTCGCCGGGGTGCATATAGCAACTATGGCAGAAGCTTTAACTTTCGGTATGACCCAAGGGGTGACACCGGATAAATTTATCGAAGTTATTTCTCAATGCGCTGGGTCCAGCTGGATGCTTGAAAATCGCGCACCGCATATCGCTGAAGGTGATTATACACCCCTAAGTCAGATCAATATTTGGCCGAAAGATCTGGGCATTGTTTTAGACGTTGCAAAAACTGCGGGCTTTAGCGCGCCGATTACTGCGGCAGCACTTCAACAATATATGGTCGCGGTTGGTATGGGATTAGGTCGCGAAGATGATGCGGCGATTGCCAAGGTTTATGCACGTAATGTTGGCCTTGATTTGCCAGGGGAAAAATAATGAAATTTTCTGCGAATTTGGGTTTTCTGTGGACCGAAAAATCTCTGCCTGATGCGATTCGCGCAGCAAAATCCGCTGGATTTTCTGCCGTTGAATGTCATTGGCCATATGAGACTCCGCCCGACCTTGTCGATGCGGCGCTTAAGGAAACAGGGCTTGCTATGCTTGGGCTCAATACAATTCGCGGAGAAGAAGGTCAAAATGGATTAGCTGCGTTGCCGGACCGGAAAGCTGATGCGAAGGCGAGCATCGATCAAGCTATTGAATATGCTTTAAAGATTGGCGCGAAAAACATTCATGTCATGGCTGGATTTAACGATACTTGCGATGGCCGACACACATTTATTGATAATTTAGAATATGCTTGCGAACGCAGCATTGAGCACAAACTTACAATGTTGATTGAACCGCTTAATGAATACGATGCTCCGGGTTATTTTCTTCACACCACTGATCAGGCGGTTGAGATCATTGAGGATGTTGGTCGACCAAATCTAAAATTGATGTTTGATTGCTATCACGTCGGACGCACGGAAGGGGATGTGAGTACAAGATTAAAGGATTTACTTCCCTTCATTGGTCATATTCAATTTGCATCTGTGCCAGATCGAGGTTCGCCTGATCACGGAGATTTAAATTACAAAGAGATATTTACAACAATCGAACAAATCGGTTGGGATAAACCCATTGGTGCTGAATATAAGCCTTCAGGTTTAACATCAGATAGCTTGGGTTGGATGAACGACTATTTGTAAGTTAGTCCGCAAGGCCATAAAAATCGATGGCGTTGCCTCCGTAAATTGCGGCGCGCTCTTCATTGGAAAGGTGATCCAGAAGTTGAGCGGTTACGTTGCGCCAATTATCATAGTCACCGACAAGGTTTAGCACGGGCCAGTCACTCCCCCACATAATCCGATTAGCGCCATAAACCGCGATAACATGATCGACCGTGGGGCGCAGCTTTTCGGCATTCCATTCTGCTCCAGCCTCATTTGCTAAACCAGATAATTTGCACATTACATTTGGCTTTTTAGCAAGTTCCACCATGCCGTTCCGCCATTCCTGGCCGGGTTCAGAATTTTCTGCGATCACCGGCTTGGCGCAATGGTCAATAACAATTTTTAACTCTGGAATATGATCTGTAAGTTGAGAAATTGCACTTAGATGTCGGGGAGTTATTAGGGCGTCCAAACGCAATCCTTTGGCCCCAACTTGTTTTAAATTTTCAAGCACGGACGGGCGCAAAATCCAATTGGTGTCTGCAATGTCTTGGAGCATTGGGCGGACACCTTTGAAAAAAGGGTTGTTCATCAATCGATCAAGCGTGCGGGGGGCTTCAGGGCTTTCTAAATCAACCCAACCGACAACGCCTTTAATGAAGCTTGTATGTTTTGCGAGGTCCAAAATAAATCGTGTTTCAGCGACCGTTGCTGCGGCTTGCACAACGACAGTACCCTCAATGTTGTGCCTTTTGATCAGTGGTGCCAAATCATGGGGCATGGTGTCATGCCGAATGGCGGCAACACTGTCGTCCATCCAGTCATAATCGCCACGAGAAATTTGCCAGAAATGTTGGTGTGCATCGATCTGAACGGCACGAGCCATAGTTACTCCCCTTAACTAACGCTTGCGATTTCTGTTTTATATTATTAAAAACACATGACGTAAAGCGTTTGTTTTTGTGATTCCTGAAAGGAAGAAAATCGTGGTATCGACCCCAATCATGCAATTTGGCACAAGTCGTTTTTTACAGGCGCATGCAGATCTTTTTATCTCTGAGGCGCGTGATCAGGGGCAGGATGTTGGGCCGATTACCATCGTGCAAAGTTCAGGTGATGCAAGCCGATCCGCGCGGTTAGATGCACTTGCAAACCCTTATCCTGTCAGGATTGAGGGGCTCATAGAAGGTGAAGCTGTACAGAATACCGTCATGGTCAAAAGTGTCAGTCGTTGTCTCTCCACTGCGACGCAATGGGATGAGGTGGTGCGGGTATTTTGTGAGGAAGCGCAGATCATTTTATCAAATACGGGTGACAAAGGTTACACACCACAGGAATGCGATCGCTCCCAAGACTTTGATCAAGCTATGTCTTATCCCGCGAAACTTCTATTATTGCTGCGGGCACGTTATGCATTTGATGCGTCGCCAATTCAAATCATGCCGATGGAGCTCATCGTTGATAATGGTGAGGTTCTCAAACAGCGCGTTCTTGAACTCGCAGAAGATGACGCTCCTGAGTTTCGCAGGTTCTTGACGGAGGATGTCACGTGGGTCAATTCACTGGTGGACCGGATTGTCTCGCAACCTCTTGAACCGGCTGGAGCGGTTGCTGAACCCTATGCGCTTTGGGCGATTGAAAATCAGGAATGGCTGATGGCACCATGCGCACATTCGTCAGTGCAAATTGTCCATTCATTAAAAGACATCGAAGCGCTGAAACTGTTTGTTCTTAATTTGGGTCACAGCTTTTTTGCTGAGCGCTGGTTGGTTGCCAGTGGATCTGAGGATATTTTTGTTCGGGATTTGATGGATGATCCAACGGAACTCTCAGCGCTGAAAAGCGTCTTGGCTGATGAAGTCCGTCCGGCGTTTATAGCGGCAGGATTAACCGATGAGTTCGATGCTTATGTGAAAACGACGCTTGAGCGTTTTGCCAATCCTTATCTCGACCATCGCATCGCAGATATTGCGCAAAATCACCCCGAGAAAGTCGCGCGCCGCATTGGTGCAATGTTGGCTTTTGCGGAAGAGCAAGGCGATCAATCACCAAAACCGACACTTTCAGCAATTGTTACAAAATATGGGGGAGATCAATGACCAAGATGCGGAAAAATCGCGTCGGTAAGACCGATGTGCATGTGACCGAATTGTCTTTCGGCTGCTCAAGCATTGGCAATCTCGGGCGCGTGGTGGATGATGAAAGCGTCTACGATGTTTTAGATCACGCTTGGAATGCTGGTATTCGATATTTCGATACGGCACCGCATTATGGCAGGGGTTTGTCGGAGCAAAGATTGGGGAAATATCTGTCCGGCAAAGACAGAGACGAGTATGTGATCTCAACAAAAGTTGGTCGTGTTTTATCACCCGGACCAGCGCTCTCAGAAGCGGATGGGTTTGTTGAACCTTTGCCCAATGCCGTTCGTTATGATTATACAGCCGATGGTATTTTGGAGAGCTTTGAGCATAGCTGCAAGCTGCTTGGCACGTCCCATATCGATATCATCTTTGTTCATGATATTGGCGATTATACGCATGGTGCCGTCAAAGGTGCGCAATATCTAGATCAACTCTTGGGATCGGGATTTAAAGCGTTACAAGATTTAAAACAGGCAGGAAAAATTGCAGCGATTGGTCTTGGGGTGAATGAGACTAAAATCTGCCTTGATGTGATGCGACATGAACGTTTGGATACTATTTTGTTGGCTGGTCGATTGACCTTGCTTGATCGCGAGGCAGAACGAGGTTTGCTCCATGCGTGTTCCGAACATGAGACCAATCTCGTGCTTGGTGGAATATTCAATTCAGGCATTTTAGCAACCGGGCCAAAACCGGGGGCTTGGTTTGACTATGCGCCCGCGCCGGACCATATCATGGAGCAAGCCAAAAGCCTTGAAGATGAAGCAGGTAAGGTGGGGTTAAGCTTGGCAGAAGCGGCCATACAGTTTGGCTTGCGACATCCTTCTTCATGTTCAGTTTTGCTGGGGACGGGGAAAGTGTCTTCGCTGGAGCGAAACCTCAAAGCAGCTGAGCTTGAACTTTCTGAAGATGCACTAGCCTTTGTAAAAAGCTAAGTTGGCGATTTAAGATGCTCTGACATGGGCATTGATTGAATTTAGCAGCGTTTGTTTGGATGTTGCCAAATGCTGGCGCGCGGCGTCCATGGCTTTTCGTTCATCGCGGCTTCTTAAAGCATCAATATAGGTCAGATGTTCGTGAATAGCTGCTTCGTTGCGCGCCCGCTCATCAGACTTGTTCCATTGGAAATGATAGTGGAAAATCAATGAGATAATCTTCTGAAATTCAGTGACAAATCGATTGGTGACAACAGAATTAATGCAGGTGTGAAAGGTTTCATCGAGACTTGAAAAATCATGATAATCTTCATCAATGCGTTCTAACAGCGAGATATGATCTGCTTCTATTTGATCAAGCCGTGACCATACGTCATGCGATGGCGGCAATTTAACAAGATGTGAGATGGCGTTCATTTCCAATACCGCTCTAAAGTCGGATAATTCGAGCGCGAAATTGCTGGTGAAACCTTCAAGCTGCCATCCACCTTTTGGGCGTCTTGTGACAATGCCATAGCGGCTCAAAGACGTCAAAAACTCTTGCAGAGTGTGTGTTGCAACTTGAAAGTCTTTGGCGAGTTGCGTGACATTGAGTGCCGTGCCTGGGGGGACGTCCATTCGAAGGACCCATTCAAGGAAAGTTTTTTCAAGTTCATCAATACCTCGCAAAACCGGCGGGCCTTGCATGAGGTCATCGGCATTTGATTTACGCTTGATGACATGGTTGCGACCCTCTTTGGAAATGATGGATTTTTCGGTCATCTCCTTGAGCGCGCTACGCACGACAGTGCGGCTGACATTAAGCTCTCGGGCTAAAGCGCTGTCAGAGGAAAGAGCATCGCCGATATCCATCGTGTCCAGCGTTTTTAGAAGGGTGTTGTGCGCTTCAACCAGCCGGGTATTGGTGCGTGCCATAACTCTTTCTTACTCCCAAATCACTTGCTGTCAGACTAACTGTTTTTTTTGGAATTGTCCAAAAAAATTAAAAACACTTGACTGAATTTGATCACCCTATATTGTTCAAAATAATTAAAGACAGTTTACTTTGGGAGGGTGAACAAACGACATGTCAGACGTCGCAAAGAAATCGCGGATACAGTTTTTGCCGACTGGCTCGAGCCTGCATAAGCTCTCAGCGCTTCTCACTCTGGGTCTGTTGATCTTTGTGTTTTCTTTCACAAGTCCAGCATTCTTTTCCGTCAATAATGGTCTAACAATTCTGCTGCAAACTTCGGTGATTGGTCTATTGGCCATCGGTATGACGATGGTGATTATAACCGGCGGCATTGATCTCAGCGTAGGTTCGGTTCTGGCGCTTGCTGGAGTTGTGGCCGGGCTGTTGATCAAGGCTGGTTTGCCGGTGTTTCCTGCCATGGTTTTGGGCACATTTGCCGGCGCGTTGTGTGGTTTTGTCAATGGCTTGGTGGTGACGAAAATGCGCATCACGCCTTTTGTCACAACGCTTGGCATGATGCTCGTGGCGCGGGGGATTGCTCTGCAATTAACGGGTGCGGCACCAATTAGCCGCCTAGGTGAAGCGTTTGGCACACTCGGTAATGGGTCCTTCTTCCGCATCGTTGAAATGCAGGCCAATGGATTTCCCAAAGTTGTCTTTCCCGGCATTCCATATCCGGCTGTTTTGCTGCTCGTGATGGCAGTTCTCGGCGCATTTTTGCTGAAAAAGAGACAAATAGGCCGGCATATTTTCTCTGTCGGTTCGAACGAGGAGGCCGCGCGGCTATCAGGTGTAAATGTCGATCGTACCAAGATTTGGGCCTATACCGCATCCGGTGCATTGGCGGGGCTTGCTGGCATGGTTCTCATGTCGCGGCTTGTCACCGTGCAACCCAATGAAGGCGTGATGTATGAACTGGATGCAATTGCTGCATCGGTCATCGGGGGCGCGTCTTTAATGGGCGGTGTGGGTAGCATCTCTGGCAGCATGATTGGGGCCTTCATCATCGGTGTACTGCGCAATGGTCTGAACATGGCTGGCACATCAGCTTTTATCCAAATGATTATCATCGGGGTCGTGGTTATCGGCGCCGTCTACATTGATCAAATCAGAAATCGAAATTGATCATCTAACATCTTCAAAAGGGAGGAAACCATGAAGAAATTAATGACCGCACTAATGGCAACAAGCGTGTTAGCCATGACAGCCTCAGCGTCGATGGCTGGTGAAATTGCTGTGATTGTAAAAACAACCAATTCCAGCTTTTGGCAGAATGTAAACAAAGGCGCGACTGCCGCCATTGCTAATCATTCAGAACACACAATGACGTTTAATGGTCCTGCAGCGGAATCAGCAATTGCTGATCAAGTCGCATTGGTTGAAAATGCGATTAACCGCAGTGTGGCTGGCATTGTGCTTGCACCATCAGATCCTGAAGCTTTGGCGCCGGTTGTGAAGCGCGCATTTGAATCTGGCATTCCAGTTGCGATTATCGATAGTGCTTTGGCTGAAGGTAATGAGAAATATTACCAAGCATTTTTGTCAACAGACAATTGTGCAGCCGGTAAACTTGCAGCGCAGCTCATGATCGATAATGCAGGTTCATCTGGCAAGGTGGCTGTGATGTCTTATGTGGCCGGCGTGGGTTCAGAAATCGGCCGTGTTGGCTGTTTTGTGGATCACATGAAAGCAAATTCAGGTGTGGAGATAGTGGGTCCATTTTATTCACAGTCTCAAATGGCAACAGCTTTGAACCAAACAACTGATATTTTAGCTGCGAATGAATTGGTTGGCATTTTTGGTGCCAATGAGCCAACAGCAATTGGCATGGGTCGTGCGATTGAACAAGCTGGTAAAGCTGGTCAAATCACAGCGATTGGCTTTGATGGGAATTCAGATCTGCAAGACATGGTCAAAAGCGGCACGCTATTGGCAACAGCTGTTCAAGGTTCATTCCAAATGGGTGAGCTTGGTGTGAATGCTGTGGCTGATATTCTTGCCGGTAAAGAAGTCACTGACTTCATCGATACAGGTGTGGTGATGGTCAATAAAGACAATATCGACACACCAGTTGCGCAAAACGTTCTTTACTAGAACAAGCAATAACAATTGGTCAGCGGCGTTCAGCCGCTGGCTAACAAAGAAGTAAAACAATTCAGGAATTTGTCATGTTGAATACATCAACATCCGATGCGCCTCTTGTGAAGATGGTGGACATTCATAAACAATTCGGCGGGGTGCACGCAGTAGAAGATGTTTCTATTGATCTTTATCCGGGCGAAGTTGTGGGTGTATTGGGGCATAATGGTGCTGGTAAATCCTGTTTGATGCGAATTTTGTCTGGCGCGATGACGCCAACAAGCGGCGATATTTACGTCAATGGCGATCCGGCGCAGTTAAATTCACCGCAAGATGCGCGAAATTATGGCATAGAAACAATTTACCAAACACTCGCTTTGGCGAACCATTTAGACGCGCCAGCAAATCTATTTATGGGGCGGGAGCTTAAGACGCGCTTTGGAAATTTGGACGAGCCACGCATGTTGGATGAAGCAACCAAAGCGTTGCGCCAGCTTAATCCTAATTTTAAAAATCTACGCGATCCCGTTGTACGATTGTCCGGTGGGCAAAGGCAGGTGATTGCGATTGCGCGGGCGATTTATTTTCAAGCGAAGGTCTTGATTATGGATGAGCCGACCGCAGCGCTTGGCCCATCTGAAACGGCGATGGTGTCTGATCTGATCGTGAAGCTAAAGAGCGAAGGCATTGGTATCTTCTTAATCAGCCACGACATGCATGATGTTTTTGAACTTTGCGACCGAGTGATGGTTATGAATAAGGGAAAAAATGTTGGAGCTTTCGATATCAATGATGTTAATAAAGATGACATCTTGAGTTTGATCATCAAAGGCACTCTGCCTGATGGATGGAGGCCCCGGGGGGATAATCAATGAGTGGTTACAATGGATTGACGGGCGTTGTCATTGAACCTGGTAAATTTGCATTTGAACAACGCCCTAACGTTACAAATGCGCCAGAAGGCTGGGTTTTAATCGAAATCTGCGCTGTTGGTTTATGCGGCACTGATTATCATATCCTGGAAGGCAAGCACCCATATTTACAATATCCTCGCGTCATCGGACACGAATTGAGCGGCCATGTTGCAAAAGATGCAGAAGGTTGGACCGCAGGTGAATTGGTGGTGATCAACCCCTATTTGGCATGTGGAGAATGCAGTGCATGTAAACGTAACAAGCCCAATTGTTGTACAAATATCGAAGTTTTGGGCGTGCATCGCGATGGGGGATTAACACCTCAATTGGCGGTGCCGGCGCAAAATCTTATTTCAGCGGAAGGTTTAAGCCCCATTCAAGCGGCGATGGTGGAATTTCTAGCGATTGGCGCCCATGCTGTTCAGCGCTCAGATTTATCAGAGGGTGATAATGTCTTGGTCACAGGCGTTGGACCGATCGGAATAGGGGTGGCTTTGTTTGCTCAGCTCAAAGGTGCCAAAGTCTCGCTGCTTGATTTAGATGCTACGCGGTTAAACATGGCGATGAAGACCTTTGGGTTTAATGCTGGGTTCACGAATATCGATGATGCGATTGCGAGCACTGATGGCGATGGCTTTGATGTTGTCTTTGATGCGAGTGGTCATAAGGGTGCAATTGAAGCAGGGTTTCCAGCAGTTGCCCATGGCGGTTCTTACGTTTTAGTGAGTGTGGTGAAAGAGGATATTACTTTCAGCGATCCCGAATTTCACAAACGCGAAATGCGTCTTATTGGCAGTCGAAATGCACTGGCCTCCGATTTTGATTGGGTGATGCGTGCGATCCAAAATAAGCAGATTGATTCGGATGCACTATGTTCAGCTGTTATCAGCCCCGAAGAACTTGACACACGATTTACCGATCTCGCATCAGATCGTGGCAATCTGATTAAAGTCATTGTTGAATTATAACTTTTGAATTAATTGGTTGGAGCAGGGCCGGTTGATTTTCCGATGGTGAGTTCAACCTCGAGCAACTCCGTCGGAGGCTCCATATTCGGATTGGCAATCATCTGAATGAGTAGTTCTGCCAAGCGTTGTCCCGCTTCTCTTACCGAAGATTTTGTCGCGGTAAACATCGGCACATCAGCAGTGTTGTGGAAATAGGAGAGGCGGTCATCATGGGTGACGATGGAGATGTCTTGTCCGACCGTTAGTCCGGCTTGTTGCACCGCGCGACGAGCGCCAAGGGCAACAATGATGGATGCTGTTAAT
Source organism: Rhizobiaceae bacterium (assembly GCA_020628035.1). Lineage (GTDB taxonomy): Bacteria > Pseudomonadota > Alphaproteobacteria > Rhizobiales > Rhizobiaceae > Lentilitoribacter. The sequence goes on from JAHDFS010000007.1 coordinate 23,553, forward strand.
ATTGCTGTCGGCGGGTTATCTGATTTTAGCAATTCTGTGGTTCGCTGATAACCATAACTTTCGGTCATGTCTGACGAAAACATAATGCTTGGATCGATTGTGATGCCATGGGATTGGAGTGAACTTTCATAGCCCTGTTGGCGGCGATGGGCAAAATCCATATGTTCACGACCATTGAGTAAGGCAATTCGCCGATGCCCTAAATCGTGCAAGAAATTTGTCGCCCGAACAAAGGCAGATCTGTTGTTCACATCAAGCCATGCATATGGAACTTTGCATTCACTGGCGCGGCCGTGAACAATAAAGGGAATACCGAGCTTATTTAAAAATTCTATGCGGCCATCATCTACCGAGGGGCTTTGAACCACCACTGCATCCACGGTGCTTTGCGCCTTAAATTCACGATAAACCTGATATTCATCTTCACCCGGGGGGACGATCGAAAGCAGCATCTTATAGCCGTGCTTGGAATAAACCTCTCCAACACCGGCAACAAAGTCACCAAAGACCGGGTTCACCATTTCGTTTTGATTGGTGGTTGAAATGACATGCCCGATTGATAAGGCTTGCCCCGTTGCCAAACCGCGCGCTGCTTTATTGGGTGCATAATTATTTTGTTTGGCGGCTTTTTGAACACGTTCACGCGTGCGTTCAGATACTTCAGGAAAGCCGTTCAAGGCCCTGCTTACTGTGGTCTGACTAAGATTCAGTAATTCTGAAAGTTCCTTTAAATTCATGCAGCGACTTTACTTAAAGCGCTATCAAAATCAATCAAAATTTTGGTCAAATTCACATTTTAGTTTAAATGAGAGAATCGTATCAGAATAAATACCACTCGTTATCTATATGAATTTATTGAGTAAAATATCTTGCTTGACAATTCCTCTAAAATGGCTGCTATAATGAGTTTTCCAAAGCGCTTTGGAAAATATTTAAATATGCACCGTTTTTGAACTTGGATGCATAAACCGGGAGAAGATCTTATGAGACATATGATGAAACAATTTTTATTGGCTGGCGCGGCCTCAATGGCACTGGGCGCATCTGCACATGCAGAGCAGCTAACTGTATTTGGTCCTTGGCTTGGACCTGACCAAGAAAAGATTGAAAAAGTACTTGGCGATTTTGCGTCCAAATCAGGACATGACGTACGCTATGTTGGTTCAGATAGCTTTGAACAGCAAATCTTGATTGATGCTGAAGCAGGTTCAGCACCGAATATCGCAGTATTCCCACAGCCAGGCCTTGCTGCTGATATGGCAAAGCGCGGTTTCTTGACACCTTTAAAAGATGGCACAGCTGATTGGATCAACGAAAACTACGCTGCTGGTTCTTCATGGGTTGATCTAGGCACATATGCTGACCAAAATGGTGCAGATAACCTTTATGGTTTCTTCTATAAAGTGGATGTGAAATCACTTGTTTGGTATAGCCCGGAGAACTTTGAAGATGCTGGCTATGAAATTCCAACAACAATGGAAGAGCTCAAAGCGCTGACAGATCAGATCGTTGCTGATGGTGGTACACCTTGGTGTATTGGTCTAGGTTCAGGTGGTGCAACTGGTTGGCCTGCAACAGACTGGGTTGAAGATATGATGCTTCGCACACAGTCTCCTGCAATGTATGACAAGTGGGTTTCTAACGAACTCAAATTCGATGATCCTGCAGTCATTGCAGCAATCAACGAGTTTGGCGCATTCGCATTGAACGACAAATATGTTGTCGGTGGTTCTGGTGCGGTTGCATCAACTGACTTCCGTGACAGCCCGAAAGGCATGTTCTCGGCTCCGCCACAATGTTATATGCACCGTCAAGCATCTTTCATTCCAGCATTCTTCCCAGAAGGCACTGAAGTGGGAGAAGATGCAGACTTCTTCTACTTCCCTGCCTATGCTGGAAAAGATCTTGGTTCACCAGTGCTTGGCGCGGGTACTTTGTGGGCGATCACAAACGAAAACCAAGCTGCGCATGATTTAATCGCTTATCTTCAAGATCCTGCTGCGCATGAGATCTACATGGAGTTGGGCGGTTTCCTAACACCACATAAAAGTGTTGATGTGTCTAAATTCTCAGACAAGTCTACAGCTAAGATGAATGAGATCCTCCTAGGTGCAACAACATTCCGTTTTGATGGTTCTGACCTCATGCCTGGTGGTGTTGGTGCAGGTTCATTCTGGACAGGCATGGTTGACTATGTTGGCGGTAAAGACGCTGGCGCAGTTGCTGCCGATATCCAAAAAAGCTGGGATGCTTTGAAGTAATCTCATAAAATCTAAATAGCCCCGACTTTGTTTGGGGCTATTTCACCACTTCGTTTTCAGCGATGTATAAAACTTTAGACAGGGGATTGGGAGTGTCTGATGGAAGCTGCTTATAAAGGGTTACTCACTATATTCTTGGGCGTTGGCGGATGTCTTTTATATTTTTATCTGTCAAACCAAATTCTCGATAAGGTTTTATTTCCCGCTAAAGGCGCCATGGCCGGCCGCAATATCAATCGCGCCAATATGATCAGACCATGGCTATTTGTTTTTCCTGCAATGGCGGCATTGGGCATTTATCTTGCCTATCCGGTCGTCGCAACCTTCTGGTATTCTTTAACAGACCGCAGCCAAGGTGACGCTTTTGTTGGCTTGGCGAACTACCAACAAATGATGGCAGAACCTAAATTTTGGGAAGCGATGCGCAACAACATGTTGTGGCTGGTGATTGTGCCAGCAGCGTCGACCGCATTTGGTTTGCTCGCCGCGCAGCTAACTGATCGCATTAAATGGGGTTCGATTGCAAAATCCCTCATCTTCATGCCAATGGCGATATCTTTCGTGGGCGCAGCTGTGATCTTTAAATTAATTTATGACACACGCCCTGTCGATCAGGCGCAAATTGGTGTGTTAAACGCTGTGTGGCTACAGTTTGATGGCGGTGTCGGATCCTGGTTGATTTTACGTCTCTTACCGGGTCTGCTCATGCTTTGTGCCGCCGCCATTTCAGCTTATGTTGCCTATGGCTTGTTCCTCGCCATACGCGAAAAAGGTGGTGCAGTCTTGCGCGGAATTGGTATTGCTATTCTCGCCTTCATCACCTTTTCATTTTTATCTTTGGCGCTCGGTGCGTTTACGTCTAATCACGCCTATGGCGAGCCGCAGACTTGGCTAACCATTCCGGGCTGGAATTCGTTCTTGCTCATGGTGGTTTTGATCTGGATCCAAACAGGTTTTGCGATGGTAATTTTATCTGCCGCTCTGCGGGGGATCCCTGAAGAAACCATCGAAGCATCCATTGTGGATGGTGCCAATCCATTCCAAGTGTTTTTCAAAATCAAGATGCCGCAGATTTCAGGCACCATTGTTGTTGTATGGACTACGATTACCCTCGTTGTCTTGAAGGTGTTCGACATCGTGTTTGCCATGACCAACGGACAATGGGAAACCCAGGTTCTCGCCAATTACATGTTCGATAAATTGTTCAGAGCAAATGATTGGGGAGTGGGGTCAGCATCTGCAATGATCATTATGCTGCTGGTGAGCCCAATTCTAGTCTGGAATGTTTACAACGCCCGTAAGGAGATGAAGTAATGGATAATATCGCCGGAAAAAAATCCAGCCTTAATTGGGCGGTGCAAATTTCAGTCGTATTGCTTGTTGCTTTATGGTTGTTCCCAACCTTCGGTCTCTTGGTTTCTTCGTTTAGAACAGCAGATCAAATTTCAAGCTCAGGCTGGTGGGATTCACTTTTCCCAACTCAACAAAACCTCACACTTCGTGCTGCGGATCCTGATGATGAGGGCAATCAGGTTTTAAAAGACGGCCTTTATATCGTTGAAGGAAATCTTTTTGGCGAAGCTGGAGATGCTGAGATTAGTGTTTGGGGCACATCATCGCGTGCGATTGATGCAAATGTTGCGGGTGACACCGCTGAGATGAAGGACGGTGAAACAATGACCGTTCTTTCAGATGGCACCTATCGTTGGACCAGTCCTGAGGAATTGTCCGGTCGTGGGCAACGCGTATTTGTAACCGCGACGACACCCCCTGAATTTACCTTCGCAAACTATGACAATGTTTTGTTTAGTGGCAACAGTACGGATAGTATGGCCAAAGCGTTTTTTAACACGCTAACTGTGACCATTCCGGCAACCATTATCCCGATCGTAATCGCTGCATTTGCTGCCTATGCATTGGCATGGATGGATTTTCCTGGGCGCGCGATACTAATTGCGATCGTCGTCGGGCTTTTGGTCGTGCCTTTGCAACTGGCATTGATCCCGCTTTTACGTTTGCATTTGGGTATCGGTATTGGAAAAGGTTATCTGGGGGTATGGCTTGCGCATACCGGATTTGGCCTGCCGCTTGCGATTTACCTACTTCGAAATTACATGGTTGGATTGCCAAAGGATATCATCGAAAACGCCCGTGTTGATGGCGCGACAGATTTCCAGATCTTTACCAAAATCATATTACCGCTGTCTTTCCCAGCACTTGCATCTTTTGCGATTTTCCAGTTCTTGTGGACATGGAATGATTTGCTGGTGGCCAAAGTGTTCTTGATTGACGCAACGGGGGAAACAACGGTGATGACTAACCAAATTGTTGAATTACTTGGCACACGAGGAGGGAATTGGGAAATTCTGGCAACAGCCGCGTTTGTTTCAATTGCCGTGCCATTAATTGTGTTCTTTGCGATGCAAAAGTACCTCGTTCGTGGTCTTTTAGCTGGTTCTGTTAAATAGGAATAATTGTTATGAATCTTGCAGCAGCTCCTTTGTTGGATAACGCTACAAATAAAGATTGGTGGCGCGGTGCCATCATCTATCAAATCTATCCCCGCAGCTATCAAGATAGCAATGGAGATGGCATTGGTGATCTTGCTGGTATCGTTCAGCGCATTCCATATATTGCAACTTTGGGCGTGGATGCGATTTGGATATCACCGTTTTTCACCTCGCCGATGAAAGACTTTGGATATGATGTCAGCAATTATTGCGATGTCGATCCAATGTTTGGCACGCTCGCGGATTTTGATGCGATTATCTCATCTGCCCATCGTCATGGCATTCGTGTGATGATCGATTTGGTGTTGAGCCATACAAGTGATCAACATCCTTGGTTTAAGGAAAGCCGTGCTGACCGCACAAATGCGAAATCAGATTGGTATGTCTGGGCTGAACCAAAGCCAGATGGCACACCGCCAAATAATTGGCTATCAATTTTTGGTGGCAGTGCATGGCAGTGGGATGGTCGTCGTGAACAATATTATTTGCACAACTTCCTGACCTCGCAGCCTGATCTAAATATGCATAATGTCCAAGTGCAGGATGCTTTATTGGATGCGGCGCAATTTTGGCTCGATCGCGGTGTTGATGGCTTCCGGTTGGATACGATCAATTTTTATTTCCATGATCAGCAATTGCGGGACAATCCGCCTTTGCCACCGGAAGAGCGCAACGCGAATATTGCACCTTCGGTTAATCCATATAACCACCAAAACCACCTATACGACAAAAATCGTCCTGAGAATTTGGCGTTTTTACGTAGGTTCAGAGCAAAGATGGAACCTTTTGGTGCAGCGGCTGTCGGTGAAGTGGGTGATGCACAATTTGGACTTGAGATCCTCGGCCAATATACCGCAGGCGATGAGCTTATGCAGATGTGTTATGCATTTGAATTTTTGGCGCAAGAGCAGCCCGACGCTGATCGCATTGTTGAAGTTTTGCAAAAGGTGGACGAAGTCGCCAGTGACGGCTGGGCCTGTTGGGCATTTTCAAACCATGATGTTGCCCGTCATGCTTCGCGCTGGAACTTAAATGATGCCGCTCAACGCATGTATGCAACCTTGATAATGTGTTTGCGCGGTTCTGTGTGTCTCTATCAGGGTGAAGAGCTTGGCCTGCCGGAAGCGGAAGTCAATTTTGAAGATTTGCAAGATCCATATGGCATTGAATTCTGGCCAGAATATCGTGGCCGCGATGGATGTCGTACGCCAATGGTTTGGCAAAACAACAATCAAAATGCAGGCTTTTCGGAAGGGAAACCTTGGTTGCCTGTCGCGCCTGAACATTTGGCAAAGTCAGTGGAAGAGCAAGAGAAAGATCCTTCTGCGCTGATCCATCATTATCGCAAAGCCATTCAATTCCGTCAGACGCATGCTGCTTTATCAATCGGTGAGCATAGTGAGTTGAAACGGGTTGGATCTGTCGTGACCTTTAAAAGACAGTTTGAAGGCCAAGAGCTGTTATGTGCATTTAATGTGAGTGATGAGGCGTGCCAGCACAATTTGCCTGGCGGGAATTGGTTGCCGATTGGTGAGGAGTTGGGCTGTATCCAAAATATTAATGGCGGCGCAGTGAATATGGGACCTTGGCAGGTCTTTATAGGGCAGAGATAAGATCATTAGAATCTGAAAGGGTGGAGTTATGACCGACGTAAAATTAACGGGTGTAGAGAAAACCTACGGCGGCACTGTCAATGTTCTCAATGATATCAATCTTGATATCAAACAGGGAGAATTGATTGTTTTTGTCGGTCCTTCCGGCTGCGGTAAATCAACGTTGCTGCGCATGATCGCAGGTCTTGAACAGATCACCGGGGGTACTCTGGAAATTGGTGGTGATGTGGTCAATGACATTCCGCCTGCCCAACGCGGTATCGCCATGGTTTTCCAGTCCTATGCACTTTATCCGCATATGACCGTGCGTGAGAATATGTCCTTTGCGCTTAAACTTGCCAAAAAGCCTCAAGCTGAGATTGATGAAGCAATTGCCCGCACTGCGAAAACATTGCAGTTGGAAGAATATCTTGATCGCCTACCAAAAGCTTTGTCCGGTGGTCAGCGTCAACGTGTTGCCATTGGTCGTTCCATTGTGCGAGATCCGAAAGTGTATCTCTTTGATGAACCGCTTTCAAACCTTGATGCCGCGCTACGTGTTGCAACCCGCATTGAGATTGCGCAACTGAAAGAAAGCATGCCGGAAAGCACGATGATCTATGTGACCCACGATCAAGTGGAAGCGATGACATTGGCTTCTCGCATTGTGGTCTTGGCCAATAAAGGCATTGCGCAAGTTGGAACGCCATTGGAGCTTTATGAGCGTCCTGAAAATGAGTTTGTTGCGCAATTTATCGGTTCCCCTGCGATGAATTTGCTGCCGGGTGAAATCACCAAAACCGGCAAACAAACAACGGTTAAACTTGATGGCGGTGGTGTAGCGGTTTCAGCCGTGCCAACGAATGCTGAAGACAAGGGCCTTAAAGTCAATATTGGCGTGCGCCCAGAAGACATGATCGAAACCAATGAAGATCACATCTTTGAAGGCAAAGTGAATATCACTGAAGCTTTGGGTGAGGTTACACTGCTTTACTTTGAAAAGGTCGGAGATGCTGACCCTGTGATTGGCAAACTACCGGGGATCCACGGGGATCTAAGAGGCAAGACGGTGCGGGTATCTGCAGCGCCTGAAAAAGTACAGATCTTCCACGAAGGCAAGTCACTTTACTATCGCTAAGTCACGAAATTTAAGCCGCGTTCAAACTCATGAACGCGGCATTTTTGTGTCTATACAGATGCGGTTAAACCGCCATCCACTCGGATATTTTGTCCGGTGATATAGCTCGATTTATCAGATGCCAAAAAGGCGACTGTTTCAGAGAGTTCGCGGACTTTGGCATAACGTCCTGCAGGAATGCGCGCCACGCGATCTTCTTTTTCTGGCAGGCTATCGATAAAGCCAGGTAGCACATTGTTCATGCGAATATTCTCTTTTGCATATTTGCTGCTAAAGAGCTTTGTGTAACCTGCAAGACCGGCGCGGAAAATCGCAGATGTTGGAAAATCCGGGTCAGGTTCAAAAACCGCAAATGTTGAAATATTGACGATGGATCCATTGCCTTGCTTTTGCATGATGGGCAGAACAAATCGCGTTGAACGCACAACGTTGAGCATGTAGTAATCGAGCCCCTTATGCCAATCGTCATCGCTGATATCCATGATATCACCTTTAGGGCCATGGCCTGCGCAATTGATGACACTATCAATGCGCCCAAAGCGTTCCATGGTGAGGGCAACAAATTTTCCCAAATCCTCAACGACAAGATTGGAGCCTGTGAAGCCTACGCCGCCGAGTTCCTTACCCAAAGCTTCGCCTTTGCCGGATGATGACATCACGGCAACATCAAATCCATCTTCACTTAGTTTTTTTGCGCTATCTGCGCCGATACCGCTGCCACCACCGATAATCATCGCTACGGGTTTATCTATCATGATGTTTCCCTTTTAAAATAGAGACTTAGTTCTGTTTCGTGTCATCAATAATGTCCATCTGCGCGATACCGCTATTGCCCAATGGGACCGATGCAAATGGTCCACCATGACACATATGTTCAGGATTTTGTGGATCCATGGGCGGATCGTTTGCCAAGATTTCTTTAGCGAATTGCTCTGCATTATCTTTGGGACGATAGCCGATGAAACTCGCTTTTGAATTATCAACCGGTACGCGGTCATTATCAGATACGCCATAAATGATGGAAAAGCCTGTGACGGGTGTTTCAATGCAGCGCTGCACTAGCTGAATAAGATCATCATAGGATAACCAAGAACCTAGAGCGCGGGCACCTGTGACTTGTGCACAAGATAAGATGCGCATATGCACGCTTTCCACGCCGCGCTTATCCCAATACATGCGCCCCAAATCTTCAGCAAAGCATTTGGCCAATCCATAAAATGTATCCGGTCGATGCGGCGCATCGGTTCCAATAAATTCGTTTTTGGGATACATGCCAACGGCGTGAATGGAGCTGCCATAAATAACGCGTTTCACACCGTTTTGATAAGCGGCTTCCCAAACATTATAGGCGCCGACGAAATTTGGACCCAAGAGTTTCTCAAATGGGCCTTCATCGGCATAAGCACCCATATGCACAACCATATCAGCGCCCTTTAATACGGCCATCATATCATCAAGCTCGGCAAGATCAGCTTTTACATAGCGCTCGCCCTCATATAAATTTCCAATATCTTCGACGATGTCTGTTGATATAAATTCATCGGCGATCTGGGCCAATGGTTCGCGAAGGTAAGAGCCTAGGCGTCCGGCAGCGCCTGTGAGTACTAATTTCATTAGATTACCGCCTTTTCGACAAATGCGCTGTTTTTAACAATGCGATCGAAGCCAAAATCACTCAGATCCAGCGTTCTGTATTCGCCATAGGTGATCATCTCCGCAGTGCCTCTGCCCATCGCTGGTGATTGCTGTAATCCATGACCGGAAAAACCATTGAGGAAGATGAAATTTTTAACAATGTGGTGCGGCCCCAAAATCGCATTGTGATCAAAGGTGTTATAAGCGTAGTGGCCTGCCCATTCATTGGTGACTTTCACGGCTTCAAATTGAGGAATACGGGTCGCCATGGTAGGCCAGATATGGTCCTGCCAAATATCGTGATCCATTTCGAAATCATCATAATCGGGGGCTGGGTCATAATCTGCATGACCACCAGCTAAGTAATATTCTGTGCCTTCCTGTCTGAAATGAACACCTGATGGATCGATGGTGAGCGGCAGTGGGCGATCAAGCGGATTTTCGGCTTGGAAAATCCAGGTGAAACGCTTGCGCGGTTCGACAGGAATTTCAATGCCAACCATACGCGAAGTTAACACAGCGCGTGGTCCTGATGCATTTACAACCTGTCCGCAGGAGATCACTTCGCCCGACTTTAAAGTGACGCTTTCAATGCGCTCGCCATTTGCGCTTTTGGTCATGGCGACAACTTCGTTTTGACAATATTCAATGCCGCGCTCACGAGCTGATTTTCGAAACCAATCAAAGACCGTAATGCCGTCCCAATAGCCTTCGTCAACCGTGTTGATACTGCCCAAAATAATGTCATCGACATTGTAAAATGGATAGGCTTCTTTGATTTGTTCAGGCGTCAATATTTGGGTACCTGCGCCTGCCTTGAGCTGCATGTCCTGGTTTTCGATCAGCGTATCTGCAAAGGCTTGATTATCGGCAAGATACATATATCCAAAATTCTGGATCTCAAGCTTGGGAACGCGGTCATCACCGCCCATATATTGGCGCAAGTTTTTGACGAAATCAGCAGCGAATTGCGAACATTTTACATTGATCTCAGCTGAGAATTGCTGACGCATGCAGCTATTGGTGCGACTGGTTGATGCAAATTCGTAGGTTGGATCTCGCTCAATGACCAAGACCGATCCATTAAAATCCTTATTGTCGCTGAGGAACCATGCGGTGGAGGAACCAAATATCGCACCACCAATAATGACGACATCATAAGCTGATTGCTTTGGTGCTTGGGTTTTTAATGCCATTATTTTGCCTCTCCTTTTTTAACCGCATCGAGAACATCATTGATGTCTGCATCACTAAGGCCATATTCATTTTTCGCGGTTTCTTTCGAGATGTATCCGCGTGCTAAATCATGTTTGACAAGATCAGGTTCACGTTCCTTGGGATCACCATAACCAGCCCCACCCGGAAATGCGAGCATGACGCGACGACCATGCGCTACAAATTGTTTTCCTTTGCCACGCATGGGCGCGCCATCATCTTGCGAAATGGTTGTGGCGCCGCCTTCCTTGCCGCCTTGGCGACCTTTTGCTGGGTGGTCAACGCGATCAAACATAGCTTGAAATTCAAACTCATGTCCTTCGCGTGCGCCGACTTCCATATATTGGCCTAAGCCGCCGCGCTGTTTGCCAGCACCGCCACTATCGGGTCTGAGTTCCTTGCGCCAGATAATAACTGGTCCTGCATGTTCGGTGGCTTCAATCGGCATGGTCATAACGCCTGATGGAAATGCAGTTGCGTTTAATCCATCAAGTGTTGGGCGTGCACCCGAACCACCTGAATTGAAGGTTAAAACTTCTGATCTGATTGCATCTTTTGGAGCTAGTGCATCCGTGCGGGGACGCAAGGACACTTGGAAATTACACAAACATCCTGCACCTTCTGCTGGCACCAGATTGGGAAGGATTTGATCAAGCGCATTGTAAACGGCATCTGGAACAAAATGCCCGACGATATGGCGCAAGGCAACGGGGGCGGGGTGGGGTGCATTCACAATGGTATTTTCGGGCGCCTCCATAATAAAGGGCGCAAGTGAGGCTGCATTATTTGGAATTTCGGGTGCGATCGCGCATTTTAACGCGTAGCAGGCATAGGCTTTTGCATAAACTTTGGGGCAGTTGATGCCTTTTTTATCTATGCCCGAGGTTCCCGCAAAATCGGAAATAATGTGATCTTCGTTGATGGTTAGCTTCACCTTCAAAGTGATCGGCTGATCAAAGCCATCAACGGTGAGTTTACCGGTCGCTGTTTTACGTGGAAGCGCTGCGATCCGTTCAATGGTGGCGCGTTTTGAATTTTCGAATATAAAACCACCGATCCCGGCAAGATCATTTAGCTCAAATTCATCCATCATATCGGTCAGACGACGATGGCCGATCTCATTACAAGTGGCTAAAGCATACATGTCGCCAATGAGCTGATCTGGTTCCCGCACATTGCCGCGAACGATATTGATGAGTGTCATATCAACTTCACCACGTTCGGCGAATTTCATTATGGGAATGTAGATGCCTTCTTCATAAACGCTGGCTGCATCGGCTCCGAAACCACGCCCACCAATATCAACGACATGGGCGGTGCAGGCAAAAAAACCAACCAGCGAACCCTTGTAAAAGGAAGGTGTGACCACCGTAATATCGTGCAGGTGGCCGGTGCCCTCCCATGGGTCATTGGTGATATAGACATCGCCTTCAAAAATGTTTTCGCGACCAATGCGGCGGATAAAATGACCAACTGCATCTGCCATGGCGTTGACATGGCCCGGTGTTCCTGTCACCGCCTGAGCGAGCATTTGACCTTCAATATTATAAACGCCAGCGGAGAGGTCTCCTGCCTCCCGCACAGAGGTTGAAAAGGCTGTGCGGACCAGGGCCTGGGCTTGTTCCTCAACGACAGAAATCAATCGGTTCCACATCACCTGATAAGAGACATTTGAATGTTGTTTTGCCATGTTCTTATCCTAACTCTTTAAAACCACATCAATGCAGCCATCAGCTTGCCGGATGGCGCGGCGATGTGTTGGTACGATGATGGTTGTTTCATCCTCAGTGATGGCGCAAGGGCCATCCGCGGTGGATCCTAGGGTCATATCTTTGCGCTGCACGATGGAAGCATCTGATTTATCACCAAGGCTCGGATCAAAAATCTGTCGTGTGCCTGAAATGGGTGCCGCTTCCTTGGCCGATTGTTCTTTAATTCGCGCAACTGGTTCAGGGCGCGTTGTGGCATTGACGGACCAGACAGTGATTTCGATATCCATGCCATGCACCGGACGTCCAAAGAGATTTGTATAATCGTCCTCAAATCGCTTTTGGAATGTTTCAGCATCCGGACTTGTCGCTTGAGCTTCTGTGAGTGAAATCGGGATCTCCCACCCCTGACCGGTATATCGCATATAGACTTTATATTCGGAGATAATCTCCGCATTTTGATCGCAATTACGAACGAATCCAACGGCTTCAGTTTTCAGATCCGCGAGCAGTGATTTGATGATCTCGCCGTCAAAATCAGATAATTTCATATAGACTGAGCGATTGGCTTCAAAACTAAAGGGCGCGCGCAGAAAACCAATTGCTGACCCGACGCCAGCGCCAGGTGGAACCAATAGGCGATTGACCCCGAGTTTTTCGCATAAGCGACCCGCATGTAATGGTGCTGCGCCACCAAAGGCAATCATTGTGTATTCAGACAGATCTTCACCATTTTCAACGGCATGAACACGAGCGGCATTGGACATATTTTCATCGACAACTTCGATCAACCCAAAGGCTGCAGTTTGCGCATCCATATCAAGTGTCTGTCCGATGGTTCCGTTCAGCGCTGAAACCGCGTTTTCTGAATTAAGCGCGATGGACCCGCCAGCAAAATTATCGGGATCTAATTTACCAAGCACGAGATCGGCATCGGTGACAGCGGGTTTATCGCCACCTCTGTCATAGCATGCTGGCCCTGGTTCAGAACCTGCAGATTCAGGTCCCACTCTGATTTGCCGCATGGTATCGACATGCGCGAGCGATCCGCCACCTGCGCCGATCTCCACCATATCGATGACGGGGATCGAGATCGGCATGCCGGACCCTTTTTTAAAGCGGTATGTTCGCGCAACTTCAAAGACGCGCGAAGTCTTGGGTGTTTGGTTTTTAATCAAACAAATCTTGGCGGTGGTGCCTCCCATATCAAAAGAGAGCACTTTATCGAGCCCATAACGCGCGGCTATATCGGCGGCAAAAACGGCACCGCCTGCGGGTCCTGATTCGACCAGGCGAACCGGGAAATCAGCTGCGCTTTGAAGTGAGATGATACCGCCGCCAGAATGCATAAGAAAGATATTGCAGTTAACGCCTTCACCCTTTAAGCGATCCTCAAGTCGCCCAAGGTAAGATTTCATCAAGGGTTTGATATAAGCGTTGGCGACAACGGTGTTAAAGCGCTCATATTCACGCATTTGAGGTGAAACTTCAGATGAGAGCGACACCATTACATCTGGCAGTTTTTCTTGCAAAACATCACGGATCATCGTCTCATGGCTATCGTTGAGATAAGAATGGATGAGGCCAACGGCGATGCTGTCATAGCCGCCAAGCGCAATCTCATCGACCAAAGCTTCGATATCTGCCCGCTGCAACGGGATTAGAATATTACCCTTCGCATCCACGCGTTCTTCAAGTGTGAAACGCATTTGGCGCGGCAATAGTGGTTCGGGCAGTTTGAGATTTAAATCATATTGTTCAAAGCGTGATTCCGTACGCATTTCAATCACATCACGAAACCCTTGTGTGGTGATGAGCGCCGTTTTTGCGCCGCGTCGTTCGATCAAGGCGTTGGTCGCAAGTGTCGTGCCGTGAATAATCTGTTGAATGTCAGAAGGTGAAACCTGCGCTTTCTCGCAGACTTTTGTCATACCTTCGATGATCGCATTTTCAGGCGCGACATAAGTCGTCAGCACTTTGGTTGAATGCAAGACATCATCGATTTCCAAAACAACATCGGTAAATGTGCCACCAATATCGACACCCAAACGGATTTGAGATCTATCCATTTAATTTGAATTCCCAGTCAATGGACTTTTAAATTGAGTAATAATGGGAATTCTAGCAAAGCACTTGGATAAATAAAAATTGATTTATTGTATTTATATGATCAGATATTTTTATTATACATTGAGTGTTTTGGGATAATTTTGCGCGATTTCTCCGGCGAGCTTGGCAACTTTCCCAACGGCTGCTGGTGCGGTGTCGGCATCATATCGTGCCAAAAATTCAAGCGATGTCGGCAGCCAGGAATAATTTAAATGGATCAAGTTTCCATCTTTGATGTCCTCATGCACCATTGCAGCTGGCAGGCACGCCAAACCCAAACCATCGAGCGCCATATGATGGCAGGGTGCCAGGCTGGAAGATGGGATGATCGTTGGCTGTTTGCCTTTGGAATTGATGAAGTGATCAGCAATTTCTTCGTAAAGCCGAGTGCCGCGGGTATGGGTAAGTATCGGATGCATTTTCATTTCATCGCAGGTGGGATGTTTAATCTTGGCGATCTCCAATTCGGGGGAGGCGACCCAGACAAATGGATAGGCGCCTAAATCTATCGAACCGCTGGTGCGCCTGCGGAAAGGTCCGTTTTGAAACGTCATATCGAGCGACCTTGAAAACAATGCTGGACGCAAATTATCAGATAAATCCACGCGAAGCTCTATGCTCAAATTCGGAAATTCGTCTTTAACCTGCTTTAAAAATTGCCGCAGCCAGGTGTTGACGATCATTTCAGTCACGCCAAGTTTGATCACGCCTTCAACGCGTTTGGACTGGCCTGCTGTTTCGATAAGTTGTTCAACATTGCGCAGAATTTTGCGCGCTTCGGGGAGAAGTTGTTCGCCTTTGGCATTAAGCCGCACAGATCCCGCATCGCGTTCCATCAGTTTTGTATTGAGCGCCTGCTCTAAGGATGAGATTCGCGCTGAGATATTGGGCTGCGTGGTGTTTAAGCGCTCGGCTGCGCGGCGAAAGCTCTCTAGATCTGAAACCCAGATAAAAGCCTCCAATTGTTTGAAATTGATATTCATTGCACTTTCCCAAACTTGTTTTGCGGTAAGTGTAATTAAATATCTTTATTCAATCAAATTAGTAAGATTAGTTTTTACTATTGTATGGGGTTCAGTAAATTGTAGTGGAGGATTGATGCGCGGACATAAAAAAGCCCCCCGTTTCGCAATGAGAATAGATCCTCATATTGAAATGGGGGGCGTGTTTGTTTATCAGGTTTGGAAATTACCTAACCTGGAAATGTGCCAACTTAGTAATGAGCAGATTGAGTATCAATCGGCGCAGTTCTTGGTGGCGCAAATTTTGTAAGGTCAATCCCTTCAACAGCTGTTGTATATTCTTCCAATGTTGGTGTGCGGCCCAAGATGGCTGACAGAACAACAACTGGTGTTGACGCAAGCAATGATTCACCTGTCTTCTCGTCTGAATCTTCCACAACACGGCCTTTAAACAGACGCGTTGATGTTGCAAGAACCGTATCACCTTTAGCGGCTTTTTCCTGGTTACCCATGCAAAGGTTACAGCCAGGACGCTCAAGGTACAAAATGTTCTCATATTCAGTACGAGCAACACTCTTTGGTGCACTATCATCAAATTCGAAGCCAGAATATTTCTGCAAGACTTCCCAGTCGCCTTCTTCTTTGAGCTCATCAATGATGTTGTAAGTTGGTGCAGCCACAACAAGCGGTGCCTTGAACTCCACCTTGCCGTATTTAGCTTCCAGATTACGCAGCATTTGCGCAACGATCTTCACATCGCCTTTGTGCACCATACAAGAACCCACAAAACCAAGATCGATTTCTTTTTCAGCTTTGTAATAAGAAATTGGACGGATTGTGTCGTGTGTATAGCGTTTTGAGATGTCGATATTGTGGACATCTGGATCAGCAATCATTGGCTCATTAATCGCGTCTAGATCCACAATAACTTCAGCGAAATATTCTGCATTGTCGTCTGGACGCAGGGCTGGTTTTTCACCTGATTTGATTTGCGCGATACGTGTATCTGCCAAATCGATCAAGCGCTGCAACATGCCATTGTCATGTTCCATACCTTTATCGATCATGATTTGGATACGATGTTTTGCAAGCTCAAGTGAACCGATCAATGTTTCATCGTTTGAAATACAGATCGATGCTTTCGCCTTCATTTCCGCAGTCCAATCGGTGAATGTGAAGGCTTGGTCGGCAAGCAATGTGCCGATATGCACTTCGATGATGCGACCTTGGAATACGTTGTCGCCATGCTGCTCAAGCATTTGGGCTTGTGTTGCATGCACAACATCGCGGAAGTCCATGTGATCAGCCATTTGGCCTTTAAATGTTACTTTTACGGATTCAGGGATTGGCATAGATGCTTCACCTGTCGCCAATGCCAGCGCCACTGTGCCAGAATCAGCACCGAACGCGACGCCTTTAGACATGCGTGTGTGACTGTCACCACCGATAATGATCGCCCAATCGTCAACAGTAATATCGTTGAGCACTTTGTGGATCACGTCAGTCATTGAGTGATATTCACCTTTTGGATCGCGTGCTGTCACCAGGCCAAAATCATTCATGAATTTCATCAAGCGTGGTGTATTGGCTTGCGCTTTTAAATCCCAAACAGAAGCTGTGTGACAACCAGACTGGTAAGCGCCATCAACTGTCGGTGATAATGTTGTCGCCGCCATAGCTTCCAATTCCTGCGATGTCATCAAGCCAGTTGTATCTTGTGAACCAACGATGTTGACCTTTACGCGCACATCCGAACCAGCATGCAAAGTTTTGCCTGGTGTTGATCCCAAGGCATTGGCGTTGAAGATTTTCTCAACAGCTGTGAGGCCTTGACCTTCATGCGAAATTTCTTTGGCTGGTGCAAAAGCAGATTTAAGTTCAATGCCAAGTGCTTCACAGGCAAATGTTTGAAGTTTTTTACCAAAGACGATGGCGTATGAACCGCCGGCTTTCATGAACTCGACTTTTTGCGGTGTGAAGGAAGATGACATATCGACAAGCTCTTCATCACCAGCTTCGTTATAAAGCTTTTTCTCTTTGGTATTGATGGTCAATACTGTGCCGGTTTCAACAGAATATTTTTGCTCAAGAACAGCATTGCCGTCATTATTGACGATTGGTTTGCCCTCGGCATCTGTTTTCTTAACCCAGTTTTTAAGGTCAACACCGATGCCGCCAGTCACGCCAACAGTTGTTAAGAAAATTGGCGAAATACCATTTGTGCCAGCAACAACTGGAGCAATATTGACAAATGGGACGTAAGGACTGGCTTGTTTACCTGTCCAAAGCGCCACATTGTTCACGCCGGACATGCGAGATGAACCCACACCCATTGTGCCTTTTTCAGCGATCAGCATGACCCGTTTGTCAGGATGCTGAAGTTTCAATGCTTGAATTTCTTTCTGCGCAGCTTCTGTGATCATGCATTTGCCGTGCAATTCACGGTCAGAACGAGAGTGTGCCTGATTACCCGGAGACAGCAAGTCGGTTGAGATATCACCTTCGGCTGCAATATATGTAACGACTTTCACTTCGTCTTCGATATCAGGAAGCTTTGTGAAGAATTCAGCGTCTGAATAGCTGACCAAGATGTCTTTCGCAATTTCACTGCCATTGTCCAAAGCTTCTTTCAGGCGGCTTGTATCTGCGTCATAAAGGAAGACTTGCGTTTTTAATACTTCAGCAGCTTGTTTTGCGATTTCAATGTCATCACCAAGTGCCAAATCAAGCAGCACTTTCACAGAAGGGCCACCCTTCATGTGAGACAAGAGCTCAAAAGCAAATTCAGTTGAAATCTCTTCAACCGTTGCTTCACCCAAGATGATCTCTTTGAGGAATTCAGCTTTCACGCCAGCTGCGCTGGTTGTGCCTGGAAGCGTGTTATAAATGAAATATTGAAGCGAGTCGGCTCGGTGTTCATTTCCAGTGTCTTTGATTTGGGCAATAATCTCTGCAAGCAGAGCACCATCATCAATTGGCTTTGGATTTAAGTTTTGAATTTTCCGAGTTTCAATCTCGTCCAGATATTCTTTATACAGGCTCATTATCATTCCACTAATTTTTGTATGTATGGCAGATAGTTCGGCAGATTTTATCAATCTGCGTCATTAACCGATGTAAGTTCGAGGCATGGATATTTCAAACATTGCGCTGTTGCAAGCCCTAGACGCATCAAACTTGGCACATAGATTGCTTATTACGGGAATTAATCGGTTTAAATGCTTTAGGGTGACTAGGATAATGGCAATTTAACCTATGAAAAACATTGCTATTGTTGCTTTTTTCTTGGTTTATTTATTAACACATATCGGTTTTTTTTGAGTTTGGGGACCTTATATGAGCGAGTTGAGAGCAGCGTTTGAAGAGCGTTTAAAAGAACTTGAAGGCGTGACTATTGATTTGTGGAAAGACACAGAACTGGTCTGCTTATTTTATCGCGGAAAAGAATTCGCTCATTTTCACGGCGAGAATATTTTAGACATTCGCCTGTCGCAAAAGATCATCCGCCAGGAGCAACTTACCCGATCCGTCTCAAACAAAATTCATCCTAATCGATCACAAAACTCCCGCTGGATTGGATATGAATTGACCAGTGATGAGGACGTTCAAACGCTCATTAGATTGGTAAAGTTATCCTGTTACACGCTGAGTTGAGGATTTGGCATAAGTAATTATTTGAGTGATCTCAATGCCAAAAGGCTCATATAGTAAGTAAGTATCAAGTAAAATTATTGTTAATATTGAAAGTCTTGAAATTTTCTACTGATAATTACATATTATTACTGATTTTTACATTGTTTGTTAATGTTGTTTGTGTTATCCGCACGGTTGATTTTATCTCAGAGTTGACTTCGTCAATTCAACAAAACTGAAAATATATGAACCATCTGGTCGCACTACTAGTGGAGCTAGAAGTGTGACTAATTCGGATTTGAAAAAGACATTCCATCTCAATGGCGTAGTTTCATCGATTAAGATCAAACTCGCAAATCACCTTTTTATGGCGTTTTTAGTCTCGTCTGCTGTTTGCATAATCATGGCAGGTGTTAGCTATTGGTTGGTTATCCCTATTTTTCTGGAGGGATGAGCGACAATGCTGCCTAAGGACTTTTGGAAAACCGTATATATCACCGTTGCGGTTATTGGAATTTTTTTCCTCACCATGCTTTTGATGATTGCAAATTACGCAGTCGTTTAAACAGGATAGACAGCGTTAGCTAATCATGCCCCTGCGTTGTCTTAGAAGGTGGTTGCACTTTTTGGGTCAGATAAGTCGCCACCTTCGCACTCAATTAAAATAGAAATCCACGATGATTTAAATGGAGTAAATCATGAGAACTTACAAGTTGGAACCATTGGCAGGAAAGGAAAACTCCCAATACTGGCGCACGTCCAGAATAAAAGCTCAGCCTGTTTGGGTAAAGGCTTCAAGCGTTGGGGAGGCGCGTAATAAGGTTGCCCTGTGCGCGCTGCAGGGGCTTGTTCGAAAGGCAGGCCGAAACACGCTTTATAACCCTTTTCATTTTGGGGACATGACATCTTGTATTGAAGATCAGCCAGATTTTGATGTGCCGGAAGGAATCATCATTTTAAGCAACGGCGAGCGACTTACCGTATGAGACGAACTTAGAAATGGGATTAAATGGTGCCCGGGGGCGGATTTGAACCACCGACACGCGGATTTTCAATCCGCTGCTCTACCCCTGAGCTACCCGGGCAATCAATTGGAACTGTTGCCAAATTTTTAGCATCTGACATAGAGGAATATCGTCAGAAGCGAGCGCGTTATACCACGTTGTTCGTCTAAGTCTAGTGGAGATTTGCATGAAATCGCAATCTTTTTTCAACTGGTAAACAAGAAGATATTCTAGCGCTGGAAATTAACCGCGATCATCTTCATCAGGATCAAGGTTTTCTTCAATTTCTGAGACTGGGATCGCATAGGAGCCATTGAGCCAGCGACCTAAATCCATGTTTTTACAGCGTTCTGAGCAAAATGGATGAGAATGGCGATCCGACGGTTTGCCGCATTCAGGGCAGGGCATTGTTTTGCGCATGGGTGAAACATTATCAGCCGTCATCAGATTGCAGTCCGTCCCTTCCAATTTTTGCTGATATTATAGCCTTCGCCGATTAACAGGTTTGAGGTTTCATAAAGCGGTAAGCCCACAACATTGGAATAAGAACCAACAAGTTTGACCACAAAGCTACCTGCGATTCCCTGAATAGCGTAAGCGCCGGCTTTGCCGCGCCACTCTCCACTATCTAAATAGTGCTCAATTTCCGCACGAGGAATACGTTTGAAACGCAAACGTGTCTCCACCACCTTTTGTCGAATGGAGCCATCGGGTGTGACAATGCACACGCCGGAATAAACGCGGTGATTGCGCCCAGACAACAAATGAAGTGCGTTATTGGCCTCTTCGATCAACTCAGCTTTGGGTAAGATGCGCCGGCCGACAGAGACAACCGTGTCCGCAGCCAGAATAAATGAGTTGCCCCATTGAGGATCTTTTTTAATGGCTTTGCGCGCAGCTTTTGCTTTGTCGCCAGCCAGGCGACGGGCAAGTGATTTTGGATGCTCTGATTTCCCTGGGCTTTCATCTAAGTCCATGGGCATGAGACGATCCGGCTTAACGCCAATCTGATCCAACAGCTCAACGCGTCTTGGCGAACCTGAGGCCAAAATAAGCTTTACATCGTCTTCCATGAAATTACCGCCTTTAAGAGCCGAGCGATTTATTTATAGCGATATGTGATACGACCTTTGGTCAGGTCATATGGTGTCATTTCTACAAGAACCTTATCGCCTGCAAGCACACGAATACGGTTTTTGCGCATGCGACCTGCTGTGTGAGCGATGATCTCATGTTCGTTTTCAAGTTTAACTCGAAATGTTGCATTTGGGAGGAGTTCAGTTACGACCCCGGGAAACTCAAGAACTTCTTCTTTTGCCATTATATTTTGATCTTCCTTTATAAAGCTTGATGCAATTTGATCAGCACCTCTTCGCCGATATTGTGAATTGGTGCGGAAACTACACAATTGATAGGGGTTTGTGAACTGATTTGATCAATCAATTTTACCAACCCTTAAATTAGTTGCGTTTTTTACGGTAAAAACTCTTCTCGAATGCGCTTTGTAAGCGATTCTCGCACATTACGATACGCACCCAACATCTGCTCCCGCGTACCTTTAACAAGTGTTGGGTCTTCTGTTGGCCAATAAATCACGTCAACCGCTGAGGTTTTGGTAATGTCTAATGCACGTTGATGTGCCTCAGGTGTGAGCGCAACCAACACATCAAAAAAACCATCTGCCATTTCATTATAGATGCGGGGCTGATGATGACGCAGATCAAGGTCGATCTCAGCGAGCACAGCATCCACAAAATGGTCATGTTCACCCTCTTGCAAACCTGCACTTTGCACAAATACATCTTTCTTTAAAATGGATTTTGCAATCGCTTCCGCCATCGGCGAGCGGATCGCATTCATGCCGCAGATAAATAATATAGAGGATGGTTTCGTCATATACGCTCTTTGCCCACTAACCTTGCCAATGCAAAACGCAAATGAGCGTAAATAGACGACGGGATGTATCGACGTCGATATTGATCTTGCCATCCAAACGATCGGTTAAAATTTGTGCGCCTTCATTATGGATGCCTCGGCGTCCCATATCGACCGCTTCAATGCGGCTGGGTGTCGCTGATTTAATCGCTTCATAATAGCTTTCACAAATCATGAAATAGTCTTTGACGATTTGACGAAATGGCGTGAGCGACAGGATATGAGTTATCAAGTGCTCGCCAGCGTCATTTGAAATGTCAAATGCCAAACGCGTTTCGACCACTGAAAGCTTTAGTTTGTATGGACCCTGATCCAATCCGACCAATTCAAAACTGTTCTCTTCAATCAAGTCAAAGATCGCGATTGCGCGCTCGTGCTCGATATCCGGTGTTGCGCGGCCGATGGATTCATCCAACGCAACGTCACTTAGCCTATGGTTACTTTTCTCGCCCATATCTTTACCCTCTTGCATTCATCCGGATCGAAATTGAACGCGCATGCGCCCCCAATCCTTCCGTATCAGCAAGTGTCATTGCAGCAGGCCCCAAAGCTGCGAGTTGATCTGCACCCAGTTTTAGCACAGAAGTTCGTTTGATGAAGTCATATACCGACAGTCCTGACGAAAAACGCGCCGAGCGGGCTGTTGGCAATACGTGATTTGATCCCGCAACATAATCGCCAATGGCTTCAGGTGTGTAATGCCCCACAAAAATTGCGCCGGCATTTCTTACATGTTTGATATAATCATCCGCATTATCAAGTGCGAGTTCCAAATGTTCTGCCGCAATCCGATTGGCCAGTGGAAATGCATCCATAATTTGATCAACCATGATAATTGCGCCAAAATCTGTCCAGGATTGTTTGGCAATCTCACCACGCGGTAATGCTTTGATTTGTGCAGCAACAGCTAGTTCAACTTGTTCTGCAAGGTCCTGGCTGTCTGTGATCAAAATTGCTTGAGCGCCAACATCATGTTCTGCTTGCGCTAACAGGTCAGCTGCAATCCAATCGGCGTTATTGTTTTCATCGGCGATGATCAAAACCTCAGAAGGTCCGGCAATCATATCAATGCCAACCGTGCCAAAAACTTGACGTTTTGCAGCCGCTACCCAGGCATTGCCCGGACCAACGATCTTTGCGACCGGCGCAATGGTTTGCGTGCCATAGGCAAGCGCAGCAACTGCTTGCGCACCGCCGATGCGGTAAATTTCATCCACGCCGGCAATTTTTGCAGCTGCCAATACGGCGGGGTTTAAAACACCTTTTTGGCAAGGCGCAACCATGACCACACGCTCAACGCCTGCAACTTTTGCAGGCACTGCGTTCATCAATACTGAACTTGGATAGCTTGCTGTTCCGCCCGGCACATAAAGCCCAACAGCGTCAATGGCTGTCCAGCGTGAACCAAGTTCGACACCCAAAGGATCAGTGTAAAAATCATCACCTGGCATTTGGCGCTTGTGGTGGCTTGCAATTCGGTCATGGGCAAATTGCAATGCATCGCGCACATTCTGCGGCGTTGCTTGATAAGCAGCTTCAATTTCTTCAGCGCTCACTGCAAGTCCACTTGACTTTGTGTCCGTACCGTCAAACTTTAGCGTCAATTCATGAAGCGCGTCATCCCCTTCAGATAAAACCTTTGCAATGATCGCGTCCACATCTGACATAACGTCAGGCGACACTTCGCGTTTTGTTGTCAAAAACGCCGCAAAGTCTTTTTCAAATTCTGAATTTTGGGCGGATAACTTAAGTACCAATGTGGTCTCTCCGAATTTCGGGGCTTAGAGTGAGGCTTTGAACGAAATATCAAATATCATGATGCGATATCAAATATCATGATGCGGCTTTGACTTTGCTTCCCAAGCAGCACCTGTATCGGTCAATTGCACTTCAATACACTCAACGTCAAGCAAAATGCCTGCATCCGCTGACATTACCAACTCAATTTCACCTTCAGGCCCTTCATCTTTCGAACGGAATTGAATGGCAAGCAGTGAGAGCACAATATTATTGTCCTTGAGATTAATGCCACGTGTCTTAACGCCGCGCACACGCTTAAACGCCACATTCACGCGCCGACGCTCGTGATCATGGGTGCGTTCTTCGCCTTTGCTTTCCCAGACAAAACGGTTGGCTGCGAGCAAAAACTGACCGCTTTTATGATCAAATTCGAGCCCTTCGACCTTAAAAATCGCATCCTGCATGGTGGCAGAAACAACGGTTAGATCTTCGTCATCAAGCGCGATCAGTTTGAGCTGTGTCATTGTTCTTACTTTGCGTTTTAATCACTGACGCGCTGCACATTAGCACCGCATCGATTGAGCTTTTCTTCCAATTGTTCAAATCCGCGATCAAGGTGGTAAACGCGGTTTACCTCTGTCACCCCATCTGCCACTAGACCGGCAATGACAAGCGCTGATGATGCGCGCAGATCTGTTGCCATCACTGGCGCGCCTGTGAGCTTCTCAACACCTGTGATGGTCGCTGTTTGACCATCAAGGGAAATATCTGCACCCAAACGCGCAAGTTCCTGAACATGCATGAAGCGATTTTCGAAAATTGTTTCTGTGATCTTCGATACACCATTGGCGCGGGTCATAAGGCCCATAAATTGCGCTTGCAAATCTGTTGGAAAGCCCGGGAATGGATCGGTTGTGACATCAACGGGTTGAAGCGCACCACCATTTCGGCGCACGCGGATACCGTTTTCAACAGAGGTGACTTCCGTACCTGTGGCACGCAGCGAATCCAGTGCTGAATTTAAAAGATCAGAACTTGTGTCTTCAAGCACAACATCACCACCGGTCATGGCAACAGCCATGGCATAGGTGCCGGTTTCAATGCGATCGGGTAAAACGCGATGGCGCGCGCCAGAAAGCGAGGATACGCCTTCGATGGTAATTGTAGATGTGCCCGCGCCTGAAATCTTCGCGCCCATAGCATTTAAACATTTGGCCAAATCGGAAACTTCTGGTTCACGTGCAGCATTTGAAATGGTTGTTGTGCCCTTGGCCAAAGTGGCGGCCATCATCAATACATGGGTTGCGCCCACAGAAACCTTGGAAAATTCAAAATCGCTGCCGACAAGGCCTTGTTTTGCATTGGCAATTACATAGCCATTATCGATTTCAATCTCAGCGCCAAGTGCACGCAGACCATCAATGAACAAATCAACCGGACGTGTGCCGATCGCACAGCCACCTGGAAGTGACACTTTTGCTGTGCCCATACGCGCTAGTAATGGCCCGATCACCCAAAAGCTCGCGCGCATTTTAGAGACAAGCTCATAAGGTGCGGTTGTATCGACAATGTGACGGGCGGTGAAACTTACCGTGCGGGCATAACCTTCGCTTTGGCGCTCGCGACGTCCGCTGACCGCAATATCCACACCATGATTGCCCAAAATGCGCGATAATTGCTCAACATCGGCCAAACGCGGCAGATTATCGAGCGTCAACGTGTCGTCGGTTAGCAAAGAAGCAATCATAAGCGGGAGGGCAGCGTTTTTCGCGCCTGAAATTGGGATCACCCCGTTCAATTCATTTCCGCCGATAATTTTAATACGATCCATGGGCAAATAAAGGGGCGCACCCCATCCTTTATTGATGTTTCAGCACGGTTTATAACAAGTTTGAACCGGCTTCAACGTACGAATTTGTTTGAAGTTAATCGGATTGGTTACCGCCAGAATGTTTGGACTGATCCTCGTTGTGAGCTGCAGGCAATCCGCTGGTTTGATCGGCTTTGCCGCTGCGGGTTGCTCGGCTTTGCCCTTTGCGACGTTTTAAGTTTTGCCGCAATTGCTCTGCCAAACGCTTTTTCTTCAGCTCTTGTTGTGTAGATTGACCGCTCATAGGCTCCATTTAAACCACTTTCATGGCTAGGAAAAGACCAGAATTTGACAACAATATGTTTTTGATTGTCGATGTGGGTTGCACAGAAGCAAATCCTATGGCAATAGGCACCCAAGAACAGACGATATCCTATATTCGTTGTATAAATGTTCTGACGTGCTGCGATAGCTCAGGGGTAGAGCACTCCCTTGGTAAGGGAGAGGTCGGGAGTTCAAATCTCCTTCGCAGCACCATTTGGTTTTCAGAGGTCGAAATCGACTCTAACATCTTGAATGGTAACGACTTTTTTGGGTTCAAAAAGCCTTCGTTGCGCTTGTAGTGCAACCGCTCTCTAAAGGCTAATCTGAGTACTGTTTTCCGCAAATGTAAATCGCCAGAATCCCATATTTTCCAAGGGTTTGATAGGAAATCTAAGGCGA
The DNA here is from genome assembly GCA_020628035.1 of Rhizobiaceae bacterium. GTDB lineage: Bacteria > Pseudomonadota > Alphaproteobacteria > Rhizobiales > Rhizobiaceae > Lentilitoribacter. The sequence continues at coordinate 49,529 of JAHDFS010000007.1, forward strand.
GTTCAAAAAAATGCTCAAAGGTATGCTTAGGCATACGTTGATTTTGTAGCTTTTCAACCTGAATCAGCTTCTCTTGCTCAAGTTTGGCGACCTTGGTTTCATAAGCTTGAATCACACTCGGATTCGTTGCCTCCACGATCCGGGCCAAGAATTGTTCGATTTGCTTGTCGATTTCTTTGAGGCCGTCTTGCATGCGCTTCAAATGGTCTTTGCTTTGAGCAAGGCGCATATCCCAAGCCATCTTAAAAAGTTTGGCAATACTGGTTTTCATGGACTCTCTTGGCTGCATGGATTTGAGAATATCAACAAACTGGCCTTCCATATCATCGCGACGGATCGACTTGCCGTATTGAGCACAGCTTTTATCATAACAGCGATAGTAGGGGTGATGGCGCCCTGTTTTGCTTTTGGACCAGCAAGAGGTCAACGCGCCACCGCAATCTGCACATTGCACGAACCCACGAAGGATAAAATCTTCTCTGATATCTTTACGCGCGGGAGCAAGCCCCGTTGAGTTTAGGCGTTCTTGCACGCGTTCGAAGGTTCTTTTTGAAATTAGCCCTTCATGGCGACCATCGCGCATAGAAATATTCCATTTCTCAGAATGCACATATCCAGCATAGACGGGCTTTGTGAGAAGGCGCGTAATTTTATAAGCTCGGATTTTCCCATTGGGAAGGTCTTTTGGAAAGGCTGGTTGGTTTTCTAAAAAGCGTTGGACCTCGACTTGCGATTGGAAACGTCCAATTGCAAAGCCCTCGATTGCTTCTTGGACGATGGATGCCAAAGGCTCATCACGCACGAGGATTTTGCCTCCGCTTTTTGATTTCTGATAGGCAAAACCAACCGGAGCTTGAAAGACCCAGAAGCCTTGTTCAACGCGCGCTTTCATTTTCTGGATGATCTGACGGCGGTTTTGTTCGCGCTCCAATTCACCGTGTGCGGCAAATACAGTCTCAATGAATTTGCCTTCCGGTGTATCTTCAAACTTAAAGTTCGGGCATTCAACCGTCGCATTGCGCAGTGTAAGCTCGCGGCGCAACTTGATATGAAATTCTGTATCACGTGCAAAACGTTTGAGGTCATCAAAAATCACAACAAACTCACCACCGGATTGCGCATCAAGATACGCAAGTAACGCGACCATACCGGGGCGTTTCATAAAATCACCACCGCCGGAAACATCATCAGGGAAAACCGCTTCTACGTCCAGACCAAGACGATCAGCATGTTCGCGACAGCGATGTTCTTGAGATTGCAACCCACTCCCATGAGTTTTTTGATTTCGATTTGAAACACGACAATAGATAATCGCTTTCTTATTGTTTTGTAATTTTGGAATCATGGTGTCTCCTTTCTCGAATC
>JAHDFS010000114.1 GCA_020628035.1 Rhizobiaceae bacterium
GGCATCATGATGGTTTTGCGCGTAAACCAGAAATCGGTTTCAATGCCATCGCCTGAGACATCAACCACCATGCGTTCGCCGTTGAGATTGTTTTCGCGGATTAGCCGAATGGCTTCAGCGACACCTGCTCCAATACCAGTGCCACCGCCATTGGCGCCCATTTTATTATCTGCTGTGAGATTGAATTTTCGAACAAGATTGGAGAAAGCAATGATGGAAGCTTCATCATCTAAAATGTGCCAGCCGCTATTGGCTTTGGGAAATGCGGCATCGGACCAAAGAACGATTGCAACAGCGATTTTTCCGCGCGGGCCAGATGTGATCGCAGCTTGAATATTGCTATCTAAAAACGCATCCGCCGTGCCGTTGAGCTGGAGCATATATTCATGCTCGCTAATGCTGCCGGACGCATCCATTGCCAAGACGAGTTCAAGATCTACATCTTGCGCGGAAGCAATGCTTGTTGAAAACAGCGCGGTTAAATAAAAAACCGCGCTGCAACATAGTCTGCCAAAACGCTTCAACTCGTCCTCCGCCGCATTGCGTGCATTCGCACTTTATTTGACAGTAAGTTAGCAAAGGATCAGCGTTATGACCATTTTTGAGAATTTAAATCCCATCAATTAAGTGTGATGGAATTGAAGGACTTAGGCTGCTTCGCCGATTAAGCCTTCAAGATCAGCTAATGTGTCGAGCTTTGAGATATCAAAATCTGCATCCGCTAAATCGATACCAAAATCGCTTTCCAGCGTCATCATGAGTTCTGTTGCTGCCAAACTATCAAGCAAGCCGCTTGTAAAGATCGGCTCATCTTTGGTGATCTCTTGTGTGTTGCCGCGAGCGGCCATCATAGATTTAACAACGTCTTGGATTGATTGTGCCATAATTAGTCCTCGTTTTTTGGGTGTTAGATAAAGAATAAGCTCAATACGAACTGGCAGCGTTCGGCCAAAGTGCCTTCAACGGTAATGTCACCGAAAATTTTTACGAAGCAGAAGAATGTACAGACATTCAAACGTGTGAGAACTTCGTAACAAAAGAAGCCATGTTCGGGTTTGATTTTAAATGGGTTGACTTGTGAGAAGACCAAGCCGAGCGCAAGTGCCAAGAAATAGACCCAGGTCGATTGGAACATTGCCAAGCCTTCCATCAATGTGGCGTCGGCAAAGACATGGGTATCGCGTGCGGCATGGAATAAGAAGTTACCTAAACCGGCTGCGCAGAATGTTGCAAAAGCAATCCGCAGTTTTGGCGATTTCTTGAAGAACCTCACAAAGGCCGGATAGAAGAAGAAGTCAACCAAAAGTTCTTTGTGATAGAAATGATATCTATTCCAGAACTCTGCCAATGTGCGTGAGGCCAATGGATTGCGACTGTTACGCGGAATGCGGTAGCCGATCATGCGGATCACGGCCACAATCATGTGACCCCAAACTGCAATGATCACCAGATCAAGGAAGTAGTTATAAATCAGGCTTAGCCAGTTCGTGCCTACTGAGGCAGTTCCGTCCGCTGTTGCCAAAATGGATGTGATCAATGTTGGCAGCGCAAACACATCGCGTGCAAAATATTCCATGACGAACCATAGGCCCGCAAGAAGCGCACCCCAGACAGCAAGTTTAAGTGCTTTTAATCGTGTGACTGCGAGCTCATCAGCATTTTTGGAATCAAATTTGTTGAGATAGCCAAAACCTTTACCAAGCGGAGTGGAGCTGCCGCCCCAGATCGGGCGCATCATGCCTGCTTTGGCAATCAATGGTGTTTTAACCTTGGCTTTTTCATCAACTGCTGCATAGGCCAAGAACCAGATCGCGGAGATCATCACCCCGACATAGGTCCACACAAAGGCGCCAATTAACGAACCCTTGGGCAGCATAATCGCTGTGGCTAGAAAGACAGACCAAATTAAAAATAGGCTCGTGAGCGGCCGTTTGGCCAAACGTTTTGTCTTTTCCCAATGCATGGCTCGTAAAAAGAGCGCAGAGAAGAATAAAAACAACACCACGGCTGGGATCTGTAAAAGATAGGGTGAGGATTCTATCACCTGTGATTTTAAATTCACAACGGCGGTCCAGCCATCAATCCTAAATGGTCTTAAAATGACATATAAAATGGATGCGCCAACCAATAATTCGATACGGCGGTGAGGGGCCAAAGCAATGGCACCCAGTGTTGCAGAAACCATAACAAGCGCAGCGCCGGAAAATTGACCCGATGCTGCAAGGGCCAAAATAAAGCCGACATGCAGTACGAATACACCGAAATTTGTTTTAGCAAATTCGATCGCCACGGGATTTTGGTCCATGGTGAGCCAGGCGCGGCGCCATTTTAGCGGAGAATATTCAATCTCCGGCGATTGTAGGGTTTCTGTCGAAGCCATGTTTAAGATGCCTCTTCCAGTTTAACCGTATCGTTGGCCGAAGGGTTAGCAAGTTGTTCACGCAACGCTTTGCGATCGATCTTGTCGCTCGTATTGCGTGGCATATCTTCCAAAATGTGCACTGTGCTTGGCACCATGTATAAAGGTAGCGATTTCTTCATCGCTAACTGAATCTCTTCAGCTGTCTTGCCGTTTTCAATGGCAAAGCCAACTAGACCTTGCGGGATGCCTTCTAAGATTGGCCAGGCAACGATGGCTGCAAGTTCAGTGCCGGCAGCTTTGCGCAAATGCGTATCAACTTCTTCAAGCTCAATACGATTGCCTTTCATTTTGATCTGGTTATCTGTGCGGCCCATATAGTGCAGCACGCCATTTTCATCGCGATAACCAAGGTCACCCGTAAAATAAAGGCGACGCCCATCGACATTGCGGAAGGCTTTCTTGGTTTGCTCTTCCGCTTTGAAGTAACCATCGGCGAGCTTTTCACTTTCAAGCGCGATTTCGCCCATCTTGCCATCTGGCAACAGATTACCGTCCTCATCGCAGATGAGCATTTTTGTGTTTGAAAATTCCTGGCCAATTGCCAGAATATCGCGTTGCTCTGTAATCAGAGGTGGATTGGTAACGGTTTGGCGTGAACACACAATGGTGCATTCGGTCGGTCCGTAGATGTTCTCAATCCGTGCGTTTGGCGCAGCTTCCTGCATAGCTTCAATGGTTGCCATTGGTAGTGGCTCACCACAGAACATGGACAGCCGCAGGCTTGGGAACAGATTTGGTCCAAGACGGTTTGCGCGGCGCACATTGTTCACAATCGTTGGAACCGATAGCCATACGGTAATTTCGTGTTTGCGCACAAAGGCTTGCGGTGCCATCATGTCCAACTGGCTCATAATGTAAAGCGCGCTGCCACCGCGCCAAGCCAAGAACATATTATGCACACTGAGATCAAAGGTTAGATCATGGGCTTCTGCCACACGATCGTTCGCGTTCAGATCACACCATTCCTGGGCTTCATCAAGATAGATGTTGAGTGAATTATTGGACACCATCACACCTTTAGGCATGCCAGTGGTTCCTGATGTGAAGATGATATAACCGAGATCTTCGGGTTTGCGCTGAACTGGTTCTGCAACAAACTCTTGTGGTAGATCAGATAATTTAACAACGCCTTCAACATCGCCAGCATCATCGCTTGAGATGATGATTTCAGGGGCGTGTTTCTTCACGGTTTCGGTGATGAGTTTGGCGCCAAATTTATCAACGATAACTGCGTCTAATTCCAGCTGATCAAAGATCGCGATGAGACGTTCTTCAGGCCATTTCATGTTCAGCGGCACATAGGTTGAACCCGCTGATGCTGCGCCAATAATGCCGATATAAGCCATTGCGCTGCGTGAACCCAAAACGCCGACGCGTTTGTTTTTTAGATTTGGTTTGATAAAGCTGGCAAGTCGCGATGCATCGCGCCAAAGATCGCCATAACTGAAGGTTCTACCGTCGCAAACTAAAGCCGTGTAGTCTGGATTTTTAGTTGCGGTTTTATAAAACGCGTTGGCAATATTAAACTTTTCACTCATTAAAGGCACACCCCTGCTTAATAGTGACGCGCCTTGTTGTTTTTAAAAAATACGTGCCGAATATGGCCCGCTACGCGCACTAATCCTGTAATTTGGGATCAGTTATACGCAAAGGAGTTTAATTTTTGGTGGTGGAATTCGCTACAATTCTAACGAATCCCGAATTGGGACTAACAATTGGTAAATTTTAGATCTGAGGGATTGGAACTAAAGACAATCGTCGTCGGTTAAAATGCGCTGTGCAGCACCGTCAGGATCATCATATTGACCCGATTTTAAACTCCAGAAGAATGCGCATAAGCCTAAAGAGCCAAGTAGCAGTGCGACGGGTAGTAATAATAGTATCAGGTTCATGGTTCCACCTTCGTCTCAATGGTGCGCATATCATGCCATGACAATCGTAAACTGTTAAGCACGACTATAATGGATGATGCTGACATTGCAATGGCCGCAATTAATGGGGTGATAAAGCCCAAAAATGCCAGAGGAATAGCGATCATATTATAGGCTATCGCAATGCCAAAATTCTGCTTGATAATACGTTTTGCCATTTGAGCTGTGCTCACTGTAAAGGGTACAGCATTAAGGCTATCATTTGTGAAAATAAAGTCTGCTGCCTGGCGACCCACTTCGCATGCACTTGCCGGCGCCATAGACACATGGGCTGCCGCTAAAGACGGCGCATCATTAAGCCCGTCACCCACCATCATGGTTGGGATTCCATTATTTTCAAGCGCATGAAGATGCTTGTGCTTGTCAGCAGGTTTTAATCCTGCGAGCCATGTTTTAATACCGAGATGTTTGGCAATCTTGGCAACCGCACCTTCGCCATCTCCGGACAGGATCTCGACTGCGATATTATGCTCTTTAAGATATTGCCTTGTATGGCGTGCACCAGTCCGCAATGTCTCCTGCAAATTAAATTGCAGTAAAGTTTGACCTTCTGCGGCAAAAGATATCTTATCCTCTTTCGGTTCGTCAGAATTGCTTGCAATTTCAGCCACCCAGGCGGCACGGCCCAATCGTATTGGTTTGTCGTTGATTAAACCTTCAACACCAAATCCTGCAATCTCGCGGATATCGGACATCTCAGATGGCGTGACCTCCTTTAGAGCGTTGGCGATTGCTTTAGATGCGGGGTGCGATGAGCGAGAAGTGAGCGCTTTGAGATAAGCCTTGGTTTGATCATCGAGCGCTTTCACGTCGCCCTCAGCAAGTTTGGGCGTGCCAAATGTTAATGTGCCGGTTTTATCAAAGGCGATACGGATAATTTCAGCTGCGCGTTCAAGCGCGGTGCCATCGCGCATTAAAATGCCATGTTTGAAGAGTTGGTTGGCTGCGATGACATTGGTCACAGGGACTGCCAGACCCAATGCACATGGACAGGTGATGATCAAAACAGATATCGCGATATTAAGTGATAGGTGCCAGCTTTCACCAACAATGAAGAACCAAATCAGAAATGCAACCAGCGCAAATATATGAACGACGGGCGCATAAATCTTTGCCATACGGTCAGCCAGGCTGACATATGTCATGCGCGAATTCTCAGCCGCTTCCAGCATTTTAGACACTTCAGACAAGAAGGATTGGTCCGCAGGTTTTGAAGCTTTGATATCAATAGCACCGGTGAGATTAAGCACCCCAGCTTCAATCTCTTCACCAATTTTTGGTGCATGGGTATCACTTTCCCCATTGACCAAAGAGCGATCTAGATCCGTTTGCCCAGAGATCATAATCCCATCGACGGGTGTGCGATCACCTGGGAAAATGCGCATGATCATACCTGGTTTAACCTGATCGATAGGAATATAACTCATATGGCCGTCGGGCAGGATTCGATTGGCGCCTTTGGCGGCGATTTTGCTTAAAGCAAAGACGGAATTGCGCGCTTTCTCCCGCATTTTTTGATCGAGGTATCTGCCGATCAAAAGAAAGAATAACAGCATAACACCCGCATCGAAATAGGCTTCGCCAGAGCCATAAAACGTTTCGTAAAGGCTCATAAAGAGCGATAGGATGATGGCCAATGAAATGGGCACATCCATATTCAGATGGCCAAATCTGAGTGCTGAAAAAGCAGAGCGGAAAAAGACTTGCCCTGAATACGCAATTGCAGGAATAGCAATGAGTGCAGAGACCAGTTCAAATAGTTTGCGTGTTTCACCATCGGCGCCTGACCAGACGGAAACAGAAAGCAGCATGATATTTGCGGCGGCGAAACCTGCCACTGCTAAAGCTCTTATGAGTTTTGCGCTTTGTTGCTCCTGCTTAAACTCGCTTAAATCACCTAAATCGACTGGGGTAGGGGGGTAGCCCATTTTATCCAATTGGTCGACGATTTGCAGGATATCTGCCTTTTGATCGATGACCATGTCGAGTTGCTTAAGGGTGAGGTTAACTCGTGCGGACTTAACGCCGGTTTGTTTGTTGAGCTGTTTTTCAATGATGTTGATGCAAGCACCGCAATGCACATTTGCGATGGAGAACACATATTTGGTGTCGCCGGATTTTAAAGCATGACCGGCGTGCAGATATTCTCCACGCCGTGATACTTCACGATAATCCTGAGCGCCAATTTCTTCTGCGATATCACCTGCACAGCAAGACATGATTTATCCCTCCACCTCCAAACGGATAGCTTTGCTCCATGCCACACCGTCTTTGGTTTGAACTTGCAAATCGATTTGCCATAGACCGTTTTCAAGTTCGTTTTCGACGACATAATAGTCGCCGATTTGCGTAAAGCTCACCAAATGATCATTGGTTTCATGTACTGGATTCCCAACCTTTGCAGACACATTGGCGTTCTTTATAAGGGCACCATTGCTATCGGTTAGCTGCACGCGAAGCTGTGCGTCTTGATAGATCAGATCCGATGTCCAACCCATGGCACGTTGATGCTCGAGCTTTTCCGTTTCTTCGTTGAAGATTTGGCTTGCCACATAGGTATTTTTGACAACCAGACCTGTCCAAGTGGAACCCGCATTAAAGGCCAGGATCATGTTGACGGTGATGATGGTGCCGAAAAACATGCAGATGATTGTAAACATATGCCATCCGGTAAATTCAGCTGGCGAGACAAAAGATTTGACTGCTTTGATCATTTTATTTTCCTGCTTCTGGGACTTCAAAATTGGCTTCGTAGATATCACGTTCATTGGATTGTCTGTCTTCAGCGATAAATTTAAATGGTGTTGACCCAGGGGTCAGGTTCTCTTTGGGTTGCTTAACAAACACGCGCAGTTCACGCAGTTTGTCCGGATCAACATTGATGAGGAATGTACGCGCTTCGCGGTTCTCAAATCCATTGATTTCCATCACCGCTTCATCCAAACCATCCATTGAGAAGATAATTGTGCGTGGCTCCTGGATCATGTTCAGGATCTTAACGGTATAAGCGTTGCGTATGCCGCCATCACTAAGCTGCACAAAGACCGGATTACGATCATGTTGGACATTCACACCCAAACGATCACGCAACGAAAGCGCTGTGAGTAATCCCAATCCGAGACAGGCCCAAATAGCAAAATACATCACGGTACGCGGACGCAAAAAGACTTTCGGGTTGAAATGCTTGATCTGATCGATAAAGCCGTTTTCGTTGCGAATGCGGTTTGGATCAAGGTCCAGCGTATCCGGGTCTGTCGCGAGCGCCATATTAGAATTGTAATCTTCGAGCGTTGAATAAGAGATCAAACCTTTTTCACGGCCCAGCTTACCCATAATGTCATCACATGCATCGATGCAAAGCGCGCAGGTGATGCATTCCATTTGTTGGCCATCGCGAATGTCAATGCCCGCAGGGCAAACATTCACACAGGCCATGCAATCTATGCAATCACCGCCGGTAAAATCTGCTTTCTTGGCCTTTTTGCTGCCATGGGTGCGTGGTTCGCCGCGCCAATCATTATAGGTGACAACTAGCGAACTTTCATCAAGCATGGCTGCCTGAATGCGCGGCCATGGGCACATATAATTGCACACTTGCTCGCGCATATGACCGCCAAAGACGTAAGTGGTCGCTGTTAAAATCCCAACTGTCGCATAGGCAATATAGGGAGCTTCGAGTGTAACGAAATCAACCAGCAAAGTTGGTGCATCTGCGAAATAAAAAATCCATGCACCGCCAGTACCAACCGCGATCGCCAACCAAATCGCGTGTTTGATAATGCGTTTGCGGAGTTTATCGAAATTATACGGCGCTTTATCAAGCTTCATACGCGCATTGCGGTCGCCTTCGATAAAGCGCTCAACAACAAGAAATAAATCAACCCATACAGTTTGTGGACAGGTATAGCCGCACCAAGCTCGCCCCATCACAGATGTGACCAGGAATAATCCGACGCCTGCCATAACCAGCATGCCAGCCACAAAGTAAAATTCTTGTGGCCAGATTTCGATGAAAAATGCATAAAAACGTCGATTGGCGATATCAATCAGAACCGCTTGATCAGGTGCATGAGGACCGCGGTCCCAGCGCAGCCAAGGGGTGATGTAATAGATCGATAGCGTGATCGCCATAATGATCCATTTTAAACGACGAAACTGACCCTCAGCACGCTTGGGAAATATCTTTTTCCGCGCTTCGTAAAGCTCGATTTTTTCTGGTTGAGGCATTTCTTGTTGGGCGTTCATCAGGTCAGTCTCTTGTTTCACATAGATCTTGGTTAGGTGGCGAAGATCATTCGCCACCACCTAGTGAGTGTACGTAATGGGTCAATTGGCGAATGGTCACTTCAGACAATCGTCCGTTCCAACCAGGCATAACGCCTTGTTTTGGCTCAGAGATCTGTGCCACGATCTCTTCATGCGTATTGCCATAGAACCAAATAGCGTCGCTTAGATTTGGTGCGCCAAGTTCACGGATGCCTTCGCCTTTGTCGCCATGACATGCCGCACAATTGTCCACATAGACGCTTTGGCCGCGCGTTGCTGCTTCCGCATCGAACTCTTGGCCAGAAATCTGGCGCACATACCATGCAACATCGACAATATCATTGCGTTCAAGCAACTCGTCTGCGCCGTAGCGCGGCATTTCAGATAGACGCGTGTCATCGTCTTGCTCGTAGCGAATGCCATGTTGCAGGGTGAGGTAGATATCCTCAAGCGTACCACCCCAGATCCAATCATCATCGATGAGGCTTGGATAAATCGTACCGCCATTGGCGCCAGAGCCGTGACATTGCGAGCAATAAACTTTAAACGCGGATTTCCCGCCATTAACAGCAAATTGCAGCAGGTCCGCATTTTGGCTTACATCTTCAAGTTCAACGCTCACCAATTGATTGCCCAGAACCTGGCGGCTTTCTTCAACCTTGGAGATCTCGGTTGCTAATTCACCGCGGCTCGACCAATTCCACAAACCTTTGGTATTGGTGGTAATGCCGGGCCAAGCTGGATAAACGATTGTATATCCGATGGAGAATATGATCGTGCCATATAATCCCCAGAGCCAAGAGCGTGGCAATGGGTTATTGAGCTCTTTAATGCCATCCCATTCGTGCTGTGTTGTTTCAACACCTGAAATATCATCGATTTCTTTGTGATCTTTCATGGTTTAGTCCTCTTTAAATGGAATTTGTGCTGCGTCGTCGGACAGTGATTTTGCGCCTGGACGAAACGTCCAGAAGACGACGAAGACGAAAATTGCGAACATGTAAAGCAATCCCCAACTGTCGGCGAATGTGCGCATGGCTTGATATTCAAAATCCATAATCTGCCCTCCTATCGAATGTTTTGTTCAGGTTCATAAGCGGAGAAATCCACCAATGTTCCGAGCATTTGAAGATAGGCGACAAGAGCATCCATCTCAGTCAGTTTGGATGGGTCGCCATCAAAATCGCCAAGAACGGCTTTTGGATAGCGCTCTTCCAAACCATCCCAATCAGCATCAGGGTCCGCTTGGGCGACCAAATCAGCTTGAGCGTTTTCGACCATATCGTCAGAATAGGGGACACCTACGCGACGATTGGCGACCAAATGACTTTCAGGGTTGTTAAATTCCAACTCGTTTTCAGCCAAGAAGCCGTATTGAGGCATAATGGATTCTGGCACCACAGATTGCGGATCGATCAAGTGCTGCACGTGCCATTCGTTTGAATAGCGCGCACCAACACGCGCTAGATCTGGCCCTGTTCGTTTTGACCCCCATTGGAACGGATGGTCATACATGGATTCCGCTGCCAATGAATAATGGCCATAGCGCTCAACTTCATCGCGGAATGGACGGATCATCTGGCTGTGGCAAACATAGCAACCCTCGCGGATATAGATGTTACGACCCGCTAGTTCCAATGGCGTATAGGGCCGCATGCCTTTCACCTTCTCGATTGTGTTTTCGAGATAAAAGAGCGGTGCGATCT
>JAHDFS010000115.1 GCA_020628035.1 Rhizobiaceae bacterium
AGCGCGTTCATGACATTGACCATGTCTTGGGCATTGGTTTTGTAACAGGTGTAAGAGCCGTGCCACGTATCACCACCATCAAGTAATATTGCATCTGGACGATCGGCTCTGATGGCATTGATGACGGTAGCAACCCGATCAAGACCACCGACCCGACCATAACCTTTCGCAAGCGCAGAGAAATCTCCGGAACTTAGTGCATAGTGACTATAGCTGCCGTCATCGATGCCATAGAGTTTTCTAAAAGAAGCGCCCGTAACATGAGGGACAGCGCCCTTATTACCACCTACCCCAATATTAACGGAAGGCTCACGGAAATAAATCGGCTTAAGCTGTCCATGGATATCGGTGACATGAATGAGCGAGACATTTCCAAATGTATCAAACTCGAGCAATTGATCTTGGGTCAGTGATTGTTGCGCCGCAAGCTTGGCCCAATTGCCAAAACCCGACGTTCCAACCAGCGCGGAAGCTGCCATGCTGACTTGTAAGAAATCACGTCTTGATATCATAAACTTACCTTACTTAAAACATATTAGAATATTTGAATGTGTTTAACATAAAAATACCCCGCAGCCCGTGCGAGGTATCATTTTTATTTAGTTTCGAACGGATGGTGTTTCGACCGCCAAGCCCTGCCCGCGAGACGCGATATAAAGCTCTAACGCTTTGAACTCATTGCCACCTTCTTTAAACGGTGTCGCGCGAATATTGCTCATGCAACCTTTAAAGCGGGCGTGAACTGAATTCAGCTTTGCATTTTTCAAGCGATAAGTCGGGAATCCATTGATCTGCCCTTGCGATAAGTGATCGGCTCGGATCATCACACCATAATTGTCCTCATGGCAATTGGAACATGCCATATCAAGTTGGCCGACTCGGGTGTAATAAAGCTCTTTACCCTTCTCCCAAAACTCGGCCGCGTCGCCATCGATTTTCACACTCATAGGCATACCGCGAGATTGGAAGCCGATAAGACCAGTCATCGCTGTCATATTGGTGGATGACCATTTCCAGGCATCTGCACCCATGCGTTCGGTCCGGCACTCATTTACGAGATCTTCCATGGCGACAAGCTCACCATTCTCAACGCGAGGCAATGCGGTACGAAGGCCTGCAAAATCCTCGACATTCTCGTGGCACGATTCGCAAGACTTACCCTCAGAGCCATCAACTTTACCAAACAAATCAATGCCTTGATCGATAAATACCATGCCGGGATTATCAAAATCATCGAGCTGAAGCGCTTGCGTCTCCCCCGAGCGAAAGTGCCAACCGGAATAGAGTGTATCAACATTTTCCATATGCGAAGGCGCAGCAACCGTACTTGCATAAATCTCACCTTCAACATTGAGCTGGTTGCTGTCTTGCGCATAAGTGCTGCTCGCGAAAACCAATGCTGATACAAATGTTATTGCTTTAATTCCCATTTCTACCCCTCCCAATGGGTGCGACCAATTCAACTTACGAAACAGTGATCTTTTTCTTTGTCTCGTAAACGTCTCCGTCATCGTCATACCAGGTGAAATGAAATTCGCCCGATTCCGGAACCATTGCGTCAAACTGAAAATATGGATTTGTTGAAATTGCTGGTTCCAGTGTCACGTCAATCACGTTTTCACCGTTAAAATCAGCAACAAATCGATTGATGATTGAGCGTGGGATGACATTTCCGTCGCCATCTTTGCGCTGGCCACTTTCCATTTTGTGGCTGATCAACGTTTTAATCGTGATCACATCACCAGCAGATGCTTTTTTTGGCACTTTAACCCGTGGTTTTACACCCGAAGCCATGAATATTCTCCTTAGTCGATTTTAGCCGCCGCAGCCGCCAATTGTTACTTTCACGTTTGCTTTGGCCATCTGGAACGAACCATCTTCCATTTTGGCAATCGCAATCACGTTTTGTGTTTTTGACAGTCTGATACGTGTCGAAGCACTGCGGGATGCGTTCAATTTACCGAAGTTGAAAGTCGCAACATTCGGTACAGGATTTCCATCAGCGAGAACTGTGACAGATACTGCACCTGGTGCACTGATCTCGATTGGAACTGTGTTGCCGTTCTCAGCGATTTCTGGCGCTGTTAATACCAACGCCCCCTCGCCCAGCTCGGCACCGCCTGTAAATTTTGCAATTTCATCGTCGGCTTTACTGGCAAAAGCTGGCAATGTTCCCAAACTCATTAGGGCAATTGAGCTAGCGCCCATCGCCAGCAATTTTCTTCGTGAAAGCTCCATGCTTCTCTCCAATAGACTTCTATTCTTCTTTCAATGTCAGCAGATAAGCGACAACATCTTCAACTTGCTCTGCAGACAGGATTGATTTTCCGGCAAACTTTTCCAAAGGACGTTCATATCCAGCATCGATATAGAATGCTGGCATGATTGTGCCTTCAAAAATCACCTTAGAATTGGCAACGATTGCGCGTAATTCAGCTTCTGACCAACGGTCAGCAACACCATCCATGGGCGGCCCCACCTCGCCGTGAAATGATTGTTCACTTAGATCAGAATTGATGTGGCACGCGAGGCAATTGCCCAATTTGCGATTGGCAAATACGGATCGACCTGATTTGGCGTCCCCGGCCTTGCCGGTTAAAGATGCCATAACACCATCATCGGTGAATTTTACACTAGATGGCGATGTTGTTTCGGCTATTGCTACGGATGTTAAAAACCCGCTTGCAAGTACCACTCCCAATAAGTACTTCATATCTCCTCCTCAGAACATTCCCCAATGTTCATCTGTGCGACATAATGGCAGAAATTTCGAAGAACGCAACAACAAATTCAATTAAATGAATTTGTTCATATGTTTTTCAACGATAGCTATTTTTTCTGCTCCGTAAATTTACGGGCATGATATTTCTGAAAAGGCTCATCTGTTAGATATCCCTTCTCAACCACCCAATTAAGCATGTTGAAAGTGGTATATCGCCCGAAAGCGCCGGGAATAGAGGCTATTGCAGCCTGAGCTGCCGTTTTATCGTCTGCCACCTCTTCCTCAAAGAACAGTATATTTGGTGTGAATAAGACACCCCAATGTTTGACCATTTCTTTTTCAGATAAAGTTTGACCATCAAAATCTGTGACTTCCACATCTCCAAACATATTGAGCTGTACGACGAAGAAATTATCCTCGATGAACTGCTCAATTTCGGGAATCACAAACACTTCTTCATGCATTTTTTTGCAATAAATGCAGCCGCGTTGTTCGATGATGACCATCAATCTTTTGCCTTCGGCATTTGCCTCTTCGAGGTCTTCCTGAAGGTCTTTAAACGTATCGCGCATCCAGGCTGCTTTGTGGAGACCATCGTCTCCGACTTCTGCAGCGTTTAAGGTTGTGCAACCGAAGAAAACGGTCAGAACCATGAGCATATATTTCATAAAAACCTCCCTATTTGATCAGCCGATAGCGCTAAACCATGGAATATTTTCCAACATCCATTGTGCAATTATGCTGACGGAATTTGTGGCGATGAGAACGCCGAAGATAATGAGAAAAAGCCCCATAAGCTTTTCGACCAAACCTAAATGTTTGCGGAACCTTTGTGCCCAATTGAGAAAATTCTTTGTGAATAATGCTGCAATGACGAAAGGTAATGTCATGCCCAAGCCGTAGAAAAACAAAAGCATTGCGCCCTCTTGAGCTGCCTCTTGGCCGGCTGCTGTAAATAAAATCGCAGCAAGTACGGGGCCAACACAAGGCGTCCACCCAAAGGCAAAGGCTAAGCCTATTACAAAGGATCCGGCATAGCTGAGTTTTTTTGGCATCTCGGTATCGAGGCGCAATTGCCTATAAAGCAGGCCAATCCGCAATATGCCTAAAAAGTGCAAGCCCATGAGGATAATGATTGCGGCGGCAAACCATCTTAATACATTAAAATATTCGCGCACCAATTGACCAAACATGGTGGCCGTTGCACCTAACCCGACAAAAACAAGAATAATACCCGCAGCAAAAAAGAGCGACGAAATGAAGGCTTTTTTGCGAATCTGGGGGTCAATATCACCACCAGATGACAGCTCATTAATGCTCGCGCCAGCCAGGTAACTTAAGTAAAATGGAACGATGGGCAGAATGCAGGGGGATAAAAATGAAAGCAATCCTGCAAAAAAGGCTCCACCAATGCTAATATCAAACGCCAATTTTACCTAATCCTCTTGATATATTCAAATATTAGATTATGTTAAAATAAAACGATAAGTCAACAGGAGCTGCAAGAGCCAACGTGCACTTACTCACCCGAATATTCTTTTTGCTCATGGTCGCACTTCCGGTCTCAGCAAATGCTGAAACCTATCTCTTGATGGCGGAAGAAGATGGGTGTTATTGGTGTGGAAAGTGGAACGAAGAAATTGCGCATATCTATCCAAAAACTACTGAAGGAAAAATTGCGCCACTACGCCGTTATGACTTGCACGATGAAAAGCCGGATGTTGTACTGAAACAAACAGTACATTACACGCCGACATTTATTCTTGTGCAGAACGGAAACGAAATTGGTCGCATAGAAGGATATCCAGGGGAAGATCATTTTTGGGGCTTACTTACAATGTTGTTTGTAAACGCAAAAATCCCATTGGACGTCAAAGGTTAGAAGGGTATAATAATCAGATGATGGAAAATTCTGATACTGATCTTGGCACAGCAGGCGAACCGACCTCTCGCCTTCCTGTATTTGATGCAAATACATGTCCAGAAGACATGGAAAAAATGATGAAGAATGCAGAAGCAGCTTCAACATTTTTGAAAGCTATCAGTCATGAAGGACGACTGATGATTTTGTGCCATTTGGTCTCTGGGGAAAAATCGGTTACCGATTTAGAAGACTTATTGTCTTCACGACAATCAGCCGTTTCTCAGCAACTTGCACGGCTTCGACTTGAAGGTTTGATTAAACCACGCCGCGAAGGCAAAGCGATTTACTACAGCTTGACAGACGATCGCCCCAAGCAGATCATGGAAGTCGTTTACGATCTTTTTTGTAGGAGTTGAAATAGCTGCGCTTAAATGATCTGGTATTTGGGAGGATGCCGGTTTGTTGGATACACTTGGTGAAGCAAACGCTGTCGCATTGGTCGGTCTTTTTGGTGGAATTTTACTGGGACTAGCCGCTCGAATTGGGCGGTTTTGCACTCTTGGGGCCATCGAAGACGTCATCTATTCTTCTGACAATCGCCGCATGCGTATGTGGGGCATTGCCATCGGCATTGCTATTATCGGCACACATTTTGCCGTTGATTATGGCGCTATGGATTATGAGCAATCTGCTTATCTTGATCGTGTTTGGAACCCAGCTGCCACAGTCATTGGCGGGTTGATGTTTGGTTATGGCATGGCGCTTAGCGGCAATTGCGGATATGGCGCCCTAGCGCGATTGGGCGGCGGTGATTTACGCTCATTTGTGATTGTTATCGTCATGGGCTTATCCGCTTATTTTGTCATGTCAGGACCTTTGGCGCAGCTTCGTGTTGTTTTGTTTTCCGTTGAAGATAATGCGTCCGCTCCCCAAGGTATTGGACAGTTTTTACAAGACACATATGCTATGAGCCCTGCAATCATCGGATTAATTTTTGGTGGTGCGATCCTGATTTTTTCACTGGCAAGCAAACCCATGCTTTCCTCCAAATCACACATATTTTGGGGCGTTATCGTAGGTCTTGCCATTGTTTCTGGTTGGGTCGGCACACATTGGGTATTTGCCACAGGATTTGATGCAGAACCTGTGCAAACACATTCATTTGCAGCGCCCATTGGGGACACTATTTTTTACACAATGACCGCATCAGGCAACACATTGTCATTCAGTGTTGGATCTGTTGCTGGTGTTTTGATTGGCGCCGCATTAGGCTCATTTAAAGAGGGTCAATTTCGCTGGGAAGCCTGCGAAGACCCCCGTGAATTGCGACGTCAGATTTTCGGCGCAACTTTGATGGGCCCTGGTGCTATTCTTGCTGTGGGCTGTAGCATTGGTCAGGGCATTTCAGCATTTTCTGTATTAGCCTATAGCGCACCAATCGCTTTCATTGCGATATTTGTTGGTGCTGCCCTTGGATTAAAACAGCTTGTTTCAGGATTTGCGCGTGTGGTTTGATACCACAAACGCATTTGGGACATCATCGACAAGCCCTACAAAATCCATCCAGAACGCGAGCTTTTACCGAACACGTAAAAACACGGTAAAATAATTAGCTTGGTAAAAACTCAGAATAGGCACTTTTTTTGGGCAAAACCTTGCGGAGACTAATACTATTAGGTGATTGTCAGCTAACAAATTGTTGATTATCAAATGGGCATGTAGTGAGATATGATCGTTATTATTCGCACCCAATAAATAACAATAAGGGGATTGAGAATTGATGCTTGTACCAACCCATCCCACACCCATTCATAACGAGTGCGTGTCGTGAGTAATCCTGTCACAATTGCAGTGGTCGATGACCATGAACTGTTTGTGGAGGGGGTTTGCAACCTCATTAAACAAATCTCCCCCTCTTATGAAGCCAAAGGCTTCACGACCGCTGAGGACTTGCTCAAATCGGTTAATTCAGGAAACCCCTATCAACTCATCATTACTGATATGGCCATGAAGGGGATCAATGGCCTTGCGCTTATTGCTGCTTTGCGCGCCAACCAGGTTAAAACGCCTGTCATCGTTATGTCCGGTGTGGTCGAAAATCACTCGTTGTCAGAAGAAAACCTGCTGAAAATGGGTGCGCATGCATTTGTGCACAAAACTGCAGGAAGCGATAAACTTCGGGCCGTGATAATCCAAGCGCTTGATAGAGATGACCTTGAAGATGATGATCGCACTTATGCAGTGCCACAACATCCTTCAACGATCAACGAAATCAAACCTTCCAAAATCGAGCTCCCTTCTCTGGGAATGCGACAATTGGAGGTTCTTAAACTGACCAGCAGTGGCATGAGCAATCAAGATATTGCTGATGCGCTGTCCATTAGTCAAAATACGGTAAAATCCCATCTGCAAACAGTTTACGCCGAGTTTGGGGTCAATAATAGAACGGCGTGTGTGAACCGCGCCCGTGAATTGGGCATTATCTAGATCCTAGATAATTTCCTCGGCCAATTTCCGCAGATCTGAAGCCTGAAAATCTGAACTAATTGTTCGAATATTGCCCGATGATGCTTCGGTTGCCAAACGATCATTCTCATCATTGACCAAAATAATGGGAACGGATGCCAAGGAACTGTTTTGAAGTTTTTGTAAATCTGTGTTCAATTCACTTTGGTACTCAAAGACTTTATCCAACAACACGACATCAGGGTGAAGGTTGGCAATTGAAACGATCGAAATTGCATCATCAATTGTCGCTGATTTAAAACACTGCCAAAGCCAAGACGAAGTTAGGTTTTCCCAGCCGCCAAATTCTTCTCGATCACTGGTGCCGACGACCAAAATCAAGGGTGATTGGACAGGTCCATCCGCGCCTGTTTGTTCGAAATCATTCCCCGTGTTTTGATGGGGTATTAACAAGCAAATATCTGTTCCCTTTCCCAATTCAGAATTGATATACACCTCTCCGCCAATCAATTTGCTTAGCCTATGCACGATGGAAAGTCCCAATCCCAAACCGGAAATATGTTTATTCTGATCAAGCCTTACATATTCATCAAAGATGCGTTTTTGATCACTTGAACCGATGCCAGGACCATTGTCTGACACCATGATTTCAACTTTGTTGTCATGCAATTTACTCGATAGACCTACCTGCCCATCATTTTGGGTATATTTAATGGCATTGGACAAGAAGTTACGGATGATGCGCTCAACTAGTAACGGGTCGGAGTAAGCGGTAAGACTTTGATTTTCAACCGTTATCTCTATGCCTTTTTCACGCGCCGAGCCATTGAACTCTGAACAAAGCTTGTCCAAAATTGGGGCCATATCGAACATCTTTTTGGCGACTACAATTTCCGATTTTTCAAATCGACTATGTTCGACCAATTGTTCTAAAAGTCGTTCCTGGCTGTTTTGAACAATTTCCAATTTGGAAACAACACCGCGTTGCTTTTCATCCGTTATTTCAGCGTTTAACATATCGATATATTGCCGCTGGGCAATGAGAGGTTGCGTCATGTCATGCGTGATAGATGCCATCAATCTTATCTTATCTTCATGAAGCCGTTCTATCTCGTGTTGCTGATCAATAATCTTCTGCGCCGCTTCCTTATTGATTTGAGCCACCAAACCATCATTGATGACGCTATCCATTGGCTTACTCATAAAAAATCCAAAAGCAGCATAAACGAAGAAACCAAAACCGACTACTTTTGCATAAAGCGATCCAAAGACCAGAAGATACAGTCCAAATGGCAATAAAGACGGAACAAGCAAAGCAAGATAACCCGCTCTATAAACGGCACCCTTCATCATTCCACCAAGCGTGATGCTAATTAAAAAGAAACTTGCGATATGAACCTGCCAATGCGCTTCAGGATCGGTGAAATAAATCGCAAAAGTGCCCCAGATAGACCCTGTGATAAATGTGATGATTAAATGCCAACGAAGGTAATTGGTGACATTGTTACGCGTAATGCCTTCGGGCGCCATAAACTTGGCATATAAAACCGTCACCACCACCATGGACAAAGTTATGGCGACCCAAAAAACAGCATCCGTCCAATGATTTGTGATGAACAGGAGCAGTGCTGCAGCGATGATCACATAAGAGACCATTTGCGCTGATCGAAAAGCACCGGACTTTAAAAGCCGCGCTTCTTCGACGCGAACATCCAATTGATCAAACGAATTAAATGGGTCTGATTTATCCATTTTTTAGTGCAAGTTCGGCATTTGCTGTTGGCGCTACTTTGACAACGAAAAATGCAATTATTCTCAAAATTATTGGCAATATTGCGAAGAAGAATACCAATGTAAAAATCTGCGAAGCACCATTTTGTCCTTTTTCCTCAAAACCGATGAGATCAAGCACGGGAAAAGCTAACCCCATGGGCACGACGAAAGTGAGTTTTGACACAGCGTTCTTAATGGCCAGATAGGTTGCGCCATAACGGTTTTGGCCATCGTTTTCGGTCTCAGACACAACATCAGCCAACATCGATGTTGGCATGATGGCGTCACATCCAAATGACGCGCCCAATATCACACTGAAGATTACAAAACCAATGACATTCCCCTCACCTAAAAATATCGCAAATATTAGACCCAAAGAACAAAATATAATCGAGGTCATCCAGGATGTTTTTTTGTTGAATTTCTTTGAAAGGATGACCCATAACGGTAAAAACAAGGCCGTTGATGAAAACAGCAATCCTAAAAAAGCACCAACAAGTTCCGGACTTCCAATAACATGCGTGACGTAAAGCACCATCAATCCCGCGGTTAATGCGTTGGCAGCTTGAATGATGAAAAATGAACCCAGAAGATATCTAAATACGTGGTGCCTGAGGATAAATTTTATCGATGTCACAAAGCCCAGTTTTGGCGCTGAAACCTGACGTTCACCTTTGGGCATAAAGGCGATAAACAAGATAAACCCAATGATGCAAAGAACAATAACCGTTTGCGCGATAACGCCTAATGATTGCGGAACGCTTAAAGCTAAAACGAAAGGAATGGACGCAGCAGCAATGGCACCAATGACTTGAAATACAGCTTTGGAACTTGCCAGCATCGAGCGTTCATGAACATGTGGTGATATCTCCAATCCGATCGACGAATATGGCACATCAACAATCGTGTAGAATAAAAAATAAGCACCGCTCACCAAAACTAAATAAAGAACGCCAATATTTTCAGGCGGCATGAGAAGCAGCCAAACGGAGATACAAAAAAATGGCAAACCGATGGTCATCCATGGTTTTCGCGCACCGAATCTCGAGCGCGTCTGATCCGATAAATGACCGATCAATGGATCTGTAATCACGTCAAACACGCGGCCAAAAACGAAAACAGCGCCAACAGTTGCTAATCCCAATCCAATATCGACTGCGTAAAAAGTGGGGATAAAGATGACAAGCGCTAGTCCACCCATCGCCAAGGGCGTCGTTAAAACACCAAAGCAGATTAACTGCCATAAGCTCAAAGATTTTTGATTTTTATGCAAAATTGAGACCGCCGCTCCCCTCATTTCCGGCAAACCTATTAATCATATTCAAAGAAATCAATCACTTTGTACAAGAAAATGGCCCCACTCATACTTTCAGGTAATTGATGTGATGACCGCCTGAAAATAAAAAATACCTGTGAAATATCACTGGTATGTTTTTGGGGATACAGCCTATCATGTTCAAACTGGGTCAACCGG
>JAHDFS010000116.1 GCA_020628035.1 Rhizobiaceae bacterium
TCGGTTGTTCCGCGCATGTGGGGTGGCATGACCTCTTCGACGGAACTCAGAGCAATTGCTGATGTTGTCGACAAGTTTGATATCCCAGCGGTGAAATGCACCGGTGGTCAGCGGATCGATATGTTGGGCATTAAGAAAGAAGACCTGCCAGCAGTTTGGGCTGATCTCGGTAAGGCAGGATTTGTGTCCGGCCAGGCTTATGCCAAAGGTCTGCGAACGGTCAAAACCTGTGTTGGATCAGACTGGTGTCGCTTTGGAACACAAGATTCCACTGGTTTAGGCATTAAGCTTGAGAAGTTTATGTGGGGGTCTTGGACACCTGCGAAACTTAAGCTTGCGGTTTCTGGTTGTCCTCGAAATTGCGCGGAAGCGACGTGTAAAGATATCGGCGTGGTATGCGTTGATTCAGGTTACGAAATACATTTCGCAGGTGCTGCTGGTCTCGATATTAAAGGTACGGAAATTCTCGGCAATGTGTCAACCGAAGATGAAGTGATGGAACATGTTGTTGCATTGGCACAAATGTATCGCGAGCAGGGTCGTTATCTTGAACGCATATACAAATGGGCAAAACGCGTTGGCGTTGAAGAAATTCGCGCCCAGATCATGGACAATGCAGAGATGCGCAAGGCTTATTACGACCGCTTTGTCTTCAGTCAAAAATATGCGCAGGTTGACCCTTGGAATGAGCGTGTGTCTGGAAAAGACAAACACGAGTTCAAACCAATGGCAGACCTAACATTGGAGCCAGCGGAATGAATGCTATGACAGAAAACTGGATCGCCATTGGTAAGTTGGAGGATATCCCACTTCGTGGCTCAAGATGTGTTAAAAATGGTGACATGACCATTGCACTGTTTCGAACAGCCGATGATCAGGTCTTTGCTCTGGAGGACAAATGTCCTCACAAAAATGGCCCGCTTAGTCAAGGTATTGTCCATGACGGTTGTGTAACTTGCCCTTTGCATAACTGGGTCATTTCATTGTCCTCCGGAACTGCCCAAGGCGCAGATGAAGGTTCAACCATGACATTCCCTGTCAAGGTCGAAGATGGGGACATCTTGTTGTCTTTAGATGGACATAAAGAATAATGAGTGAGGAATTGCCAAAGACCATTAAAACCACTTGTCCCTATTGTGGGGTAGGATGCGGTGTATTGGCAACTCCGCAAGATGATGGGTCGCTCGATATTAAGGGTGATCCAGATCATCCGGCAAACTTTGGCAGATTGTGCTCCAAGGGTTCTGCTCTGGGTGAGACAGTCTCGCTTGAAGACCGGATCTTGGAGCCAGAAATCAACGGCAAAGTTTCAAGTTGGGATGAGAGCCTTGATCTGGTCGCGAAAAAGTTTTCTGAAACCATCAAAGAGCATGGTCCCAATTCCGTTGCCTTTTACGTCTCGGGTCAAATCCTGACAGAAGACTATTATATCGCCAACAAATTGATGAAGGGCTATATCGGCTCTGCCAATATTGATACCAATTCTCGCCTTTGTATGGCTTCTTCAGTGGCTGGTCACAAGCGTGCCTTTGGTTCTGATACTGTGCCTGGGTGCTATGAGGATCTTGAACTTGCGGATCTGCTTATTTTGACAGGTTCGAACTTGGCTTGGTGTCATCCGGTGCTTTACCAACGTGTGATGGCAGCCAAACAATCTCGTCCTGAAATGAAGGTCGTATTGATCGACCCGCGTCGCACGATGACGGCCGATATCGCCGATTTGCATTTGCCAATTGCAGCAGATGGAGATGTCGCATTATTTTCTAGCCTGTTTAAATATTTGCATGAAAACGGATTTGAAAATTCAAACTTTGTCGGTGAGCACACTTCAGGCTTGGAAAAGGCACTTGATGTCTTGCAAGATTTGTCTGTGGATCAAGTCGCACAAATTACATCTTTGAATGCTTCTGACATTCAACAATTTTATAAGCTGTTTGCGGCCAACGAAAAAGTCGTGACGATTTATAGTCAGGGCGTCAATCAATCGAAAACCGGCACGGACAAAGTCAACTCAATTATCAATTGTCATTTGACGACGGGACGAATTGGTAGACCTGGCATGGGGCCATTTTCCGTCACTGGTCAGCCCAATGCGATGGGTGGTCGTGAAGTGGGTGGTCTTGCCAATATGCTCGCTGCCCATATGGCCATTGAGAATCCAGAGCATCGCGAACTTGTGCAAACTTTCTGGAATGCACCAACAATTGCTAGCGAAATGGGCTTGAAAGCCGTTGATATGTTCAAAGCCGTGAAGGATGGCCGTATCAAAGCAATTTGGATCATGGCGACCAATCCAGCCGTGTCGATGCCGCAAGCTGATGAGGTGAAAGCTGCGATTGCAGAATGTCCATTTGTGGTGGTTTCAGATGTTATTCATTCAACAGACACGGTTCAGCTGGCTGATGTGAAATTGCCTTCTCTTGCTTGGGCTGAGAAGGATGGCACGGTGACCAATTCTGAGCGCCGCATGTCTCGTCAGAAAGGCTTTTTGCCTCATCCGGGCAATGCCAAAGCTGATTGGTGGCAAATGGCGGAAGTTGGAAAACGCATGGGATTTGAGGATGCGTTTACTTTTGCAGATGCGCGCGAAGTGTTTATCGAACATGCCAAACTGTCTGGTTACAAGAATGACGGTAAACGTGATTTTGATGTTTCTGGTTTGGCAGACATATCAAGCTATGAATATGATGATCTTAAACCAGTTCAATGGCCAATAGTCGGGCAAGAACGCGCTGTTAAAACGCGGTTCTTTGCTAAAGGTGAATTTTACACGCCTAGCCGTCGCGCAAATTTTGTACCGGTTGAGGTGCATGCTGATGCTAAATCAGCATCTGAGCAGCTAACGCTCAATACTGGCCGCATTCGTGACCATTGGCACACAATGACCCGGACGGGCAGAAGTGCACGCTTGTCATCGCATCTCGGCGAACCTTATTGTGAAATTCATCCCGATGATGCTGAAAAGTTATCCATCGAACCAGCTGCTTTGGTCAAGATTACATCACAGCATGGCACGATCATTGTGCGAGCGCTCATAACCAAGCGCCAACAATTGGGCAGTGTTTTTGTACCCATGCATTGGACGGATCAATTTGCGGCAGCGGGGCGTGTTGATGTGCTTGTGCCTTCGATTACGGATCCTGTTTCAGGTCAGCCAGCCTTGAAAAAAGTGCCGGTCGATGTTGAGCCGGCAAAAATGGCAACCTATGGATTGCTGGTGTCTAAGCATAAGCCAAGCCCACCAAAACTTGATTATTGGGCGCTGTCGAAATGCGTATCTGGTTGGAAGCTGGAATTTGCGCTAGGTGCGGATCAAGAGATTGATTTCTCCGAGCAAAGTGTTTGGGGCATGCCTAAAAAGGCAAATGATATCTCCTATCTCGATCAAGATTCTGGTCGTCGTCGTTATGCTTGGTTTGACGGCGAGCAGCTCGAAAGCGCATTGTTCTTAAGCGAAAGTCCGGTGGAAGTGTCCCGCAATTGGGCCGCGGAACGATTGTCCGAAACATTTGAAACCACCTCTGATCGTTACAAGATTATTGCCGGGCGACCGAGCGTTGATCAACCGGATAAAGGGCAGATTATTTGTAGCTGCATGTCTGTTGGTTCTAACGAAATTATCGGCGCGATCCACAAGGGTTGCCTCAGCTTAGATGCCATTGGTGAAGCAACAACTGCCGGAACAAATTGCGGTTCTTGTCGAGCCGAAATAAGCGAGATTATTCATGACAATCAAATCCTTGCCGCAGAATAATAAGCGTAAAAGAGCGCGTCCTGATCGGATTGGTGAACTTGCTGTCCTTCCGATCTTTTATAAACTTCAAGATAAAAAGGTCGTTTTGGCGGGTGGCTCTGATGCAGCCGCTTGGAAGTGCGAATTGCTCGTTGCCTCCGGCGCAAAGGTTCATCTTTATGCCACTGAGCTCGATGCAGAATTTGACGCTTTAATGTCAGAGCATAAAAACCAAATTATTTGGCACAAGCGCCCATGGGCGATCGATATATTTGAAAATGCTCAAATTGCTATTGGTGATATGGAAAGTGATGGCGCAGCCAAAGCATTTTATTGCGCGGCAAAGGCATCTGGCGTTCCGGTCAATGTGATTGACATGCCGGATTATTGTGAATTCCAATTCGGTTCGATAGTTAATCGTAGCCCGGCCATTGTGAGTATCTCAACAGACGGTGCGGCGCCAATTTTAGGCCAGGCAATTCGTCGGCGGATTGAGATGCTATTGCCAGCAACGCTGCAAGGCTGGGCGAAAACCGCAATGACCATTCGCGCCCGTGTGAATGAGCTTTTGGAACCTGGCAAAGAACGGCGAGCATTTTGGGAGCATTTTGTCGATCAGGCTTTTTCGAAAAGTGTCGATGCATCAACGGAAACTAATCTTCTTGCGAATGCGAAAAGTATGAAGGCTGGTCAGGATACAGGTAAGGTTACGCTTGTTGGCGCTGGCCCGGGAGATGCAGAACTCTTAACGATCAAAGCCATGCGCGCGCTTCAATCAGCTGATGTGATTTTGTTTGATGATTTGGTTTCGCCTGATGTGCTTGAACTTGCGCGCCGCGAAGCAAAACGCATGCTAGTTGGGAAACGTGGTGGTCGCGAAAGCTGCAAGCAGGATGATATTAATGCAATGATGCTGAACTTTGCCAAATCTGGCAAAAATGTCGTGCGCTTAAAATCAGGCGACCCATCGGTCTTTGGTCGTGCAGGCGAAGAAATTTGCGCTCTGGAACAGCATAATATCCCTGTCTCCATTATTCCAGGAATTACGGCAGCATCTGCCATGGCAGCGCAATTGGGTGTTTCACTCACGCATCGCGATCATGCACAATCTGTTCGTTTCATCACAGGTCATAGCAAACATGGCAAATTGCCGGAAAGCGTAAACTGGCAGGTGGTCGCCGATCAAAGTGCAACATCAATTTTCTATATGGGTGGGCGCACGGCAACGCAAATCAAAGCTCGTTTGCTGGACGAAGGCATGTGCGGTCAGATGCCAGTTGTGATTTCATCTTCCATCTCGCGAGACAATCAGCAGACATGGTTTGGACGTCTTGATGAGATTGAAGTGGGTATCGCAAAAATTGGTTATGACGAGCCGGTGTTAATCGGTGTAGGGCAAGTATTTGGTGGTGCTCTACTGGCGCAAAACGCGCCAGATCTCATTGAACGATCAGCTTAAAGCATCGCGATATTTGATAAATTCCTTGACGCGTTCGGCATTGTCTTTCGCAAGTGAGCCATCTTTGTGCCAGAGCGAGTTTTCAAAGCCAATGCGAACTTTGCCACCTTGTTGATGCGCATGGACTAGGCAATCCGTTTCCCCTTGGCCAAAGGCGCAGATGGCCCAATCGAGCCGTGCCTTCTGCTGTTGAACCCAATTTTGAAACGGGTCTAAATCCGAAGGTGAACTTTGCTGATTTTTGGTGTAGCGCCCGAGTACAAATAGCAGTTGAGTGGGCGTGTCATCATTGAGCAGGTTCATGCTTTCAATGCGGGCTAGATCATCAACGTCATAGATAATGTGTTGAACGGAAATTTCGCTCTCAATACACCAATCATAGAACAGCTTTGCTTGCTTTTCTTCACCTTCTGACAACATTTCTGCAATCGATATGGATACGGCTTTTGGCATGACTTTTTTCACAACGTCGCGCTGTTCTTGCGGTGAATATTGCCCGACGGCTTCTGTTGTGATTTGCGTATAGAAACCGGGGAGCACATGCTCAAGCTCCTGCAACGCTTCAAGATATAATCCAGGGTCTAATGTGTGCGTGTCATCTTCGGCGCGAATATGCATGTGCAGTCCATCCGCACCAGCTTTCTGACACGCCATTGCCGCCGCTGCGGATTCAGGGATGCTGATTGGAAGAGCCGGGTGATCTTTTTTTGTTCGTCTAGCTCCATTGGGTGCAACCATGATGTTTGGAAGTGTTTGGAAACGAGACATAAATGTACTTTCTGATATATGTTGTTGAGATTTGCTCAGTAACTGAATCTATTAAATAAGCTTACGAAAAGAGATTTGATTTGAGGGCTTTTTCGATCAGTTCGGCTACGGACGTGACATCCATTTTTTCTAGAACCCGGGCTCTATGATGATCGATCGTGCGGGGGCTGACATCTAATTGGCGGCCAATGTTTTTACTCGATGTGTCTGCTGGATTTTGCACAATAAATTGCGCGATCTCTTTTTCACGCGTGGTCAAGGTTTCAAACTTGGCTTTGAGTGCTTTGGCATCTTCCAGATCCTGATTGATAACAGACACTCGTTCAAAGGCTGATTTGATTGCAGCTATCAGAACCTTTTGCTGAAATGGTTTTTCTAAAAAATCAATTGCACCAGCTTTAATGGCTTTTACCGATTCTGGTATGCCGCCATGTCCCGTCATGAAAATGATCGGGATGGAAAGTTCCATTTCATTCAGTTTTTCTTGAAGCTCCAAACCATTCATCTCGGGCATGCCATAGTCTAAAAGCAGGCATCCTGGCTTATCCTGATCGTGATTTTCTAAGAACTCATGGGCAGAGGAAAAGCTTTCAACCTGATAGCCGCGTTTGGTCAGGGACCGTGTTAAAGATTTGCGAATGTCTTCTTCGTCATCAATCACGTAAACAGTAAATTCTTTTATGCGCAACATGTGATAAATTACCCCTGTTTTCTAATTTATCACAGCGGTGGGGATTGTGAAGCAGAACCGAGATTTTCCCTTGTTTTTCGGTTCATACCAAATTTTGCCGCCATTGGCTTCAATCAGAGTGCGGCTGAGCGAAAGACCTAGTCCCATACCATCACGCTTGCTGCTTTCAAATTGCGCAAAGAGATCAACGCTTGGATCAATGCCTGGTCCTGTATCAATGACATGAACCTCAATACAATCTGGACGAGGATTGGTCTCGATGACAATTTTTCGCTTTTTAGCATTTGATGTTTCAACAGCTTCAATTGCATTGCGTGTCAGGTTCATAACAACTTGCGCCACCTGAACTCGATTGCCGAATACATCAGGGATTTTTTGGGGCTCAAATGAAATTGAAATATTAAATTCATTTGCTTCGGGTTTGAGCAATTGCAAGGTTTGATCCAAAAGCTCGGTGAGATCAAATTTTGTTTGTTCACCCTCGTCTTTACGCACAAGGCCCCGCAATGCACGGATAATTTCAGCGCCATGATGCGCTTGTCTATCCATATCTTCCAATATTTCAACGAGCTCTGGATCAGCGATTGGTTGCTCGTTGACTGTCAGAAGGGCGGCATCAACATTTTGCGTGATCGATGTGAGCGGCTGGTTCAATTCATGCGCCAGTCCTTCTGCCATTTGGCCCATCATGTTCACACGTGAAAAGTGGGATAGATCACGGCTCAGTTCATTGATTTTAGATTCAGCCTTTTTCTGCGCTGTTCTGTTGTCGATTGTCGCAACCGCATAAAGTGGCTCACCTTTTTGATCGCGGATCAAAAATGCGTTGACCTGTAGCCAAACGATATCGCCATTTTTTCGCAGATAGCGTTTTTCTTGATTATATTCGTAATCATCATGCATGGTTTTCTGGAAAGAAATATAGCTGTCGGCATCTTCAGGGTGTAGAATATCATTGATCGACATTTCGACCATTTCATCTGTCGTGTAACCCAATATATCGGCGAGTTGCTGGTTCACTCGAATGAAATGACCGTCGCTTGGAGATATTTGCGCCATGCCACGTGATGCTAAACTGAAGGTTCGACCATAAATGCGCTCAAATGTTTTTCTCTGCGCGATCTCACTCGCAAGCGTTTCGCTCACTTCTTCAAGTTCGGGATAGGTTTGCGCGCTGGCATTGGATTTAGACACATCACCGCTGGCAACAAGACCGGCTCGAACAGCAAAATCACGGATAGGCTTGTTGATCCGATTGGCAATTTTTAGCCCGATAAGACCTGTCACCATAGCGATGATCATGGCAATCCAAATATTACGGGTTCTGTTTTCCTCAATCCCGCCAATGAAGTCACTTAATGGCGCGTAGATCGCGATAGACCAAGGCAGGTCATGGTTTGAACCTGGGATCAAGATAGAGGCATATTTGCCATCATTATATTGAAATTCAGATTCGATCTCTTGTTCAGAAGTGACCTGATCCAAACTTGGCAGGTTGCCAAATGCCTCGCGCGCGACAAGGTCCTCCAACTGATCAATTTTGATAAATTGAAGCGCATTTTCTTTGTTTGTTTGGCGAATGAAGTTTGTTGTGGGGTGGGCAATAACGTCTCTGTTGCCAGACAAGGCCATGGCCACCCCTGTGTCGCCAATGTTTAAGCTGGAAAGAAAGCGCGAAATTTCATCGATCTCAATATCAACACCGATCACGCCCTTAAATTGACCTGTTGTTGAAAGAATTGGCGTTGCCGCGGTGATGCCTGGTCTTTGTGACGAGAAGAAAATATAAGGCGCCGTCCAGACAAAATTTTGCTCTTTTTTGGCGTCCATATACCATGGCCTAACACGGGGATCGAATTTATCTTCCGGATCAACAGCAAACTCTGCAATGTTGTATTCTTTATCTCTCCAAATAAGTTCAGTCGATACATCTTCGCCAGAGCGATGGACGAGTTTTGTCCGAAATTCTGCATGCTCTTCACTGCGCATCACATAGACAAAATTGCCTGCATCATCGCCGTAATAAATGCCCGAAAGTTGCGGTACGACCTGCATTTGCTGGAAGAGAAGTTTCTCTAGCTCTTCGGTATCATCGCTTTTAACAATTTCGCTTTCTATCAGCCTTTTTGCCAATTCGGTGGAACGAATCGCAGGCTCTAAAAACCCTTTTGAATGCTCTGTGGAGCTGCGCCCAACCTCACCAATGAGGGTTGTTGCGTGATCCAGCAAAACCCGTTCTGATGATACAAAATAGAATGAAACGACAAAAAGAACGGCAACAAATTGCAGGCCTGATAGCCAGATTGCGAGGATTGCTCCCAGAGAAAGTTTCATTCTGTTTGGCCTTTTGCTTTGATGCCCTTAATTGATCTACTGATATTTCAGTATAAAATTCAATGTTTTAGAAGACAATCTCAAATGCCTCTTTCGATCTTCTGCCCTAGGAATAATTCTCTTTCTCACTTGTGTAAACAGTTTTGGAGGTGCGTAAAGCTGTATAGGTAAACACGCGTATAGACAGTTTTTTGCTTGAATGTGATCCTCTTGGGTAAGCAGGGAGGGGAGTATTGCGTCTAAAATAATAGAATCTAGGTTCAATGTTTTAAGAAAACTAGATCGAAGAAATCCTTCACTAACCTGCGAGAACAGAATTAAATAATCCGGGAGATTAGAATGATCAAATCATTAAAACTACTAACAGCGACACTCGCACTTGGCTCAATGATGGGAACAGCAGCTGTGGCTGAAGACTTCATCACCATTGGTACAGGTGGTGTAACAGGTGTTTACTATCCAACTGGTGGTGCGATCTGCCGTTTGGTCAATAAAGGCCGTAAAGACCACGGCATTCGCTGTTCTGTAGAATCAACAGGTGGTTCAGTTTACAACATCAACACAATTCGCGAAGGCGAGCTTGAGTTCGGTGTTGCACAGTCTGACTGGCAGTACCACGCTTATAACGGTACATCAAAATTTGCAGACGCTGGTAAATTTGAAGAGCTACGTGCTGTGTTCTCAGTACACCCTGAGCCATTCACAGTTGTTGCGCGTGCAGATGCAGGCATCTCAACATTTGATGATCTAAAAGGCAAACGCGTTAACATCGGTAACCCAGGTTCTGGTCAGCGCGGCACAATGGAAGTTCTTTTGGACGCTAAAGGTTGGACAACAGGCGATTTTGCACTTGCAACTGAGCTTAAAGCTGCTGAGCAGTCAGCTGCGCTTTGTGACAACCAAATCGATGCGATGGTTTACACTGTTGGTCACCCATCAGGTTCTATCCAAGAAGCAACAACAGCTTGTGACAGTGTTCTTGTAACTGTTGATGGCAGTGCAGTTGACGGATTGATCAATGACAATCCTTTCTACCGTTCAGCTACAATTCCTGGCGGCATGTATCGCGGTAACGATGGCGACACAACAACATTTGGTGTGGGTGCTACATTCGTAACATCAACAGCCGTGTCTGAAGAAGCTGTTTACACTGTTGTGAAGTCTGTGATGGAAAACATCGAAGACTTCAGAAAGCTTCACCCTGCTTTTGCAAACC
>JAHDFS010000117.1 GCA_020628035.1 Rhizobiaceae bacterium
CGTTCAGCACGCGCTTCAGCTTCATGCTCTTGTTGCATGGCGTCCACAATGACACCGATAAACAGGTTTAGAACCGTAAAGGCCGTCATGATGATAAATGGCACAAATAGCATCCATGAAAGCGGAAATTCTTCCATGACCGGTCTGACAATACCCATTGACCAGCTTTCAAGGGTCATGATCTGAAACAATGTGTAGGAGCTTTCCCCGATGGAGCCGAACCATTCAGGAAATGCCTCTTTGAAGATCTTGGTCGAAATCACCGCGTAAACATAGAAGATAAGCCCGAGCAAGAGCACAATTGAACCCATGCCGGGAAGCGCTGATAATAGGCCAGTAACCACGCGCCGCATGGCTCTGACTTGGCTGACGAGGCGTAGGACCCGCAATATGCGAAAGGCGCGCATGGCAGATAACGCACCCGTCGCAGGGATAAGTGAGATCGTCACAATGACAAAATCAAAAATCCGCCATGGATTGCGCCAAAAACCTTTAAAATCTGCAATCAAGCGAAGAATAACCTCGATGACAAAGACAGCGAGAATAAGCCGGTCCAGCATATGTAGGAAGGGACCAATGGCACCCATGATCGCATCACTTGTTTCCATGCCTAAAATGATGGCATTGATGACAATGAGAACAAGAATGGAGCGTCCAAACAGTTCGCTTTCAGTGAAATTATAAAGCTTTGTGCGCAAGGATATAAGATCGGCCATTTTATATCAAAGGTCCCAGATTGTTTGCCATCAGATATGCTGATCTTCGCCTATAATCAAGGGGCTAGACCTCAGGAAGCGAGTTTTTCATCCCGACTGTGAAAAGGTAGGAAGATGGACACTTTCGTGCCACCTTTTTCCAAGTTTTCGATCTCTATACTGCCATCATGTTGCTCGATGATTTTCTTCGAGATTGCAAGTCCCATGCCAAGACCCGGCGGTCGTGAGGCGGGCACCGCTCGGTAAAATGGTTTAAATACCCGCTCAACGCGCGGAATGTTCACACCCGTGCCGTTGTCTTTAATGCAAATAACATGCATGGCATCGATAACTTGGTGGGTAATCTCAACTTCAAGCGTAACATCTGGGTCGCGGTATAAAATACAATTTTCCAAGATGGCGTAACAAACATGCAAAAGACGGTTTTCATCCCCCACAAAGTCGGGCAATTCTGTCACTTTTAAACTTGCATCATCCGGGCGTATGTCGCGAAGTTCGCGCTCCCATGCCGCTTCAAATAGACCTTGCAGTGATGTTTCTGTGCGCTCGCCGGGGCGCGTATTAAGCCGTGATAAGGTCAAAAGACCATTTAACATCGCGTCCAGCTGGTTTCCGCTTTTGGAGATGTTTCCAAGATAATTATTTATCTGCGGATCTAGCTCATTCTTATTGTCTTCTTGAATGATCGTCACGAAGCCATTGATGTGCCGGATAGGTGCCGCAAAATCATGAGAAATGATATACAAAAACTCCTCGAATTCCTTTTCGAGCTTTTCAAGTTTTTGTTTATCGGACATCATGTTCATTTATTTCAGCATTCTTATTCGCAGATGTTTTTATTTTCCTCACAAAGCGTGACTACAGCTTCCACAGAGAGCGGCTTGGTGAAATAATCAACAACCGCTTTGTGGGCCATTGATTTATCCTTGTCGTTTTGCTGATCCGAAGATGTCAGCATCACAACCACAGAGCAATTTTTCTCGCCAAAAATCTCGGAGTATTTTTCCAAAAATTCATGCCCATTCATGCGCGGCATATTGATATCCAAGAAGATAACCTGAGGGTGGTCATCAGTCTCTTGAAGGATATCAAGCGCCTCTTGCCCATCATAGGCGGCGATGACTTTTATGTCAGGATTGTACTTTTTAAGCGTGTGATTACAAATGAAGTGATCAGCTTCACTGTCATCAACAACCATCACCGTTAGTAACGTCAATTCGCTTCCCCTTTATTTGCAATTCGTATCGGTACAATCAGTTTAAACAGCGAGCCGTCTTCAAGCGGAACATATGTTATGTCGCCACCTAATATATGAGCACTCTTGCGCATTAGATACAATCCCAATCCGCTGCCAATCGCCACTTTTGGATGGAAACGTTTAAACATTTCAAACATTTGTTTTCGATATTGCGGATCAATGCCAAGCCCGTTGTCGGAAACATGCAGATGTAATTTCTCGCCAATCCGAAAACAGTTGATCTTCAAGAAAGGTGTGTCTTTTTTCGGATCTTGGTATTTGGTAGCGTTGGAAATCAAGTTCTCCAAAATTAGTTTGAACCTGGATGGCTTGATAATGATGTCATTTTCAAGATTGATATCCTTGATCACGGTTAAACGCGCAAATCCATCCGCATGGTCAAGTTTGGCAAGCGCTTCTTCAACCGTTTGGGCAATATCGAGCGCCGCTTCACTTTCATTTTGACTGCCAATTTCTGTCAGAGTTAAGATGTCTGAGATCAATGATTCAAGTTTGCTCAACGACCCTCTGGCATGTGCAATGCTTTTCGAAGCAAATTCTGGCTCATTATCTTTAATCGCATCATCCGCCAAATTGAGTAATTGCACGGATGATACAATCGGTGATCTCAGATCATGAGAAGTGCGATAGGCGAACTCTTCCAGCTCTTCATTGGCGCGATTCAGCTCTTCTGTTCGAAGGGCGACCAGTTTTTCAACTGAATCGTTCCGGGCTGAAATCATCGTTAAAATGATGAACAACAACAATGTGAAGACGGAACCACCAATAGCGAAAAACCAGAGTGAACGTAGGTAATCGCCAGTGATTAATTGACCTGTTTTAATAAAGACCATCTTCCAGGTTTGGCCGGCGACATTTAAATTGTGACTTGTGTAAGGGACGCCTTCAAGATCATAACTTTTATCGGGCCCTTCTTTTTTGTCTGGTGTTCTTGAATCGTAAAGCACCAAGGGTTCCTGATTGCCACGTTCTTCCTTTAGGAAAAAATGGGTTCCCACACTGGCCAGTTTCTCTGTCAAACTACCCACCAGATCAGGATAAACAAAGATACCATTGATATAGCCAACATGTTCGGGCGTATTGGTCTCATTTGCCTTATAAACCGGTGAATAGATGATAAATCCATATTCATCCTGTTTTTGAACGATGGAAAACCGGCTCGTTGCCCGTGGTTTGTTCATCGCTTTAGCAAGGTCAAGTATTCCCCGACGAACATCACCCGAAATGCCATCCTGCCCATAAACATCAAATCCATGGGCAGATTTGTTGCGCGCATAAGGTTCTGTATAGGCGAGGGGGTAGTAGACCTCGCGCTGTTTTGCAGATTGAAGCTGCCCTTTATCGTTCCTGGCTTGGATGTCAAAATCTGGAAACCCCTCATCACGGATGGATTGAGTAAAGGCGTCTCGTTCGTCTTTTTCAATTTTGGGCAGCCAAGAAAGGCCGTAGAGGCCTTTTGAGTTGTTTAACAATGGTGCGGTGAAAGTTTTAAAACTATCAGAAGTCATATCACTTGTAGCTGCAAGAAACGCCGTTGTCGCTTTCACGGTTGTGATATTGACTGCAATAGTTTGTGAAAATTCATTGGCAAGACTTGCCGTTTCACGCTGGTATTCATCATAAGTATGAGATTCGAGTTCTTTTTTTGCTGCATCAAATAGCAACGAAAATACCACAATACAAATCACCACGGGAACAATCACGAGCGCTTTGAAGTTTTGAGAAGCTGCTGGATTGTCGTGTGTTTTTGATAATAACAGCACAATTAACGGGGCAAACATAACAACCCCGAGTGTGTCACCCAGCCACCAAGTCCCAAGCTGAAGCCAAAAATCTGTTGGTGTGAAATTGGCTATCCTATCGATGGAAAATGTGCCAATCACCGCAGAGATCAAGCATGCAACAATGCCGCCCCAGAACACGAAAATGAGTATTTCACGCAAATTCCCAGAATGAAGTGGGTTCTTGGAAAATTGTCGAATGAGCAATGCACCCACAATCGCATGTAATGTTGCTCCGATGGCTATGGACACAACGGTGGATAAAGATTCCGCATCCGGAACCCCATATCTTAATGCATGGGTCAAAAATGAGCCCAGTAAAACGCCTATGGCAACGCGTGTGCCAAACACATAAACAAAGCCAAGTGCAACACCCGCAGATGGCCACATAACCGATACAATGCCCGGCGGAATAACAAGAAAATAACCAAGCCAGCTGAAAGCTGTATAGGTAAGACACAGAGCGATTATGATGAGGATTAGGCCCAGCCGTGATAGCGGAACATCGGATGCGGTATTCGGGCTCATAAATGGAAGACCCCTGTCATCATTCCATAAAGTTTAAACGTTGCGAACCTGTTTTATTTAAGCAAATTCGAATCAAATCTTCAGTTTTGTCAATATAGTCCCATTTTCCATCATAATTCTATAATTACTTGGCATAATCCAAGTATATTACCTTAAAATTAGTTACGTAACATTTGGGTATAGGACCAATTGGTTGTTCATCCAAAGTTGGAGAAACGGAAATGGCGTTCACCTAAATTTGATGGCAGGTGTTCGCTTAGTGTCTTGAGGTTCGCTGTCATTATCGCGTAAAACCGAGGTGAGCTGAGGAATTCACATATGACAGTCTATAAATATCCCAAACCACTTTCATCTGAAATCACACCAAAAGAGGTGTTCTTAAACCGTCGGAGTTTTATGAAAGCGGCTGGTGTTGCCTCTGCAACTGCTTTAACCGGTGGACTTGCAATCAATTCGTCAAATGCCATGACATCATCTTTTGAGTTTTCCAAAAGTGAATATTCAATTAGCGATGAACCAAACCCGATTGAAGACATCAAAAGTTACAACAACTTTTATGAGTTTGGCACAGGTAAGGGCGATCCTGCCGCCAATGCTGGTGCTCTGACAACCAATCCGTGGAGTATCAAAATTGATGGTTTGACAAACAAACCCGGCGAACTTGATATCGATGATTTGGTTTCAAAATTCGACCTAGAAGAGCGCATCTATCGTTTGCGCTGTGTCGAAGCCTGGTCGATGGTTATTCCTTGGGTCGGAATTCCGCTGCGCGATGTGATCAATGCATATGAGCCGCAAGGCAGCGCAAAATATGTATCATTTGAAACCTTAGTCCGCCCAGAAGAAATGGTCGGGCAACGCAGATTTGGTGGTCTTGATTGGCCCTATGTTG
This sequence comes from Rhizobiaceae bacterium, assembly GCA_020628035.1. GTDB lineage: Bacteria > Pseudomonadota > Alphaproteobacteria > Rhizobiales > Rhizobiaceae > Lentilitoribacter. The sequence goes on from JAHDFS010000117.1 coordinate 5,176, forward strand.
AAGGCCTTCGTATGGATGAAGCGATGCATCCCCTCACAATTCTTGCCGTTGGTATTTATGGCGAAGCCATGCCAAATCAAAATGGCGCACCTGTTCGCTTGGTTGTTCCTTGGAAATATGGATTTAAGAGCATTAAATCCATCGTGCGAATGAGCTTTACGGAAAAAGAACCACCCACGACCTGGAATATTCTAGCGCCAAAAGAATATGGCTTTTATTCTAATGTGAACCCAAATGTGGATCATCCCCGCTGGAGCCAAAAGGCTGAACGTATTGTGGGCTCTGGCATTTTTGCCAAGAAGCGCGATACAGAAATGTTCAACGGCTATACCGAAGAAGTGTCATCACTTTATGACGGTATGGATTTAGCAAAGTTCTACTAGCAAATCATGGCGCAGCACAAAGCATGGACCATCGTGCCAAGCTGGTTGATTTACCCTTTGGGTATCTTACCAGGATTATGGCTGTTTTATCTGGCTGTGCAAAACCAACTCGGGCCCGATCCGGTTAAAGCCTTGGAAAATGGTTTGGGTGAATACGCCCTGCAGTTTTTAATCGCAGGGCTCGCGATATCGCCGTTAATGCGCTTTGCTAAGATCAATTTAATCAAATACCGCAGGGCGTTAGGCTTAGTTGGTTTTTTCTACGTGGTCGCGCATTTCACCGTTTATATCGTCTTAGATATGCAGTTTGATTGGCAGGAAATCATCACTGACATCATCAAACGGCCTTATATTACGATCGGTGTTTCCGCTTTTTTGCTTTTATTACCCCTAGCGCTTACCTCCAATAATCTCTCGATCCGTAAACTTGGTGCAGCTGGATGGAATAAGCTTCATTTGATCGTCTATCCCGCCGTTATTTTAGGCGCGGTTCATTATGTTATGATCAAGAAAACCTGGGCACTTGAACCACTGCTATATCTCGCAGCAGCTTTGTTCTTAATCTCGCTTCGACGTTTTTATCATCTGGCAAAGCGGAAGAAACGCGCGGCGGTTTGAGTCCAAGATCATGATGAATTCGTTTGATTTTGAGTTCTGTGACCGATAGAATTCTAAATAGGCACCGACCTTTTAATTTGCGCAAATATTGATATCGGCACCGTCCGTAATGCGTTTTAATTCGTATTTGAGAAAGGACTGCGCCATGAGCATTTCTGATGAAAATTCCATCAAACTTGGTCGAATTGCAGCTATGTTACCCGTCCGGGATATTGAAAAGTCATATAATTTCTACAATCAAGTATTTGGTTTTGAAAGGGTGTTTGAAAACGGAAATCCCGTTGGATTTGTAATCCTTGAAAAGGACAATGCAGAGCTTCATCTGACACTTCAACCATCACATAAGGCGCCTCCATTTAACGTCGCACATATGCTCGTTTCTGATGCAGAAACCGCGTATCAACGGTGCCAGAGAGAAGGGGGTCGTATAATTAGAAGATTAGAAAATAAAGAATATGGCTTGAAAGCGTTTGTATTTGCAGATCTTGACGGTAACCGAATAGATGTGGGTGAAATCATAAAAGAGAAATAAAGTGTGAGGAAGAATTACCGATTTCACTGGTATAAGTTACCGCATTATTGCGTTTGGTTTTAAATTGCGCAGCGCCCCGTCAAAACGATGAAAAACAGGGCGCTGGCTGATCAATTCAGATCAGATTGTTTGATCTTATTGAAGGCTTGCTGGGTCCTTGTCCGCAATATCTGTCCATTTCGCATCAGCAGCTGTGATGAAACCAGGCACATCAGTGAGCCAGCGCTCCTGAATATCTTTTGAAATGTTCAAGAAGAGCTCACCATCAACGATCTTCCACTGGTGCGGGTCACCATCAAACTTAAAGCCCATTGCAGCCCCAAAAGCGCAATATCCACCATATTGCGGTAGGTAAGCATCTGGATTTGCTTCAAACGCTGCTTTGTGTTCTTCACTGGCAAAACGATATGTGGCGTCGTTATGCGTTGATGTGATTTTCCAGTTCCCCGGCGTTGCTTCACCTTCTGTAAAATAAGCAACCGGATCATAACCCTGCAGTGCAAGGCCTGTGGAGCTCGCGTTCAATTCAACACCTGCAGCTAGCGCGTGAGCTGATAGGGCGACCGATAATGCAACACCGGTGAGGATAGATTTGATTGGTTTCATGGTATGTTTCCTTTTAGATTTGATTCGGAACCATTTGGTTCCTAATATTCTTCTTGCCATTTGGAACCAAATGGTACAAATAAACTTTTTGTGATGTGAACTGTTTAATCCAAAGGAAAACGAAGATGGCCAGACCGAGAGAGTTTGACATTAGCCGAGCGCTAACCGGTGCTATGGAGATTTTCTGGCGTCAGGGTTTTAAAGCAACAAACCTACCAGACCTTTTAAAGGCAATGGGGCTGACGCGCGGCAGTTTCTATAAGGCATTTGATGACAAGGAAAATGTCTATCTCGATGCATTAGATAAGTATGATGCAACGGTGGTTACAAAAACGCTGAGCACGCTAGAAAATTGCGATGCACCCTTGGCCAGCGATTGTTTGATCAAGATGTTTGAACCATCGACCGACGCCAAACGTGGCTGCTTTATTTGCAACGCAATGGTCGAATTAGCACCTGATAATCCACAAGTTGCGGCCAAAACCAACGCGATGGCGGAGCGGCTAAAAAGCGGTATCATCAACGTGCTTGAAAAACGAAATATCAGTCAATCATCAGATCATCGCCTGGAGCTTGGTGATCTGGTTCTGCATTTATATTTCGGACATCAAGCATTGGGAAAATCCGGTGTTGATGAAACCGATTGGTCAACGCGTTTGAAACGCATTTTCGGAGAGGATTAGTCGCTTAGCCTTCAAATGGCAGCGAAGAGTGGTGCAGAACAATCTTTAAAGCCCCGTCAGGGCCCTTTTTATATCCAAAGCTTTTATCTACCTTGGTTACCTGACCGTCTTTGTTTGTCATGATCGCCCAGCCCATCCACATACCGACGTTACCATCAGTAAAACTTGCAGCCGTTTCATATGTGACCTCGCGCCAGTTTTTCAAACCGAACCCCCCATCGCGTGGGTAATCAGCGTCGTGGGCTACGAAATAAGACAATGCACCTTTTTTTGTGGTGCGAAAAGTAGTTTCCCCACCGCTTAATGTTGGTTTGAATAAAACTGGACCCAAGTCATAGCCATAGGCTGTATCCAAAATCTGCCCCGCAACTTGCTTTGCTTTTTCAATTCCATCCGCCTCATAGGTTTTTGAGATCAAAATGAGACCTTCGCCCCAAGCTGTGCGTGCAGCTAGCAATTCTTGCTCAGTGATTGACATTGGATAACTCTTTCTTCTGCGATGCTGACCCATTCGGCTCAGCATCATCGCGCCCGTAACAAAACCGCCGTTAAAGCGGTTTTAAATTCTCAAAAGGGTGTATACAGGCACTTAAATCAAATAGGAAGCGCGAGACGATGCGTTTTGGAATCAAACCACACGTTAGTCTAGCCAACGAGAAGAAGGTATAAAACGGATTGTTTGGCCCGTTCGGGCCATGTGCTTTCTTTACGTGCAAGATAATTTGTCTCCATGAATGTCAGATTATTCTTCCAGCTGGTTTCGATACCTAAGAATATGCTCGTAATTTCCTTAAGCTTGCTGACTATAATGGTGCAACTCCCAAACATTGCGTCTGCACGGTCGCAAAATGTTTCGGTAGACTTACAGCTCGTCTTAGCAGTGGACTCATCCGGATCCGTTCCGATCAGCGCTGTTGCGGCCCAACGCGAAGCTTTTGCAGACGCATTTCTGAATAAAAGGCTGCAGGATGCTATTCTGACGGGGCCAATTCACAAAATCGCGATTATTTATTTTGAGTTCTCAGATCAATCCCAACAGCAAGTTGTTGTACCTTGGATGAGTATATCAAATGCCAATGAGATTAAGGCATTTTCAACGAAATTGAAGAACTCGCGGCTCGGCTTCCTTCGTGGAGACACATCCATTTCCGGCGCGATGAAGTTTGCTCAAAACACGCTTCTAGATAATAATTATTTATCCTACCGTACTGTCCTGGATATCACCGGTAACGGCCGTAACAATAACGGACCAAACGTTAAAAACGTTTCCGATAGTTTGGTGTCTGAAAATATTACAATAAATGCACTTTCCATAAATTCAAAAGTAACCGACCAAAAGGGCCCATATAATTATCTGTTTTCTAGATATGATGGGCCAATAGACAAATATTATGAGAACCAAGTTATTGGTGGGCCTCGGTCATTTGTCCTTTCAATTGACGAGAAAGAAGACTATGTCGACGCAATTTTACGCAAATTAATCATGGAAATTGCGTTCTTGGATCAGTAGTTTTGGCGTTTCAGACGCGTTGGTTTTTCTCTTTTACCGTCACGCCATATAGTCTGGGAACCAGTTCTCATGCGCTGTTTTCATCTCAGCGACATCTAGCTCCAGCACATCTTTAACAACAAGCTTATCGCCACCAACTTTGCCCAATACCCGGAATTGAATGCCGGCATCTGCTGCATTATTGGCAATAAATTGTGCCATTTTTTCTTCAATGGTCACAACATAGCGAGCCTGATCTTCACCAAATAACAGGCCATGCAATGGCATTTGAACGTCAGTGAGGTCAATTTCCATACCATAGCCACCTGCCATACACATTTCAGCAAGTGCCAGCGCTAAGCCACCTTGGCTGATATCGTGACAGCTAGATACTTGACCATTGTTGATCGCAGAGCGAACGAAATCGCCATTGTAACGCTCAGCTGTGAGGTCAACTTCAGGCGGTGGGCCTGCTGTTTCGCCCAAAATATCACGCATATAAACGCTTTGGCCCAAATGCGATCCGTCGCAGCCAATGAGCATAACAACTTCACCCTCATTAGCGCCCGCAATTTTTGCCATATTGGCCCAATCGTCTAATTGACCAACGCCAGCAATGGTTGGGGTTGGCAAGATCGCTTCGCCAAATGTTTCGTTATAAAGCGAGACATTGCCTGATACGATTGGGAAATCAAGCG
>JAHDFS010000118.1 GCA_020628035.1 Rhizobiaceae bacterium
GTAAAATTCGGCCACCCAAAAAATCCGCCATAATTGCCTTCCGCCACACGGGCGACATGATTGGTTTTTGATCTATCAGAGAATGCTGCACGAAACGGTCCTGAATGTTGTTTCGCATAGCGTTCAATTGTGTATGTTGCCCCAATGCCAGTTGGTCCCCACCAAATCATGTCTTCATGCCAGCTCAGTCTTAACTCATCCTCAAGCGGCAAATCACTTTGCCATTGTCCAAGTTCAGAGCACATCTTGTTAATGAGTGCGATGGTCTTTGCGCCCTCCTCACTGGGTCGATCTTCATAAAGCAGACCATCATGTGTCATTGGTCCGGGCTGCACCAATTGTTGTGCGGTTGCGTTTGGAAATGGATTTTGCCCCGCTTGCGCCATTAAATGCGGAATATCGAAATACATCGCTGTTTGTGTGATCCTACCATCAACTACGCAGTTAAATTCACAATATCGCAATGCTGCAATTTTACCCGTCGGCGCTATACCGATCCATGGTTTGTCAAACAGGCCCATAAGATGCCCCATGGACACAACCCAGATTGCACCATCATCGGACATGGCATTGTGACCTGCAAAAAACACATCCTCTCTACGTTGAATAGACCGAAGAGAATTCTTTAAAGGATCCCAAAATTTAGACGCAACGTCTGCACCACTTTGCAGCGCATCAAATGGGTAATAACCACGCCAAATAAGGTCGTCAGAACAATATTGGACAATTGCATTATGTGCAGCGCCGTCCGCGTTTTTATCCAAAGCATCATGAAAATTTCGGACAATTTGTTTGGCGGATTGGAAGGGATTCATAAACATTTCCAGTAACTTGTAAATTATTTGCATACGTATGCAAAAAGAAGGTTGTCAAGTGATGTGAATCGAGTCTAGTCTATTTTGCATACGTATGCAAAACGAAACTTCGGCACCTGTGGGAGGGGTCCGGATGGCAGAGATACAACTTAAAAAGATTTCAAAACGCTGGGGCTCATTCGTCGGAGTTGATAATTTCGACCTGACCATCAAGGATCAGGAATTCCTCGTTTTACTTGGCCCCTCAGGTTGCGGCAAAACCACCACAATGCGCATGATCGCAGGGTTGGAAGACGCCACCGAAGGTGACATTCTCATTGATGGCAACCGCGTCAACGATAAAGAACCCAAAGATCGCGATGTCGCAATGGTGTTCCAATCCTATGCGCTCTATCCAAATATGAATGTCTATGAAAACATCCGTTTTCCACTCAAAGTGCGCGGCATTGACCCTTCAACTCATGACGAGCGCGTTAAGCGCGCATCTGCGATGGTTGAGCTTGATGAGTTCATGCATCGCCGCCCAGCTGAGCTTTCAGGTGGCCAGCGCCAGCGTGTCGCCCTCGCCCGCGCCATTGTGCGCAAGCCGAAAGTGTTCCTGATGGATGAGCCATTATCCAATCTGGACGCTAAGCTCCGCGTATCGACCCGCGCGCAGATTAAAAATCTAAGCCACGAACTAAAAGTCACAACCATCTATGTGACCCACGATCAAATCGAAGCCATGACTTTGGCCGATCGTGTTGTTGTCATGAAACAAGGCATCGTGCAGCAAGTTGGTAGCCCAACTGATATTTACGATCACCCTGCAAATACATTCGTTGCCAGCTTTATCGGCTCTCCCGCAATGAACTTAATGGATGGCACTTTAGCGGATGGCACATTTACCGCTGACCATGTGAGCATTCCAGGATTAAGCGCTCCTGATGGAAAGATTACCCTCGGTTTCAGAGCCGAAGACGCTGAAGTGGTCAAATCAGGCGGTCAGATCAATGCACCGATTTATTCGCTCGAACTTTTGGGTGAAGCCACAATGGTAACCGTGCGCATTGGTGGATCGCTTATCGCGGTTAAAACCGACAAAACATTCCGCGCCGATATCGGCGAAACCGTTTCAATAAAAATAACAAAAGAGAATTGCCACCTGTTTGATGCGCAAACCGGAGGAAGAATAGAGGAATAATCCTCAAAGAACGCCGCAATGATTGGGGCCAAATCAAGATGTGCGGTTGCAAGGCACATCATTTAAAAACTGGGAGAGAAGACATGTTTTTAAAAAAACTCGCGCTGGCAGGCGCAATGACACTATTATCGACAACAGCTTATGCAGCCTGTGATATTGGCGCGCGCGTTAGCATCGTTGGCAACGAATTTCCTGCCATTCAAACCATTGGTTCAAACGCTCAGGAATGTTCTGGCGGTGAAGTCAGCACAAACCTAACAGCTGATCACCAGAAAATTAATGTCGCTGGCATGTCTGGCAACCCTGCAGAATATACATCTGCAATCATTGCTAACTCATCCATCGTTGCATTGATGAACGAAGATGTGATCCGCCCGCTTGACGATCTTGTCGCCAAACACGGCCAAGGCCTTAAGAAAAACCAGCTGATCACCATTAACGGCAAAGTTATGGCTGTTGCATTCATGGCCAATGCGCAGCATTTGGTTTACCGCGCTGACATTTTGGAAAAAGCTGGCGTTGAAGCACCAAAAACTTACGAAGACATGCTGGCTGCTGCTAAAAAGATCAAAGATATGGGCCTCATGGATAACCCTGTCGGCGGTGCATATAAAGCTGGCTGGAACCTAGCGCAGGAATTCAACAACATGTTCCTTGGCTATGGTGGCTCGCACTTTGAAGAAGGTTCAGCCAAACCAACCGTGAATTCAGAAGCTGGTGTCAAAGCGCTTGAAATGATGAAAGCGCTATCTGAATATATGAACCCAGATTTCCTAACGCATGATTCAAACGCAACCAACGCGGAATATCGCGCTGGTAATGTTGCGCTCATGAATATGTGGGGAAGCCGCGCTGCAACACTTACAACAGCTGATGGTGTTCCACAAGAAGTGATTGATGGATTTGCGATCGCTGGCCCTATGACTGTTGGCGGCGGGTCTACACCAGCTTCTACCCTTTGGTGGGACGGCTGGACAGTTGCCAAAAACGTAAGCGACGCTGAAGCTGAAGCCACATTTGTGGCCCTCACCCACGCAATCCGTCCGGACATGCTCAATGAAGAAACATCTCCATTGGCAGTTTGGTTGATCGATGGCTATGAGCCAACAGATAAAGCTGTGGGCGTATTTGCTGCCGCGCAAGCCAGCACAACACCATATCCAATGTTGCCATATATGGGTCTGATGCACACAGCGCTTGGTGCTGAATTATCAGACTTCATGCAAGGCAAAGAATCTGCTGAGCAAGCTTTAGCAGATGTTGAAGCTGCCTACACTGCAGCTGCGAAAGAAAAAGGCTTCCTCTAAATTAAGGAGCTGTCGCGCGCTGGCGGTATTTATCCGCCAGTGCCCTGACCCTTTGGATTTACGATCATGAAACACCGTACGTTTTTCTGGTTCTTCTTGCCGACAGGCCTAGCGATGCTGCTCTTCATTGCGTTTCCGATTGTTTCGGTCATTACGCAATCCATGTTCGCACCGCATGAATCTGTGCTGATAACAGTTGAAAACTGTGATCCTTTTGGCTGTAAGAAAGAAACAACCATTGATCAGGACGCAACACGAGAATTGCGTGATTCCAAACCTTTGGGTCGCTTTGTCGGGCTAGATGTTTATCTTGATCGTGGACACCTTGCGATTAACGAGGTTGCCGAAGCCTGGCGTACATCTCAAACGATGGGTGATTTCTGGTCGCGTATGGGCAATCTGCCCTTCTACCGCGCGCTTGGTTTCACACTCACCTATACCTTCGTCTGCACGCCATTCCTCATCATTTTGGGCATGATGATTGCGCTTGCGGTGAATTCACTCACCAAGTCGATGAAGGGTTTTGTGATCTTCTTATCACTCTTACCATTTACCGTGACGCCGCTAATCGGATCCTTAGTTTTATTTTGGATGATCGATAGCCGCGGCATATTAGGAAATTTCATATCTTGGGTCGCAGCCGATCCTGATCTTTCAATTAAAGCCTCAACACCATTGATGTGGATTGCCATTATCATCTGGGGTGTCTGGCACTCAGCACCCTTTGCTTTCGTGGTCTTTTATGCGGGGCTTCAGACGCTGCCGCAGGATCAAATTGAAGCAGCACAGATTGATGGCGCCACCCGTTGGCAACAGATCAAATATGTTGTTGTGCCGCATCTCATGCCTCTGGTGACATTCGTTGCGCTCATTCAATTAATGGACAATTTCAGAGTGTTTGAACCCATTGTTGGCTTTAACGCTGAAGCACATGCCACAACACTGTCCTGGATCATTTTCAACGATCTAGGTGGAGAGACGCGCCAATTATCGGCAGCATCTGCGACCTCAGTGCTCACGATCCTCGGCGTCGCAATCTTGCTATCGCCTGTCCTTGTTCGCACATGGCGTGATTTTAAGGGGAAACGGTAATGGCTAGCAAAGCACAACAACAGCCGCTTGGGCTAAAAATTGCGGTCTATGGCTTTATTTTCATCTGGATCATGATGGCTGCTTTCCCATTTGCTTGGACAGCTTGGGGCTCGTTCAAGGTTGAATTGGATTTCTTTTCAATCGCCGATTGGACCAATGCCATTACCGGTGAACGCACGAAGATGACCCACGGCAGTGCGTTTACATTGGCAGGTTATGAAGGCGCGTGGATCCAGGAAGAATTTTGGCGTGCGACGATCAATACAGGCATTGTCTGCGTGTTCGTTGTCTGCACATCGCTGACAATTGGGACGCTTGGCGGCTATGCGCTATCGCGTTCTGGCTATCGCTACACATTCTGGTTGCTTATCGCAGCACTGATTTTCCGTGCCCTACCACCAGCTACATTGGTTGCCGGCTATATGCTGCCATTTTTTGAATGGAATGTCTGGGGTATTCTCCCGACAGCAATTATCGTGCTTGTTGCGATGAACCAGCCGTTCACGCTCTGGATGCTCCATTCATTTTTCCAAAACATTCCGAAAGAGTTGGATGAAAGTGCCAAGGTTGATGGCTGCACGCAGTTCCAAGCCTTCCGATTTGTCATTGTGCCTGTGATGTGGCCGGGAGTGATTACCACTGGTCTGTTTAGTTTCCTTTTGGCTTACAATGATCTGATTGTGACTTCCATGCTGCTATCTGAATCAAATCGCACAATGGTACCTGCAATCGCAGCCTTCCTTGGTTCCACCTATAATGAAGGACAAGTAATGTTCGCTGTTGCTGCTGTGGTATCTGCCACTGTGCCACTATTCTTCTTGGTGATGTTCTTCCAACGTCAAATTGTTTCCGGTCTTACTGCCGGTGCGGTGAAAGGGTAATTATGAGTTCTTATGACGAAAAAAGCGCTGCCACATTAGCCGCCGTCAAACGAATGGAAGATGGCCTTGCCGCCAACGAAAACGACATGAGCATTTACTTTCATGAAGACTTTAAATGGCGTGGCAATCGCGGCTGCGGCACCAAGAACTCGCTCGCCGAATTCCGGTCCAACTGGCAATTGCCGCTACGCGCCGCATTTACCGATCGCGATTACAAAACCGAAAAGTTTATGGCTGATGGCGATTGGGCCGCTTGTTTTGGCCACATCGAAGCCACACATTCAGGTCCCTTTATGGGCATTGCACCGACCGGTAAACGCGTAAAAATCCCCTATATGGATTTTTGGCGCGTCGAAGATGGCCGTATTGCTGACAATCCAGTATCCGTTGATTTCGCATCCGTGATGCATCAGCTCGGTGTTGATGTCTTCGGTGGCGAAGGCTGGGAAGCCTATGACAATCAAGAAAAACAACCTCCAAAGCCCGAAGGACAGATTTAGACCATGGCGATTGTGCATTTAAAAAGCGGAAAACCCGAAGCTGAGCGAAAAGATGACGACGCCAAGGTTAGAGCCGTGGTTGAGGCAACATTGTCGGACATCGAAGAACGCGGTGACGCTGCCATTCGAGATCTTTCCAAAAAGTTCGATAATTACGCCCCAGAAAGCTTTCGCCTCACGCAATCTGAAATTGATGCGGCCATGCAGAAGGTTTCAACGCGCGATATGCAAGATATTGAATTTGCGCAGGATCAGATCAGGCGTTTTGCCCAAGCTCAACGTGCGAGCATGACAGACGTTGAAGTTGAAACCTTGCCCGGTGTTGTGCTGGGTCACAAAAACATACCAGTTCAGTCTGTGGGTTGCTATGTACCAGGCGGCAAATTCCCGATGGTCGCGTCTGCACATATGTCAGTTTTAACCGCTTCAGTAGCCGGTGTGCCACGTATTATTGCGTCTGCTCCTCCTGTAGACGGTGGTCCTCATCCGGCAATTGTTGCTGCCATGCATAAAGGCGGTGCGCATGAAATATATGTGATGGGCGGTATTCAAGCCGTCGGCGCCATGGCTATTGGCACAGAAACCATCGATCCCGTTCATATGCTTGTGGGACCGGGAAATGCCTTTGTTGCAGAAGCCAAACGTCAACTCTTTGGCCGTGTTGGGATTGATTTGTTCGCAGGCCCAACAGAGACAATGGTGATTGCGGATAATACGGTTGATGCAGAGCTTTGCGCCACAGATCTTTTAGGACAAGCCGAACACGGTTATAATTCTCCCGCATGCATGATCACCAATGATCGCCAGCTTGCTGAAGATACATTGGCTGAGATCGAACGAATTTTGGACATGCTGCCCACAGCTGAAACGGCGCGGACAAGCTGGGAAGATTATGGCGATATGATCTTGTGCGACACTTATGATGAAATGCTCGAAGTTGCCAATGACATGGCTTACGAGCATGTACAGATCATGACTGATCGCGATGACTGGTTCTTGGAAAACATGCATTCCTATGGCGCCCTCTTCTTAGGTCCACGGACCAATGTTGCCAATGGAGACAAGGTGATTGGCACTAACCACACACTCCCCACCAAAAAGGCGGGACGTTACACAGGTGGCCTCTGGGTTGGTAAATTCTTAAAGACTCACAGTTATCAAAAAATCACAACAGATGAAGCCGCAACGACCATTGGTGAATATGGGTCTCGGCTTTGCATGTTAGAAGGCTTTGTGGGTCACGCAGAGCAGTGCAATATTAGAGTTCGCAGATATGGACGTAAAAACGTGCCATACGGAACAGCAGCTGAGTAAAATTATATGAGTAAACTTCCTTCCAGTCCTGGTTTTAGTTTAAGCGAAAAACGCGCGCTCGTCGCGGGTGCTTCGTCCGGCATTGGCGTGGCCTGCGCGGTCGCGCTGGCCGAACAAGGAGCGCATGTCACCCTCGCCGCCCGTCGCCTTGATCGGTTGGAAAACATTTCAAACCAGATGAAAGAGCGTGATTTTAAGGTCGACATATTGCAATTGGATATCAGCGATATCCAAGCAACATCCAAGAAAATCAGCAAGCATGGTCCTTATGACATTCTGGTCAATTCTGCAGGATTAGCGCGTCATTCCAAGACAATAGACACAACGCTCGAAGATTATGATGCTGTGATGAATATCAATGTACGCGGCGCGTATTTTCTAACTCAATCGGTCGCAAAAGGTCTGTTAGAAGCTAAAAAAGCAGGATCACTGATCAATATTTCCTCGCAAATGGCACAAGTTGGCGGTCAAGACCGCGCGGTTTATTGCGCGTCCAAACACGCCGTTGAAGGCTTTACCAAAGCCATGGCGATTGAATTTGCACCAAACCAAATTCGCGTGAACACAATTTGCCCGACATTTATCAAAACAGAGCTCACTGAGCAGACATTTAAGGATCCTGCCAAAAAAGCCTGGGTGGAAGAAAAAATAAAATTGGGTCGCATTGGTGAAGTGGAAGACATTATGGGCGCGGTTCAATATCTCGCTTCAAACGCTTCTTCACTTGTTACCGGCACATCACTCTTAGTCGATGGAGGTTGGACAGCGGATTAATGTCATCTGATAAAGTCACATCATTGCAAGTTGCTCGTTTAGCTGGCGTTAGTCAGTCCGCGGTAAGTCGCGTTTTCACACCGGGCGCATCTGTGTCCAAACAAACCGTCGAAAAAGTCAAAAAAGCGGCGCTTGAGCTTGATTACAGGCCCAATGTTTTAGCCCGCGCCATGGTTTCGGGCAAAAGCCGCATCATTGGTCTTGTTGTCGCTTATCTCGACAATCAGTTTTATCCCGACGCGCTTGAAAAGCTTTCCAACGCACTCCAAGACCGCGGCTACCACGTTCTCATCTTCATGACATCAAACTCCGCCGCGAGCATCGACTCAGTTGTTGATGAAATTCTAGACTATCAGGTTGATGGTATCATTGCAGCATCAGTTGCCCTCTCCTCAACGCTTGCCAAACGTTGCGAAGCCGCTGGTGTTCCCGTTGTCTTATTTAACCGATCACAAGATGATAATGACCTGCCATTTGTGACGTCCGACAATTACTCAGGCGGGATGAAAACCGCAGACTTTTTGATCGCAGGTGGTCACGAAAAAATCGCTTATATCGCTGGATGGGAAGGCGCGTCCACTCAGCGTGATCGCGAGGCTGGGTTTACGGATCGGCTCAAACAATCTGGCCTTGAACTGCATAAGCGAGGTGTGGGCAATTTCTCTGCAGAAATCGCCTCAAAAGCCTGCCGCGATATGTTTGATGGTCCGAAAGAAGATTGGCCCGATGCCATTTTTGTTGCCAATGATCATATGGCTTTTGCGGTTCTTGATACCGTTCGTTTCGAACTGGGCCTTTCAGTGCCAGAAGATGTCTCCATTGTGGGATATGACGATGTCCCCGTTGCTTCTTGGCCCGCCTATAGCCTGACAACCGTTCGTCAACCTGCAAATCGCATGGTCTCAGAAACTGTTGGCATTTTGATGGAAGCAATTGATTCATCAAATGTCACACCCAAACGAATAAAGATAGATGGTCCCTTGATCGCTCGTAACACCGCTCGAATTCCAAATGGATGGCAAAATGAAACCTAATAGCGACAAGTGGAAAGATTTTCCGGACTACATATTGGGGATTACCAAAGAAATTTGGGAAGATCGCGGTATTGCAACGCTCAATCACTATTATACCGATGATATTATTGTAAGGTCGCCATCTGGTATTTCTGCTGGAAATCAACCTGTTATCGCCGCAACCATGGCAACGCTCGCTGAATTTCCAGATAGAACGCTTTTGGGTGAAGATGTTATTTGGTCCGGTACGCCAGAAACAGGCATGCTGAGCTCGCATCGTATTTTATCAACAGCAACGCATACCGGCGATGGTGTCTATGGCAAAGCAACCGGTACTAAACTGCAATATCGTATTATTGCGGACTGTCATGCGATCAATGATCAGATCAATGACGAATGGCTCATCCGAGACCAAGGCGCGATTGTGCGCCAAATGGGATGGGATCCAAAGCAATATGCGGCTGACCTGATCGAACGTGGCGGCGGACCAGATAGATGCCCAAAACCATTTACGCCAGCTATTGATAAACCCGGCCCCTATTTAGGACGCGGAAATGAGAATGAATGGGGTCTGACCTATGTCGGCATATTAAACGATCTGATGATGGGTCGCATGTCGACAATCACAGATCAATATGATCGTGCAGTCCAATCTGAATTGCCCGGCGGTATCACCGCTCATGGCAGAGAACCAGTTGATCAATTCTGGATGGGTTTGCGCTCGGCTTTCCCGAATGCGGAATTTAAGGTGCACCACCAGATCGGTCGCGAGGACGATAAAATGCCGCCGCGGGCAGCCGTCAGATGGAGCTTATCAGGCAAGCATGAAGGTTGGGGAAGCTTTGGTGCGCCATCAGGCGCGGAAGTTTACGTAATGGGAATTTCCCATGCAGAATTTGGACCTTGGGGTCTGCGACGAGAATATACCCTTTTTGATGAAACTGCGATCTGGGCGCAAATTCTCCTCGCAACTGGTTGATAAATTGAACGAAACGGAAATATGACATGTTAAACATGGAACAAAATATTGTAAGATATGGCGATCTGATCCCTTGTAAGACAGCGTTTATCGACGCGCATACGCCCGGTTCGAACCAGAAGGAAAACTTCACCATTATTGGCGGTGGCGTATCAGAAAGCGTTGATCAACATGTCCATATTGCCCAGCCAATCGGCTTTAATATTGGCGCTGCAGGACAACCACCAAGATGCAAAAACTCGCTCCATTCTCATAGAACTGCTGAAGTCTTTTTTGTTGCCAAAGGTCGTTGGCGTTT
>JAHDFS010000119.1:0-1191 GCA_020628035.1 Rhizobiaceae bacterium
TTCACAACGATTGTGCCGGGTTGGGAACGAATTTTCGTCGAAGGTGATATCGATTGGCGTCACGTTTCTTGGGGTGGGGTGCTTATTGATAACCGCCCTTATGACACCACAGATGAGCCGTGTAATTGCATACCAGCTGCTGATAACCCTCAAGTTTCTAGCGCAGAAGATGCGACATGGTTGAAAGATGATGATGTGGTCTTTGGTATTGAGGTTAATGGTGAATATCGCGCTTATCCGCGCCGGATCATGGAAGTACGCGAAATGGTCAATGACACGCTTGGTGGTCGTCATCTTGGTATTCCTTATTGTACTTTATGTGGCGCAGCGCAGGCTTATTTCACTGACCAACTGCCTGAGGGCATTGAACGCCCGGTCTTGCGCACATCTGGTCTTTTAATCCGGTCAAACAAGGTGATGTATGACCTTACGACCTATTCGGTATTGGACACATTTAAGGGTAATGCTGTGACGGGGCCTTTATATGAAAAAGGCATTACGTTGAAACAGGCAAGTGTTGTGACATCCACATGGGGCGCATGGAAAAAAGCACATCCTGAAACAACTGTATTGCTTGAGCGATATGCGCTTGGCAGAGATCCTGATTTCAGAAATGGACGCGATGCCAATGGACCAATTTTCCCCGTTGGTGATGTTGATCCACGTTTACCGGTTCATGAGGATATCATTGGCGTGATCACAGCATCTGGCCAGCCAATTGCCTTCCAGCGTTCAAATGCGGTTGCTGCACTGACAAATGGTCAGGAAATCACATTTGGCGATGTAAAATTGGTGCTATCGGGCAGTGGCGTAAAGGCCGTTGGTAAAGATGGCGAAGATATTGGCAGCCATCAGGCATTTTGGTTTGCTTGGTCGCAATTCCATCCGGAAACTGAATTATGGGTGGGGTCTTAACTCCACCCAAATCAGTTCAGCTATTCAGTCCTTTTTTGGTGACCACCCGGGACCTGCAAAGAGGCGCATAAAGACTTCACGACCAGATTTAGCTGATTTGAGATCCCGGTAGAGCTGCGGGATTTCTGAAAACCAGACATGAATGGGATTTGGTGAATTAAAATCGGTGGTCAAACCATAGCGCGGTGTTTCTTCTTCGACTTGGAACGAGCCAAACATGCGATCCCAAATGATCAGTATGCCACCATAGTTTTTATCAAGATATTTAGCATCCGA
>JAHDFS010000119.1:1291-9878 GCA_020628035.1 Rhizobiaceae bacterium
ACCAGCGTCCACCAATTCATCGGGATCGACCAGGGGACGAGACCTTCCGCTAAGATATAAAATAACCCATAGGCGCTGGTCATGATAAAGATTTCGACGAGCAAATAGGGAATTTGCGTGGATGCACTGGCGAGCATCTCTAAAAATGTGCGGCCTTTCAAATTGCCTTTAAAGAATGCTTCTGCGATTTCGATGATAAGGATGATGGCGCCAATGATGAAGAATGCATCATCGATTTGGGTGCCTAGATTTTCTAACAGTTCTAAATTCATTTTCTACTTGCTCATTGGTGTTGATAGACCGGATGTCAGCGTGTGCCAGGCGAGATCTGCGGCTTGTTTGTGAGTGGCATCGCCATCTTTGATCATCACCCATGCGGTATAGGTGAGAGCTTCAAAACTTTCAGCGATCCATTTGGACGGGATGTCTTTTGCAAATGTGCCTTCGCGCTTTGCCTGTTCAATATCAGCAATCAATTCTTGCTGTTCTTTTTGATAGGCCTCAGCAATTTTTGGATTTTTGTCCAAAGGCTCATTGGCTAAGAATAACTGCCGATTGGAAAGTGGCACGATGGCTTCAAGCGCCAATCGCAAACCTTCCGTATAGCTTTGTGCATCTTTGACGGCATCATCCACAGCCTGGTTTAATTCTTCCATGGCAGCCCATGCGAGTGCTTCAATCAGCTCATCGCGGGATGCGTAATAACGGTGCAGGGTTGCGCGACCGACACCGGCACGTTTGGCAACTTTGTCCAAAGACGCACCGGAGTTTTTGCTGAAGACGTCAAATCCTGCCTGCAGGATAGCGTCTTTGGTATCTAACTTAATTTTCTTCATGAGACAAATATGTCTCATTTGAGATGAAAGTCAATCAATAAATCTTGCGTGCACTCACCCAATAGCAGCAAGGCTATGATTTTGTTCGGAAATAAAAACTAAAAACCGTGTTAGCCACGCATATCTTTGGGCGATGCCATAACAAAATGCGAAGTTATGCGCGTAACTTGCGGCACCGTGCCTAAAATTTCAGTATGAAAATACTTATAAGCTGCAAGATCACGCACTTCGATGCGCAACATATATTCAAACTCGCCCGATATGTTGTGGCATTCCACGACTTGTGGTGCTGCTTGCATGGCGCGTTCAAATTCCTGTTGGTCTTTTTTAAGGTGGCGTGCCAGACCCACTGTGACGATCACGGTAAAACCCCTGCCCGTGCGATCCCGATCGATAACAGCACGGTAGCTTTTGATTGTTCCGTTATTTTCAAGTTCCTGAACGCGTCTTAAACATGCAGATGATGACAGGCCGACCTTCTGTGCCAAATCAACATTGGAAATACGTCCATCATGTTCAAGTTCACGCAATATAATTTCGTCAAATTTATCAATATCTCTCATATATTGCGTAATAACACAATTTCAGTGCGTCTTTGCAATAAAATTATGGTGGGCATGCAATAAAGTATCATTCATGAGCAATGATCTTCTTATCGGATTAGTCGGTTTTGCGTTGGTGTCAGCATTTTCACCCGGCCCTAATAATCTAATGTTACTCAGTTCTGGGATGAATTTTGGCTGGCGGAAATCAGTTCCTCACATATTGGGGATTGCGATTGGATTCCCAGTGATGATTTTCGGCGTAGGGCTTGGTATTACGCAAATATTCGAGGCTTATCCGGCGAGTCTGCTTGTCATGAAGGTCTTAAGCGCTGTTTATTTGATCTATCTCGCTTATAAAATAGCTTCGACGAGACCAGCAGGTGTTGATCCTGAGATTAAGAACACGCGTCCATTGACGTTTGTTCAAGCGGCTGCGTTTCAGTGGGTTAACCCTAAAGCCTGGGCTATGGCGCTTACTGCGATCTCTGCTTATACAATTGCAAATAATATGCTTTTCAGCGTTTTTATCGTTATATTTGTATTCTTGTCGGTCGGCATGATGTCGGCAAATACTTGGACAATTATTGGTCTGAAGCTTCGGTTGTTTTTGAGCAATCCGGTGGCGTTTCGTGCGTTTAACATCGGCTGTGCGCTGATCTTGGTGGCCACATTATATCCGGTGTTAACGGGTGCATTTATATAAAGACATTTGCATTGAGTTTGATAACCCAAAATTGCGTGGGAAATTGAAATTTAGGTGATGGTGCTATTTAAAGATGTGGTTTAGGTTTAACCAGATTTTGGTGGAGGTTAGAGGCTAAATCCATGGATACAATTGCACCTTTTATTGCTTATTCGGCAGCACTTGCAGTGGCAGCTGCCATTCCCGGTCCAGGTATTGCAGCGCTTGTGGGCAGAGCACTTGGTCGGCGGACATCAGCCTCAATCCCGTTTATGTTCGGCTTGATCGTCGGTGATATTTTCTTCTTAACGCTCGCAGTATTAGGTCTATCGGTGGTCGCGAAAGCATTTTCGGGGATATTCATCGCCATTAAGATACTTGGTGGGCTCTATCTCGTTTATATTGCTTATGGTCTTTGGACGATGAAAAGCCAAGCAATTGGTGTTGATCAAGACAACTCTAGCGCGCGCAAACCGCGTGTGGCCAGTGGCTTTCTCTACGGATTATTTGTCACGCTTGGCAATCCAAAAACCATAATTTTCTATATGGCTCTGCTTCCGAATGTTTTGGATCTAAGCATGGTTGGATTTGTTGATTGGGTAATTTTGAGCGTTCTAACCATGGTCGTTTTGCTGCTAACTCTGTTTCCTTATGCTTTTGTGGCCTCAAAAGCGGCCAGTTTATTGTCGTCGACCAAGGCATTGTTGCGGCTAAATCGCGGGGCGGCAACGATCATCAGTGGTGCGGGATTTGTGATCTTAATCGATGCAATTGATTCAGCTTATCAAGAGGTTACGGAGCGCTATTTCTCTCCAAAGATGCAAAAATAAAAATCTATTTTTCTTATTCGAAGTGAACCTAAACCGATTTTATTTGGTTAGGTATCTTTGCCAAAGCGATTCGAACTGCTAAAGAACCCGCAATGATGCAATTTTGTTTCAAATCAGCGGGAGTAGAGCGGTCACTTATTTGCGTGAATGACTGCAATATCGATATATTGTCTCCTGCAAAAGCACACATCAAAGGGGGGCTTATTTAATGAGCAGTGCACCTCAAAACAGGCCTTTGTCGCCACATCTTACCGTTTATAAGCCTATTCCAACCATGGTCATGTCAATCGCACACCGCATTACAGGTGCTGCGCTTTATGTTGGTACGATTTTGGTCGCATGGTGGCTAATCGCTACCGCGTCTGGTGAAGCCTATTTCGACCTGGTTAATGGCATTTTTGGATCCTTTATCGGTCGATTGATCCTGTTTGGATATACATGGGCGCTTGTTCATCACATGCTTGGTGGTATTCGTCACTTCATTTGGGATACGGGTAAAGGTTTTGACAAAGACGTTTCAACGAAAATGGCTTGGGCAACGCTTGCCGGTTCTATCATTTTAACGATCCTCATCTGGATCATCGGCTATGCAACGCGGATGTAAGGAGTAAATCATGGATTATCGTACACCTTTAAGCAAAGTTCGTGGTCTTGGTTCAGCCAAGGAAGGCACCGAGCATTTTTGGCGTCAGCGTTTAACAGCACTTGCCAATGTGCCTTTGTTGATCTTCTTCATCGGCTTCATCATCCTTTATAATGGCGCATCCTACGCTGAAGTTACCGCTGCACTCGGTAACCCAATTGTCGCCGTTTTGTTTGGATTGGTGATCATTTCAGGCGTGGTTCACATGAAGCTTGGCATGCAGGTTATCATTGAGGACTATATCCACACAGAAAGCACGAAAATCGCGCTTTTACTTTTCAATACATTCTTCGCAATTGTAATTGGTGCATTGTCACTCTTTGCGATCTTAAAACTCGGTTTTGGGGGTTAATTCATGGCAGCTTCAGAAAATGCGCAAGATAAGCGCGCCTATGAATATGTAGATCATGCTTATGATGTGATTGTTGTTGGTGCCGGTGGTGCTGGGCTTCGCGCCACACTCGGCATGGCTGAGCAAGGCTTTAAAACAGCCTGTATCACGAAGGTTTTTCCAACTCGTTCGCACACTGTGGCAGCCCAAGGTGGTATTGCCGCATCTTTGGTCAATATGACGCCAGATTGCTGGCAGTGGCACATGTATGACACGGTGAAAGGTTCTGATTGGCTCGGTGATGTTGATGCAATGCAATATCTGACCATGGAAGCACCAAAAGCTGTTTATGAGCTTGAACATTATGGCGTGCCGTTTTCGCGTAACGAAGAAGGTAAGATTTACCAACGTCCATTTGGCGGACATATGCAAAACTATGGTGAAGGTCCGCCCGTACAGCGCACATGTGCTGCCGCTGACAGAACTGGTCATGCGATTTTGCACACGCTTTATGGTCAATCTTTAAAAAACAATGCTGAATTCTTTATTGAATATTTCGCGTTAGATTTGATCATGGAAGAAGATGGTCGTTGTACAGGTGTTGTCGCTTGGAACCTTGACGATGGTAAGATCCACCGCTTCTCAGCCAAGATGGTTGTGCTGGCAACAGGTGGTTACGGTCGTGCTTACTTCTCAGCAACTTCTGCGCATACTTGTACTGGTGATGGCGGCGGCATGGTTGCTCGTGCTGGTCTTCCTTTGCAGGATATGGAATTTGTTCAATTCCACCCAACCGGCATTTATGGGTCAGGTACTCTGATTACCGAAGGTGCGCGTGGTGAAGGCGGATATCTCGTCAATTCCGAAGGCGAGCGCTTTATGGAGCGTTATGCGCCATCTGCGAAAGACCTTGCATCTCGTGATGTTGTCTCTCGTTGCATGACAATGGAAATTCGCGAAGGTCGCGGTGTTGGCAAGAACAAAGATCATATCTTCTTGCATCTTGATCATTTGGATCCAGCCGTTCTGGCAGAACGTCTTCCGGGTATTTCAGAATCTGCGAAAATTTTTGCAGGTGTTGATGTGACACAAGCGCCAATTCCGGTGCTGCCAACTGTGCACTATAATATGGGCGGTATTCCAACCAATTATTGGGGTGAAGTTGTTAATCCTGCGCTTGGGTCTCCAGATGCTATTTCTCCTGGCCTCATGGCTGTGGGTGAAGCTGGATGTGCATCCGTTCACGGGGCCAACCGTTTGGGTTCAAACTCTCTGATCGATTTGGTGGTCTTTGGTCGCGCAGCGGCAATCCGTGCAGCTGAAGTGATCAATAAAGATGAACCAATTCCTGATTTGAATACGCAAGCTTGCGACAAAATCATGGATCGCTTTGATGGTCTTCGTCATGCAAAAGGTGGCACACCAACGGCTGCGCTGCGCGATAAGATGCAGGCTGCCATGCAGGAAGATGCAGCGGTGTTCAGAACACAAGAATCACTTGAATCTGGCTGTAAGCGTTTGACTGAGATTTGGGGTGAAATGAGTGATCTGAAAGTCACTGATACATCCATGATCTGGAACTCAGACCTTGTTGAAACACTTGAACTTACGAACCTTATGCCAAATGCGATCACCACGGTTTATGGTGCTGAAGCACGTAAAGAAAGTCGTGGAGCGCATGCGCGTGAGGATTATACCGAAGGTGCATTTGCTGGGCGTGATGATGAGAATTGGCGCAAGCACACATTGTCATGGGTCAATGAAAAAGGCGATGTGACGCTTGATTATCGTCCGGTTCACACTGAGCTGATTGCTGAAGGCATTGATATTGCAAAAATCGCACCAAAAGCGCGGGTTTACTAGAACGGGTCGTTGGAAAATAACGACGTTAGGGAATTTGAGATATGGCTGAATTAACACTTCCAAAAAACTCAACGGTACAAACAGGTAAATCCTGGCCAAAGCCGGAAGGCGCCACAAATGTTCGCGAATATAAGGTCTATCGCTGGTCACCTGATGATAGTGACAATCCAAGTGTTGATACATTTTATGTTGATTTAGATGATTGTGGTCCAATGGTTTTGGACGGCTTGCTCTATATCAAGAACAAGATTGATCCAACTTTGACATTCCGTCGTTCCTGCCGCGAAGGTATTTGCGGATCATGCGCGATGAATATCGATGGTACAAACTCGTTGGCTTGTACAAAAGGTATGGATGAGATCAATGGCACGGTAAAGATCTATCCTTTGCCACACTTGCCGGTGGTTAAAGATCTTGTGCCTGATTTGAATAATTTTTATGCGCAGCACCGTTCAATCGAGCCTTGGCTTCAGACGGTTTCTCCTCAGCCTGCGACTGAGTGGAAACAAAGTCATGAAGATCGTGCCAAGCTGGATGGACTTTATGAGTGTATTTTGTGTGCATGTTGTTCAACATCCTGCCCGAGTTATTGGTGGAATGGCGATCGTTATTTAGGGCCTGCAGTTCTATTGCAAGCTTATCGTTGGCTGATTGATAGCCGTGATGAGGCAACGGGTGAGCGTTTGGACAATTTGGAAGATCCATTCCGTTTATATCGTTGTCACACGATCATGAACTGTGCGCAGACATGTCCGAAAGGACTAAATCCTGCAAAAGCGATTGCTGAAATCAAGAAAATGATGGTTGAGCGCCGCGTATAGCAGCTGAAAGATTATTGTCTGAATTGAGATAAACTGTGGTTTTGCCGCAGTTTAGTCGAATTTTTGTTTATTTTTAACCATATTGCGGTTTTATGAGGTCTACGATAATAGACGTCATAGAGTTTCGCGTTTTTAAAAGCGGCAATATACGGGAGTAATCACTATGCGATTGACATATTTAGTAACTGCGGCGGCAGTTCTGGCTGTGCTATCGGGTTGTCAACGCACAACTTTTGGCGGTTTTCCCGGGCAAAACAACAATAATAACCAGTTGATCCAGCCAGCACCGATTTCACCCGCTCCGGTTGGTGGTGTCGAATCAAGCCAATTGCCGGATGCAACGACTAATCAATTCCCTGATGCACCAAACGCTTCAAGCGCGGATGCAACACAGCTAGCAGCCAATGCTCAGGATTTGACTAAGGAAGAACTGATCGGACGCTGGACATTAGCAGCTGACAATCAAACATGTGACATCTTCCTATCTTTGACGAAGTGGACTGGTGGTTATAGAGCCGCTTCTCGTGGCTGTTCTGGTCAATCTGCTGTTATCTCAGCATGGGATGTACAGGGTAAGCAAGTTGTTTTGGCTGACAGCACAGGTGCAAATGTTGCGCGCCTATATAAAACAGCGTCAGAACGTTACAGCGGTTCGCTCACAAGCGGCGGCACTGTTGGAATGAGCCGTTAGTCGGGATTATACGCTAGGGTAGGCCCTCATGCCTCAGTCGGAAATGCTCACGGTCTCAGCTTCTTATGAGCTGTTGGTCAATTCCGGAGATGTGCAATCTGATCCTGCACAAAAAACCATTGCCAAGTCATTAGATCAGGTTCTCGATTATATTCGTAATCGAAGGGTGTCGTCTAAATCCAGCGCATTGGGTTGGTTATTTGCCAAACGGCAAAAAAAGGAAAGCCAAAAAGGTCTTTATATTCATGGCTCGGTCGGTCGCGGCAAAACCATGCTTATGGACATGTTTTATGAGCTGGTGCCAGCAAAACGAAAAAAGCGTATTCACTTCAATGATTTTATGGCGGATGTCCATAATCGCATCCATGCACATCGTCAGAAATTTCAAAATGGCGAAAGCCGAGAAAAAGATCCCATTCCACCTGTGGCATCGCAACTGTTTGCTGAGGCATGGATCTTATGTTTTGATGAGTTTTCCGTCACAGATATCACCGACGCGATGATCCTTTCGCGTCTATTTGAACAGTTGTTTTCCAAAGGCTGCATTTTGATTGCGACATCAAATGTGGAGCCTGTTAATCTGTATAAAGACGGATTAAGCCGTGAATTGTTTTTGCCATTTATCGATCTGCTCGATGATCATGTTGATGTATTAAGTCTGGATTCGCCGACTGATTATCGCATGGAGAAAACCAATCAATTGCCGGTTTATCTCACGCCGCTCAATGATGAAACGCGTGCAAAAATGGATGAGGCCTGGTCGCTCGTCACTGCTGGCAAGCTCGTTACAAGTAGTCATGAGATTGAGAATAAGGGGCGCAAAATTGCAGTGCCTTCATCTGTCACAGGATGTGCAAGATTCTCATTTGATGATCTTTGTGCAAAGCCGCTTGGCGCTTCAGATTATATTGCGGTTGCCGAAGAATTTCACACCATTGTGCTGGATGATGTGCCACAATTGGGCAATCAAAAGCGCAATGAGAGTAAGAGATTTATCACATTAATCGATGTGCTTTATGACAAGAAAATTCGATTATTCATCTCAGCAATTAAACCTGCGGATGATCTATATGAAGGCGAGCGCGGCACCGAAGCGTTTGAATTTGCACGCACGGCATCCCGTTTATTTGAAATGCAGAGTGCTGAATATCTGGAATCATTGGAAATTAGCTAAATTTTGCCATTTTGAAAAAGTCATTTAAATCGATTTATTTGACGTTTACGTAAGAATAACACATTATAACTTATTGATAAATATACATTAAAAAATTGACTTGCATTTATTCCAGTAGGATTCTAAGCCTTTGCGGTAACTCTTCCAGGCTTTTGGATGCATGTGAGTTTC
>JAHDFS010000120.1 GCA_020628035.1 Rhizobiaceae bacterium
CTCTTCTGCTCTTTCTTTAACGCGTGTCTTAGGTGCCATGATGGTCTCCATTAATAATACTGTTTGATCCTAAAGATCATCGATTTGTAAATTTTAGTCACAGACCGAATTCAACTCTTATACTTGTTGCTCAAATCCATGCTGGCTTGTGACTAGATTTACAGAGAAGGGGACTTTCGGCGAGTGAATTGTGCAAAATAGTGCCTAAAACAGGGTAATGCTGTATAAAATTTGACAATCGGTTCTTGTAAACTTGTCAATTTTGTAAAAATCTGTATGGGTGTATTTAGTAAAAAATTGTAAAATGAGGCGAAATTGGCTGAGCAGAAAGTATTTTTGGGCCCGCGGGTCAGGCGCATACGAAATTCCTTGGGCTTAACCCAGACTTCAATGGCCGCTGATTTGGATATATCGCCGTCTTATTTGAATTTGATTGAGCGTAATCAACGGCCCTTAACCGTGCCTTTGATTATCAAATTGTCCTCAGTTTACAAAATTGACCCGCAAGAGCTGCAGGTGGAAGGCGCTGGCACGTTAAGCGCATTAAAGGAAGTCTTCGCGGATCCGCTTCTTTCAGGCGAATTGCCGGGCGATCAGGAACTGGTCGAGATTACAGATGCAGCACCAAATGCGGCTTCGGGCATAGTCAAACTTTATCGCGCTTATCGCGAGCAGCAAGAGCGTTTAAGCGATTTATCGTCCATGCTGGCCAAAAATGAGGGTGGGCCGCAAATCTCAGGTTCGAGATTGCCCATTGATATTGTGCGCCAGGTTTTTGAAGAGCGTCCAAATTACTATGGTCGGATAGATGAAGCGGCTGAAAAATTCAGCGAAGAATTTATTTCATCGGACGAACCCACAGCGTCTTTACGTGACTGGTTAAAATCCAAACATGGTATAAGCGTTAAAATTTTGCCGGTTAAAACCATGCCGAATTTGCGCAGGCGACTGGATCGCCATTCCATGCGATTATTTTTGTCCGCAAGATTATCACCGCAAGATCGTATGCGCGAAATCGCAATTGAAGTGGCTATGCTTGCGCTTGCAACACCCATTCAATCGGAATTGGAAGGGTTGAACTTGCAAGGTGACGAAGCCATTCGACTGGCGCGCTATGAACTCTCGCGCTATGCGGCACTCGCGATGATGATGCCTTATGGAAAGTTCTATGCCAGCGCAAAACGTGACATGTTTGATGTTGATGCGCTGAGTGCCCAATTTAGTGTTTCTTTTGAACAAGCTGCAACGCGTTTAACGACCATGCAGCGGGCGGATCTGCCACTCATTCCTTTCTTCATGCTGGAAGTAGATAATGCTGGCAATATTGTACGGCGTGCGGGTGCAAAAGGTTACCCGCGCTCTCAATTTGGAGGAAGTTGTCCAAAACACAGCATTTATGGCGCGTTTTCGCTGCCAGGTCAGGTATTTGTTGATGAAGTAGAATTAGTTGACGGTGCAAATTTTGTCACCATGGCAAGAACCGTTGACGGGCTTAAAGGGTCAATGAAAGATCCCGTTCGACGGACAGCTATAATGTTATGCTGCGCGTCTGAATATAGCTATCAACTCAGTTATTTCTCTGACCGCACCACCGACACGAAATTAGAAGTTGGCCCAGCTTGTCGCGTATGCGAACGACAGGGATGTGTCTCTCGCGCGGAACCCTCTATCACGCGTCCACTTGGTTTGGACGAGATGGTGACAGGCTTAAGTGCGTTTGATTTTCAGTAATTACGGTAATGGCGATAAATGCGCAGCTTAACTGCGTGGTGGCCTGAATAAAAATGCCACCAGCCAAATAGGTATGACAACAATCGAACCCAATACTAAATTGGGAATAGCCCATTCAGCGCCGCGCTGTAAAAGCGCAAAAACGTCTTCTGGCGTCAAACCAATATCGGATAAAAGGTCAGCAGCCGAAATATTCAATGCCGATAAGATCGCGCCCGCAACTAAGGATGCCAAGCAAATTTTAAATATCGCAGATAGTATCTGAAGCATTAAAACCACCATTTCCTAGTCTGATTGTCGGCGCAATTTTGAAATTTCGCAAGTTTTTTCTAAATCTATTAAAAGTCGATCTCTGGGATAGGTGGCGACATAATCGGATTTGGCCAGGATCCGCCAACAAACAGCGATAGGGGTGGTGGCGCGAGAATGGATGCTTCGGCAGCATCATTATCGGTGATTTCCGTTTCATCGGTGGGTTTGTTGCCAAGCGTGGCAAGCAGAGCAAGACTGCCTTTGGCAAAGGGGACAATCCCGCTTAAGGAAAGCATCTGATCGCTGGTTTTAACTTCAGCCGTTTCAATTTGTGCAACGCCACCATCAATCTCTGCGCGCAAGACAGATGTTTCAAAACTCACCGAACCACCTT
The DNA here is from genome assembly GCA_020628035.1 of Rhizobiaceae bacterium. Lineage (GTDB taxonomy): Bacteria > Pseudomonadota > Alphaproteobacteria > Rhizobiales > Rhizobiaceae > Lentilitoribacter. The sequence continues at coordinate 2,378 of JAHDFS010000120.1, forward strand.
CAATATCACCGAGTGTGAAGAACTGCCGTTTTTCGGCAAGTTGTTTAATGAGATCAAGATCAAGGCCGGGAATTTCGCCTTCACTCATGTCAACGGAAATGCTGCCTTTGATATCGGATACTGTCGTTGCCCATAACGGTGTTTCAGAGCGCAATTTGAGATCAATATTGCCAACTCCGTGCGGCAATGGCCCATTGATTGCCAAAGTCTCTAACACATCACCTAAATTTATTCCGCGCGATGAGAAGGAAATTTCACCGCCACCATCAATGCCTTTTTCGGATATAGAGACCTTGGCAAAAATCTGCCCGTCATAAGCGTTCGCATCGCCAATGTTAAAGGTCGCAATTTCCTGATTAACCTGAACACCCGCAGCAAGGTTCGACATTTCGATCGGACCGAAATTCGCAGATTGTGCAGATAAACGCAGATCCAGGCCCACTTGTTTTAAAAAGCGGGTATCAATTGTATCGGCAATATCTTCGCTCGATTCTGGGATAGGGGTAAAGGCGCGCAAAAAGGTGCCGATATCAAGATTGTTAAATGCCAGCGTGCCATTGATCATGGGCGGCGCGTCATCAGGCAATGTGAAATCCAAAATGCCAAGACCTCTATTATCGCCAATTCGGATAATCAGATCGTTAAACTTTGCGGCATTTAAAGACCCGGAAACCTCAGCTTCAAACTCAACCTGGCCAAGAGCAGCACCCGGAATAATTTCGCTGCCAGACCACTCTAATACGCGCCGTACTGATGGGCTATCGGCAATCACATTGCCCATAATAAACACCTGGCCGCCAAGTTCGATATCGCCAATATAATTGAGGTTGAACATATCGGACTTCATATTCACATTTACAGCGACATTTTCTCCCGCCAGAAAAGAAAGTGGCATCTCATTTCGCCCATCCAGAGTGACTTCTTGGCCGCGTAGGATCGCGCTTAAATTAAAATCGAGCGGTGTGTCATCGCCAGTCCAAACGATTTGCCCATTAATGGAAGTAATGCGTTCAGGTTCCGACCCGGGATTTGTGATTACAGACAAGCTGCCGCCTTCAATCGCAAGGTTGCCGATGTTTAAAAACTCTCTCAAATTATCAGGGCTTACGCTGGCACTATCTATTTGTAAGTTGGATTTCTGCGTTTCAATTGTTCCACTTAAGATGCTTTTAGATGGAAGCCAGTTTGAACTGCCATTGGGATAAAGTTCGAAATTAATGGATGGTCGAACAAGCTTATAATTCGAAAAATTCGGTTCGCCCAAAATCGCTGATAGCAAGCTAACATCGGCGGAAAAAATATCTGCTTGCATAAGGGCATCAGTATTTGAATCTGTGATATCGCCAATGGTGATATTGCTGAGTTCAATATTCGCGCGTGGCCAAAGATTGATTTTCGGATTGCTCTCAAAAGTAACAGGGTGACCCACAACATTGGAGATCTCGGTTTTAAAACGTTCTCTCACAAGTTCAGTAGAAACCATATAGGGCAGCGCAAACCAGACCATTGCAGAAATGGCAAACATGACCGCGACGATCATGCTTAATCGTTTGAGCAACTTATTTTTACTCCAAATTGGCAAAAAAAACCCCATTTATATCAGCTGAGCATTAATTGCCCATTTTCTAGCACGACAAAAGGTAAAAGTTCAGATCAATATAAAATAAATTTTGCACACGGTTGCAATTAATCGATTTAGGACTAGAAATACAAAAAAAATCCTCTATGCATACTAAAATGGTTGGGTGCATTATCCCTGCCACGATGTAGGTAATGGGGTTTGACCTGTTGAGAATTGAGGAAGACGAATGAAGAAAATTTATAAAACAGCCACCGACGCCTTAGATGGCGTGCTGGAAGATGGCATGACAATCGCTGCGGGCGGATTTGGATTATGTGGCATCCCGGAACTTTTAATCCAAGCCATTCACGATAATGGTGCAAAGGATCTTACATTTGCTTCAAACAATGCAGGTGTAGATGGTTTCGGACTTGGTATCTTGCTTGAATCTCGTCAGGTCAAAAAAATGATTTCCTCCTATGTGGGCGAAAACGCCGAATTCATGCGCCAATATTTATCCGGTGAACTTGAACTTGAATTCGCGCCTCAAGGCACACTCGCCGAACGTATGCGCTCAGCGGGTTGCGGCATCCCCGGTTTTTATACAAAAACCGGTGTTGGCACAGTGATCGCTGATGGCAAAGAGCACAAAGAGTTTAACGGCGAAACATATATTCTAGAAGAAGGTATCTTCGCTGATCTTTCCATCGTTAAAGCGTGGAAAGCTGATGAGACAGGCAATTTGGTCTTTAGAAAAACAGCGCGTAACTTTAACCCACCTGCTGCTATGTGCGGCAAAGTCTGTATCGCTGAAGTTGAAGAGATCGTACCAACGGGTTCGCTCGATCCTGATACAATTCACTTACCAGGCATTTACGTGCACCGCCTCATTCAAGGTGAACACGAAAAACGCATCGAACAACGCACAGTCAGCGCAGCTTAATCAAAGGTAAGGATATTATTATGTGGGATCGTAATCAGATGGCTGCGCGCGCAGCACAAGAACTTCAAGATGGTTGGTATGTGAATTTGGGTATTGGTATTCCAACCCTAGTCGCAAACTATATTCCAGAAGGTATTGAAGTCACTCTCCAATCCGAAAATGGTATGCTTGGTATGGGACCGTTCCCAACGGAAGAAAACATTGATGCCGATTTGATTAATGCCGGCAAGCAGACAATTACTGAATTGCCGCAAACAGCTTATTTTGACTCGTCTCAAAGTTTTGGCATGATCCGTGGCGGTAAAATTGCTATGGCGATTTTGGGTGCTATGGAAGTTGCTGAAAATGGCGACCTTGCAAACTGGATGATCCCTGGCAAGCTCATCAAAGGTATGGGTGGTGCCATGGATTTGGTCGCAGGCGTAGGTCGCGTTGTTGTGGTGATGGATCACACCAATAAAAAAGGTGAATCAAAACTGCTTAAGAGCTGTACTTTGCCGCTGACGGGACAGGGTGTTGTTGATCGCATCATCACCAATTTGGGTGTGTTTGATGTGGTTGAAGGCGGTTTGAAGCTGGTTGAATTGGCTGAAGGGGTTACAGAAGACGAAGTGAAGGCATCAACAGAAGCTAATTTGGTTTAAAAAGTCAATTAAAACAGCAAGATAGATAAGTCGTTCAAATTTGAAATATTATTTTAGCGGCTTTATAAGGTCTAGCTTGTATATTCATCTTAGCATTTAAAAAAATGCTGTCATGAATGCTTGTCAAATTTTTAAGGGTCCAGTGATGGACCCTTTTTTTTGTCAATTGGATAAGAGTGATGGACCTATTCAGTCAGCACACGTTGCGGTGGGAAATTGATGGTCACAAGCGTGCCTTCACCCGGCGCAGATACAATATCAAAATTAGCGCGATTAGCTTCGGTCATTGCGCGCGTGAGCGGTAAGCCCAAACCCGTGCCTTCCCCACGCTGACGTGTTTCGTGACCAACTTGACCAAAGGGTTGCATGGCGCGTTCAAGTTCCGCACGGTTCATTCCAACGCCATTATCGCGAATTCGCAATAAAACATTGCCTGATGCTTCCAGAGAACTGGACACGACGATCTGCCCACCAGCTGGCGTAAAGCGAATAGAGTTTGACAAGATATTGAGTAATATTTGCTTGATAGATCGTTTATCAGCAACCACTGATGGCACATTTGACGGCAGGCTGGATCGCACAATGACGCGGTTTTCATTTGCGATTTGCTGCATCAAAGACAACGATTCTGTGATCTCGTCATTGAGGGATACAGCTTGAAAATCAAGATCTTGCTGACCAGCTTCGATTTTTGAAATATCAAGGAGATCATTCACAATATCCAAAACATGGCGTCCAGACTTACTGATATCATGCGCATATTCGTGATAGCGCGGATGACCCACAGGTCCAAATCGCTCCTGTGCAATTAAATCAGAAAAACCGATAATTGCATTGAGCGGTGTTCTAATCTCGTGGCTCACACGTGCGAGAAAGTCGCTTTTGTGTGAGCTGGCTGATTCAGCTTCTGATTTTGCAGATTGTAATTCTTCTTCGGTATGTTTTGCATGGCTGATATCTCGCAGTACCGCACAATAGCCGCCCGTTCCGGACAAACGTCCCATCGTCATCGACAATGGCATGGTTCCGCCAGTTGAGACTCGGCCGATAATCTCACGTCCGTCATTTAATAGGCTTGAAACACCTGGGCCGGACATCGCGTTGACATAATCGAGCACGGAGTTCTGGCTCTCAGCAGCAAACAGCATCGCGAAGGGTTTACCAACCGCATCATCAGCATTGTAGTCGAACAAGGCGGATGCCGATGCGTTTAAAGATTGAATTTTGCTGTCATGATCAATGATGACGACGCCGTCTGTTGCGGTTTCCAAAATAGAAGCCAAATCAGAAATTTTAAGTTTGAGACGCTCATTTTCATCAGTTAGATCTGAATTAAAAGTCTCAAGCGGTGAGACTTCATCAACCAAATTCTCATCATGCAAATTCTCATCAGATAAACTCTCATCCGACTGCGATAATAGAACAAAACTTAGCTCAAGAACCTTCTCATCGTTCCACCCGGTGGAGCGTAATTTAAGTTCAACAGGGATGAAGGCATCTTCAGATGTTCGGATAGAATGCGATGTTTCTAACGGGTCGGTTTCAAGCTCACCTATGTCTTGTGAAGTTTCATCACCCAGTAAATAGTCAATCCCGCCAAGCTCTTTTAATTGTTCAAGATCTTCGTAACCCGTTATGTCAAAAAAAGCTTCATTGGCAAACAAAAGTTCGTCACTATTATAAATGATCTGTGGCGTATCTTGCTGGTCATAATCGGAATTGTCAGACGCAACAAATTCGTCCTGGTGATCATTTTCCACACTTACACTATCGTTCAAACCATCTTGATCGTCGGAAGCCAGTTCCGGGTTTTCATATTCATCAATTGGTAGGAGTGGCTCAACTTCAGCTGAAGTTGGAGCTTCCAAATCAGTTGAAATATCCGGTTCAGTTGCATCAATATCATCCGCAAATGTTTCAGCTTCATCTGCGGAAAGTTCATCAGATGGATCTATAAAACTAGATGTAATTTCGCTGTCAGCTTCACTGAAATCAGAAAAGGCGCCGCGCTTCTTACCGGTATCGGATTTATCGCTCAGACCACCCAGCTGTTTTCTAATTTCAAGGAAGGCATCTTTTTCTTCCTTGGTGAGTTCAGCGCGGGCTTCTTGATTAAGTTCATCGAGCTGGATGATCTTATCCGCAGATCGTCTCTTTGGTGTGTTTGTTGTGTCAACCGCTGGAACTTCACCATGGTATGGATCTTCGTCAATGTCTAGCTGTGTATTTGCTTCAATATTGCCATCGACGCCACTTATCTCATCCGCAGAATTAGTTTCAGCATTTTCTTGCGGATTGTCTTCTTCCACGATCGATTTTGGCGTTGTCTCCAACGTTTCGAGCGTTTCGTCATAAGAGCCATTTGTAAGTGCAAATCCGATTGATTGTGGATCGGGTGTTGCCTCTTGAAGGCGCGCAATGCCAAAGCCGCGATATCCATCAAACAAGCGATCGCGCGTGTAAGTAGGAAGCGCTGCTAAATCTACAGGAACCGAAAGATCAGTACCTTGCACCGGCCACATGACGGTTTTTCCAGACCATGTGTCACGACGGCGAATAAGATCAATAATTTCTTCGCTTGGATTAAGATTAAACACCAAAGCAACATCGGCAAAGCGGCGACCTAAAATATCAGCGGCATTCGGGCCAATGGCTTCGCCCAATTCAGGGGAAATTTCAGTAAAGATCCCGGCAGCATCGGTTTTCCAAACAAAACGAACCGCACGCTTTTGCTTATCGAATGTGAAATCATCAGATGCGCTAATCTGGCTATCATCTGCAACTTCATCCGAGTTCGCATCGCGTGAAACAGGGCCACTTTGTGTTTCAACAATCCTTAGATTTGTTTCCTTAGGTTGTTCGACCTCTTCATCGCCATCTTTTTGCAAGAATGCTTCAATTGGGTCTTCTGCATCATCGTAAATATCAGATGGCAAAGGATCATTTTCAACCGGCTCCTCAATGAAGTCCGTAACATCATTGGCAGATGTAATTATATCATTGGCTGCATCCAAGGTTTCAGCCAATGTGTCCTCCTGCTCAGCCGATGTGTCATCAATGGCGAACAATAAATACATGTCTGGATTTTCAGATAAATGTCCGATCGCGGCAGGCAAATTGCCTTTTGCTGTCTTTAGGCGACGCTTGATCAGACGATCATCTTCTGAGGATACATCCTCACTCATGCTGCGACGTTCCATAAGAGAGACATCGAGTGCATAAAACTGTTCCGTCGCACCCAAAATTTGGCCTTGCTTACCAAGAACGGCGACACATGTTTCTTCGTCATCAAAGCCGGAAATAATGTGGTCCACATCAAAAATCCCGCGTGCGGATGCTCTATCAGTATTGACGATGACGAGGATTGCTTGTTCGCCTTGCGGCAAAGTGATCAGCTCAAGCGTTAAATCTAGCTCATTGCCTTTTTTGGTTGGCAAAATTTGTAAATTCGCACTTTTGATCACGTCATTTGCGATCAATTGTTGTGCTGTTTCGCGCAATTTCTTGCGCGTTTTCTTGCTGTCAATGAAGCCTTCATCCATGAAGTCATAAATGGTTTTATGATTAAACAGCTTCGCCGCAGGGCCATTTGTCCAAATAATATTATTAAAGTCGGTTGAGACGATGGCTAATGCATCTCCGTCGGTAAAACGATCGCGAATTGCAGCATGCACAGCTAAATCGATAAATGGATACAAAATGTCCGTCATATTAAAAACCTAACCGACTTTCTTTCTTATTATTACGCGTTACTTTCGCAATTAGTACCGTGTTGTTACCGCAAGGTCTATAATTACTGGGGTAGGCGGGGCTCATTTATTAAAAAAAGGTTAATTTTGTGCAGTGCAATAAAAATGTTGCAATGCACAATAAAATATACTATATGACAATCAAGTTAATGAGAGCACGTTGCTCGTCAGGACCGTTAAACACAGTTATGGAGCATATTATGGTCGCTAAAAAAGCCACAAAAACAGTTGAAGCAAAAGTAGAAACACCTGCAAAAGCAGACAATGTCGTTGCATTTGATATAAATTCAGTTTCAGAGACATACCGCAAAGCCGCTGAAACTAGCCTTGAGCAAGCCAAAGAGAACTTTGAAAAAATCAAAGTTGCTTCTGATGATGCGACAAAGGCAATGGAAGCTGCAATGGACACAGCCAAAACAGAAGGCGCTGAACTTGGTTTGAAAGCAATTGATGTTGCACAAACAAATCTAAAAAGCTCAATTTCACACTTCGAGAAATTGATGGGTGTAAAATCTGTCGCTGAAATGATTGAATTGCAGTCTACTTTTGTTCGCGAGCAAACAGAAGTTGTGACATCACAGCTTA
>JAHDFS010000121.1 GCA_020628035.1 Rhizobiaceae bacterium
TGTATGCGCTTACATAACTTCTAGTACCCTATTTCTTATATTTTCTTTGACTTTGCTGGTAGCTCTGTCAGGCTAAGGATAAGGATAAGCGCACGATTCGTTGTGCGTTTGTTTTGTGGTAAATTCAAACAGGGCATTTGGTTTGGGTTGATTTGGGCATGAAATATAATCGGCTGAGCGTTAAAGAACTTGGGCTGCTCGATAGAATGGATGAAGCTTCGTTCACCCATTTAACGCAGCTTGCGTCTAGCATTTTGGGCGTACCTGTTTCATTGGTGTCCATTATTGATAAACCTAATGATCGACAATTCTTTAAAAGCATTCATGGTTTAGCCGAACCTTGGCTATCGAAAGGTGAAACACCGCTCAGCCATTCATTCTGCCAACATGTTGCTTACGACAATGCGCCACTTATTGTCGAAAATGCCCCGGACTACGATCGCGTTAAGAATAATCTGGCCATTCCTGATTTGGGTGTGATTGCTTATATGGGTGTTCCAATCCATGACCCCCACGGTCGCGCCATTGGCGCTTTATGCGCCATTGATTCAAGCCCGAAGAAGTGGACTGACGAAGATCTCGCAACACTCGAGAAATTGGCCTTATGTGTTGACGATGCAATCCGCCTACGCTCAGCGCTTAAAACGAGCGAAACCATCCGCGAAGAACAAGCTGACTTCACCTATGCCATGTCTCATGACATTAAGGCCCCTATTTTTACGCTCAAATCTATTCTTGTTGAGCTCGGACCGCTGTTTGATGAAAATAATTCTGAAGAACATGCGATGTTTTTGGAAAAAGCTCTGCAAACCACTGATCGGATGGAGCTGAAAACCACTGATATACTAAGATATGCCTATATGGGGCGCGAGCGCGATGAGTTAGAAGACGTTGATCTCAATGCGATAGCATCAGAGGTCATGGATGACTTGGGCGGGTTGATCCAAAGTAGCGGTGCGAAGATCACGGTTGGTGAGTTACCCACCATCGTGACAAATGGATATTACATGCGGGTCTTGTTTCAAAATCTTTTGTCAAATGCGTTGAAATTTCAACCTGCTGGACAAATCCCTGAAATTAGCATTAATGCGGATGATGACGCCTTTGAGAATGTCATTCGCTTTACCGATAATGGCATTGGTGTTGATGAAAAATACCAAACTCAAATCTTTAAACTATTTGGTCGCTTACACACGCAACAGGATTTCCCAGGAACTGGTCTTGGTTTAGCGCTGAGCGCAAAAATTGTCAGCTATATGAATGGTGAAATCTCTATCCAGTCCAAAGTTGGCAAAGGCACGACATTCTCTGTCATATTGCCCAAACAAGATTTAAGTACAGCAACCCAATGTTAGACACAATTTTACTCATCGATGACGATGAGACCGATCATTTTTTTTTCAAGCGCTTGGTTCAAAAGTCAGAATTAATTGAAAATGTCGTTTGTTTTCACTATGCAGATGAGGCCTTACAATATTTACAATCGCAAGATCGCCCGAAAATTGATGTCATATTTTTAGACATCAATATGCCGCGAATGAATGGTTTTGAATTTTTAGAAGCAGCCACAAACGAATTGCCATCCAGTTTTAACGACAGCGTAAACGTTGTGATGCTGACATCATCGATTGCACCACAAGATAAAGCGCGTGCTGCTGAGTTTGATGTCATCAAGGCCTATGTCAACAAACCGCTTGATATCAACGGATTGGATGGCGTGATTGCAAAGGTTGTGCAGGGATAAAACAAATCTGTTTCCAATAAAAAAAGCCACTCCCAAAAGAGTGGCTTTCTCGCATTTTGGCTCCGGAAGAGGTCTCGTCGATATTTGATTTTTGCATTCTGCGATCAAATCAAACAAGCATCCGGTTCAAAAGTATTTTTATGAAGACTGCTCCACAAAACTACCATTAAACAAAGACCCAACCTCACCAGTTAAAATGCTCGACATTGGACCACCTCCTTTCAATACGTTAAAGATGGGATAAGTGTGAACGAGAAAATCGATTCTGACAATCGTTTAATTAAAAAAAAGATTTTCCGGATTTTTTCGCTTTTCAATAAAGGTTTCATGTCCATCACAAAATTCACCCTCCCCATGCCGGTATGTTCAATTTTGCGACTTGAAAACTCACATCAAAAAGCTCATATATAGCGAAATATATTGACCCCTTAAAGGATAGCACGATGGCTGGCATTGCAGACCTAATTGATAATGAAGTGAAAACAAATGATGTTGTTGTCTTTATGAAAGGCACACCAGATTTTCCGCAATGCGGTTTTTCGGGCCAGGTTGTTCAGATCATGAACTATCTCGGTGTTCCTTATAAAGGCATTAATGTGCTTGCGGATGATGAGCTGCGTCAGGGCATTAAAGATTATTCAAACTGGCCAACAATTCCTCAGCTTTATGTAAAAGGCGAGTTCTTAGGTGGTTGCGACATCGTGCGCGAGATGTTCCAGAGCCAAGAGTTACAGCAACATCTTGAAGCCAACGGGCTTGAGCTAAACATCGCAGCAGGTTAAGCTGTTATAAATTCAGGTTAAAAACCTGCAATTATGATTCTAAAGAGGCGCTTAAGTGCCTCTTTTTATTTTGGAATCTCGCATTTTTGGAAGCCTGACATGTCAACAGATACCACTGAAAATCAAAAGCCATTTGAGCTAAGCGGGGCAAAGCGTGCTGGTTTTTCTGAGCTTGCCTTTACCGTATTTATCGCAGCCACGGTGTCAATTATTGCTTTTTCAGTGGATATCATGCTGCCGGCACTTTTGGATATTGGGAGTGAATACCAGCTAACTGATCCCAATGACGCGCAGCTGGTCATCGTCGCCTTCATCTTCTCACTCGGGGTTTCGCAATTATTCTTTGGACCGCTGACGGATGCGTTTGGGCGCCGGCTCATTCTCACCCTTGCTTTGCTGTCATTTGCACTGACATCATTAGCTGCGCTTTTCGCACCCAATTTTGCAACGCTTTTGTTTTTACGCGCGCTATCAGGTGCCTCTGCAGGTGCGGCTCGAACAGCTTCGCAAGCTATTGTGCGAGACTGCTATTCAGGCAATGACATGGCGCGTGTGATGAGCAATGTCATGGCTGTCTTCATGATAGCGCCATTGATTGCACCAGCCATTGGTCAATACATCATCTATCTTGCAAATTGGCATTGGATCTTTTTGTTCTTGGGTGCTGGAGGTACGCTCACATGTCTGGTGGCTTTTGCTCGCTTGAAAGAAACGCAAGACCCCAAAGAACGCATGGCACTTTCCATATCTCACGTTGTAGATGCCTTTCTTGAGAGTTTGAGATATCGCCGGCCTGTTGGCTATTGTATCGTTGCGATTGCCTTTTCAGGCGCACTCTTTACCTATGTAGTGACGATCGCGCAGGTATTTGGCGAATTATATGAAATGGGTGATAATTTCATCTATGCCTTTATGATCGCCGCAGCCGCAATGGCGATCAGCAGCATAATCAATGGTCGTTTGGTGAAAAAGACCCCACTACGGGTGATCGTGCATTTATCGATTTTGGCATTCCTTGTTGTGACATCAATCTTCTTCTTTGCTGCGAATTTCGCAAATGTGCCATTTGCGCTCATGTTGTTTGTCACGATTATGACCATGGGACTTTTTGGATTTGTAGTTGCCAACACAACGGCTATTGCGCTTGAACCTTTGGGGCATATTGCCGGTACCGCCTCATCGGTCCTCAATACAATGTCGGTTAGTTTCGGCGCGCTGATTGGCGGTATTTTAGGCCAGCTTTATGATGGCACGATTATTCCTATGGCCAATGGCTATTTGATACTAGGTGTCGTCAGCCTGATTGCAGCCTTATGGGCTGAACGTTGGTCTCTTACGCTTAAGTCTTAGTGTGCTTAACGCCACAACTCGTAACGCAATTCATCCCACATATCTTTGTTGGGTGCATGGATTAGCCCGCCATCAATGGTCTGCGGACGATATTCACTGCCATCAAAACGCGCTGAATAACCGCCAGCTTCACTATGAATGAGCGTTCCACCCAAATGGTCCCATGGCATCATCTTACTATAGAGAAGAAAATGCGCCTTTGCAGTGGCTAGAATGCGATAATCATGTGCAGCACAGCGATAGCCAAAGAAATTGAGGCTTCGTGCCTGATTAGACAAGAGCCTTACACGCATATCATGATCCAAACCGGTCCAAGAGATCGAACCTGTTGCCTGATCAAAGCTTACGGGTTCAGACACCTTTAAGCGGGTTTCTTTGCCATCAGCCTGGCGATAAAAACCGCCCTCACCTTTGCGGGCGTAAATGGTATCATTCATCACTGGGTCATGAATGATTGTACCAATGGTTTCACTGTCTTTGACAATGGCGAGCATTGTGCCAAAAATTGGAGCACCACTGGCAAAGTTGAACGTGCCATCAATGGGATCGATGACGAAAGACACGCCTTCCCATTTATGGTTTTTCAAAACACTGGCATCTTCGCTGACAGATTCCTCACCAAAGACAATGGCATTTGGAAATTTGGCTTTGAGTTCCTTGGTCAAAAACTTCTCTGCCGCCACATCAGCAATTGTTACAAGATCTGATGCATTCGTCTTTGCCTCGACATCACCGCCTTCCAAGCGTCTGAAATGAGGCATGATTTCCTGAAAACCACAAAGCGCAATGAGGGAAATCAGATCATCAAAATCCTGGTCTGTAAGGGTCATTATGTATCTTTCTCGTCTATACCGATATTTGCAAAGTCAAAGAGCTTATTATCAAGCATATGTGACGGTCTGATGTTACCCAGCGCTTTAATCATACGATCTTTGCGGCCTGGCATTTTGGCCTCAATGTCATTGATCATCTGTTTCATGACATTGCGCTGCAAACCATCTTGCGAACCGCATAGATCACACGGGATGATGGGAAATTCGAGCGCTTGTGCGAACTTCTCTAGATCATCTTCTGCGCAATAGACCAAGGGACGCATCACCATTACATCTCCCTCATCATTGATCAGTTTAGGGGACATGGATGCCATGCGCGCACCATGGAAGAAGTTTAAGAAGAATGTCTCCAACAAATCTTCACGGTGATGGCCAAGGATGAGCGCGTCACAACCCTCTTCACGCGCAACGCGATAAAGGTGTCCCCGGCGCAGACGCGAGCAAAGTGCACAATATGTTGAATTTTCGGATATCTTGTCAGTTACAACCGAATAGGTGTCCTGATATTCAATGCGATGCGCGATATTATGCTTATTTAGAAAATCCGGCAGGATATGCTTTGGGAAGTTGGGCTGCCCCTGATCAAGGTTACAAGCCAGCAGATCGACATTGAGCAATCCACGCCATTGCAGTTCCATCAAAATTGCCAAAAGCCCATATGAATCTTTACCACCTGACAGACCTACCAACCAGCGCGGACGTTTACCGTTTGCGGTTTCCTCCGCACTTGGCAGCATTGAAAATTCTTCAAGGGCTTGACGCGTATTGCGGATGAGGCGTTTGCGCAGCTTTTTAAAACTCAAACTATTTGGTGCATTGGCAAATAATGATAGCTCGTCTTTGGCCTCTGTCGCCTCGATAGCTTCGTCTTGTTTTGATATTTCTGGGACAATATTCATTTCGAACACATTTCATAAAATCAGAATATGCTGGTTTTAGCGATTGCGTAGCCAAATAACAATCAGCAATATCTTTCGCAAATGTTCATCAAAAGAAAAAGCCCCATACTCATATGAGTATAGGGCTTTAATAAATTTGAGATCTTTCTGACTAAGAAAGAATTAGCGTGAGTAAAACTCGACCACTAGATTTGGTTCCATGATGACAGGGTAAGGAACATCAGCCAATTGTGGCAAACGAACCAATTTTGCTGTCATTTTGTTGTGATCAACTTCTACATATTCAGGAATATCACGCTCAGCTAGGTCTTTAGCTTCCAAAACGATTGCAAGCTGTTTTGACTTTTCGCGGATTTCAACAACATCGCCAGGCTGCAAACGGTATGAAGGAATGTTTGTGCGAACGCCATTGACCAATACGTGGCCGTGGTTGACGAACTGACGTGCAGCGAAGATTGTTGCTACGAATTTAGCGCGGTAAACAAGCGCGTCCAAACGAGATTCCAAAAGACCGATTAGGTTATCTGGTGTATCGCCTTTACGACGAACAGCTTCGTTATAGATTGAGCGGAATTGCTTCTCGCGGATTTCACCGTAATAGCCTTTAAGCTTCTGCTTAGCACGAAGCTGAACACCAAAGTCAGACAATTTACCTTTACGGCGCTGACCGTGTTGACCTGGGCCATATTCACGACGGTTTACTGGTGACTTTGGACGGCCCCAGATATTTTCGCCCATACGGCGATCGAGTTTGTATTTAGATGCTTGGCGCTTGCTCATCGCATTTCCTTTCAAAACAAAATCCCCAACACCACCATGGTGAAGGGTAGGAAACGCGCCCTCCTCTGACCTCTATCGAGGTCTGACAGAATGCTCACCTATACGCGTTGGGAACATTCACGGGACACGTAAAACAGCGCGGATGAACAAACAACCGCGCTTGAGATGGCTATTAGAGATTAAATGGGCTCAAGTCAACTTGATTTTGGCGAAAAATCAGAACTTAACGGCAAGTTTTGCAGTTGCACCATAAGCTTCATAATTTGATGCACCGATACCATCGAAGAATGTATTGAATTCAAAAGTGAGACCGCTATCGTTTGCAAGATTAAAGCCGGCATCAATTCGCATTGAAACATCGCCGATCAAATCTGTGCGAACTGTATTTGTCGCGGCATCTAAGAAACCTGAATCTTTGAAATTCCAGATGCCTTTCGCGCCAAATTTCGGCGTGATAATCAAACCATTATCGGTCAAAATTTCAGTATCAAATTCAGCTCCGAAGGTTATTTGGCCCAATTCGATAATTGCTTCTGGGATCAATGCGCTCAAACTATCCGTATAGGCATGCTGAACTTCGTGGATATAGTTAAAGCCAAAGAGAGGTGCGATGGTCCAATCGTCGTGTTGGATATCACCTTTAAATTGCCCACGAATTAGAAAGCGCGTTGTCTCAAACTGATCAATATAAGTGCCAATAGGCGATACTTTATTGTCAGATTCTCCATAACCAATGCGGCCATCGAAAATCAAATCGTCACGTAGGCGCGCAACCAGATACGGTCCAATTAGCCAGCCAGTACCATGCACAAAGGCGGACCCACTCTCCTCATTGGCGTAATCTACTTGCGCCATCAGGCCATAAATCAAATCGAGATTTGCGCGATAGCCGACACCAAAATGGCTGATGGCAAAGTCCTGACGTTGCCCAGCTTCTTTTGAACGCGAAATATTGCCATCTATCCAAAAATTAAACGGGTTAGCAGAATTGTCATCTGCGCCGTAGCCTTGACCTTGTGGCGTAGAGCCAGAATTTGCTGAGAAACTTGCGACATATTTATCAAGTGAACCAGAGGCTACATATTTGGTTCCAGCCACTTCACCATCATCATCTCCACCACCAAGTTGATCACCCAAATCAGGTTCTGAATTCAAGATATTTCTGGCACGACGACGTACGAAATTATTGGTGATAGCGGACGTATTGACCGAAGGTGTTGTTGCTGGTGTGACATTGACCGTAATGGTTCTGGTTTCACAAAATGTCTGGTCTGCAATTGTACTTGCCGCTGCACAATTTGGAACACTGGGTGAAAGTCTTCCTGAATACGCTTGCATGGTCACTGTAAATGTCACCGTTGAACCACCAAAAGGGACACGATCGACCGGAATTGTAATGTCCTTTGTTATTGTGCTGACATTGGATGTGATCGTTGACTGGGTTGATGAACCAGCTTTGGGCGCGGTTGTGGAGACATCATTCCCCCACATTTGATAACTGCCACCAGTATAACTAATCTGCCCAGTCGCTCGGAAGACAATGGGATTATCTGTATCACTGGCCAATAAATCAGAATCAATCGTGACAATTTCACCTGAAACCGATGTTTGGAACGCATCAATTGTGGTAGTCGATGCGCTGCCCGATGTTGTGACGGCCGTTGTTGTCGTTGGTGCTAAGCTCGTCGTCAAGACATAAGAACCAGCAAATGCCGATCCTGTCAGGGTAACTGCTGCCACGATTGCTAGCCAGGCCAATAAAAAGAAAGATTTCAAAGCGCGCATTTAGATAACCTATGGATATGTCCCCGTAGATCTGAACTTGGCTTTTTTCGTGCCAAATACACATCACATATGGGAACCTTATAGAGCGCCTTATTGTTATTTGGAATAAACAATAGGTTAATTTTGAGAATTTATTAACCAAAAAGCCAGAAACCGTGGCTTTGCTACATCATGCGAATTAGAATTCGATCTTCAATGTAGCTGATCCACCATAGGATTCGTAGTTTGATGACCCGATGCCGTCATAAAACGCGCCGATATCGAAATTTAAACCATCATTGTTTTTGATATCGACGCCAAAGTCCAAACGCGCTGAAACTTCTGAATTATTCAGCGTTGAGGCAGCCCCCGTGGCGGCATTCAAGAATCCCGTGTCTTCAAAATTCCAAACGCCTTTCAAACCGATACTTGGCAAAATTGTGTAGCCATTGTCAAACTGCATTTGTTTTGAAAAATCAGAACCAAATGTGATCTGCCCCAAATTCACGGTTTGCTCAGGAATAGTTACGCTGAGGCTGTCGACATATGATTTCTGCTTTTCCGTTAAATAAATCAATGAGAATAATGGAGACACTTTCACATCGTCATAATAATATTCGCCGGTAATGCGCGCTTTAACAAGCGCACGTGTGGTATCAAAACTGTCGGTATAGGCGCCTGTTGGGGATACTTTGTTGGACGATTGGCCGTAGGCAACCCGACCATCAAAGATAATGTTGTCCTGCAATCTTGCGACAAAATAAGGACCGATCATCCAGCCAGTGCCTGATACGCTTGCGCCAACGGAATTATCTGTTTCACTGGCATCATCGATCTGCAAGATACCACCAATTAAAAGATCAGAATTTAATTTATATCCTGCGCCCAAATGCACGATACCAAAGTTCTGTGACTGACCATTTTGTTTGGTCCGCGATAGAGCGCCATTAATCCAGAAATTTGAGAACCCAGACGGCTCAGATGCACCTTCTGCCTTGTATCCATGACCGAATTTGCTGGCGAGCACGCGATTGGCCTGTGCGTTAAACGATGCGTTAAATCCACCTGTTGTTTCCGCCAAGCTGTAACCGACATTATTGATGCCGCTGCCATTGTCATCTAGCTGCTGGTGCAAATCTGGTTCATTGTTTAAAATTCCGCCCGAACGTCGACGTATGAAATTGTTGACGACTGCGCCGGTATCAACACTCGCGCTTGAAAGCGGTGTAACCGTAACCGTCAGTGTTATTGTATGACATTCAAAATCATTCGGAAACGAAACTTTGGCCGTTAGGGCCTCCGCGCAACTTGTGATCGATTCACCACCGGGAGCTCCATAAGCCACCAAAACCACCGTAAACACTGTGTTACCGGCGCCAAAAGCGACCTGATCAACAGGAATGGACAAAGTTTTAACAACGCTTTGCGCGGTGGAGGTGACTGTTGTTTCGACAGCTGACGAAGCTTTCGGCGCAGTGGTTGAAACATCTGCTCCCTTAACTTCATAGCCAGAATTCGTAGTCGCTGTGATGTCAAACACAATCGCATTATCTGTCGCGCTTGGTAAGAGATCTGAGTCAATCGTCACTGTGCTGCGAGTTGGCTGTGATACCGCTGAATTTGCTTGCGGCGCGAGCGAAGCACCAAGTACTAAATTACCACCAGCATTTGCCGCGCCGGCAGCAATAA
>JAHDFS010000122.1 GCA_020628035.1 Rhizobiaceae bacterium
GAAGCATTGGAGACGAGTTCTCTTAAAAAGATTTCGCGGTTTGAATAAAGCGAACCGGCAACGATATCTAAAAGTTGTCCAACTTCGGTCTGAAATGAAAATGTCTCTTTTGATGCTGTATCACTCACGATAAAAGCCTCCAAGATTGATGATGAATGTTGTTTAAAGCTGCGGCATATGTAGTTTAAAATCTCAATTAGACAAGTGATCAGCTGTCTAAAAGTTGATCTATTCAGGCTTGTCTTGATATCTTGCGAAGGTGAGGCTTTAAAAATGCCTATTCTTGGGTGAAAAGGCCAATTCTTCCGATTTGGCAATCAACTTGTTTTAAGAAGATTTCAAACTCTGCCGGTTCGGGCGCATATCCACCATTGTGATTGCGCAGATAGTTTTGCAGATCATGTGGCTGGTCGGTGCAATAAACGCCGACAAGTTGGTCTGCGCCCGCTGGTGGAACAACCTGAAACTCGACAGGCAGTCCACGCATTCCAATCTCAGAAGGACTGGTGGGTTGAGGATAGAGATATTGAAATTCGCCATTGCCTGCGAGATTAAATGCTGTCAGATGCTGCAGATTCTCACTTGGCGCGGTGAAGGTAAATTTTACCCGCGAACCAATGGTTTGCAGTTTGGGCGATTGCGCAGCTCTAATCTCGCCCAGTGGTAAATCTGAGCGGACAAGCTTTTGCAGACGTTTAAGGAATTTCGTTCGTGCTATGATTTTTTGAGGTTCATCGCTCAGCGCGTCTTCCTCAAAAAGATGATAAATTTTATCGCCGGTGTGGTTATAAACGGTCCAACCATCGCGTGTCGGTTCAAAGGTGATGTCCGCGCTTTCGGTGACATATCGACCATCGGAACCAAGTGCAAAAATATCTGACCCATCGAGTGTACGAACTGTGATGCGATCGTCGCGCTTGACTTCGGTTTCAACCTTTATCACAGGTTTTGGTTCTAGCTTTGGTTCTTCTTTTTCTGGCTCAACGGGTTCTGGGGCATCTGGAACCAGTTGAAAGGCGACAGTGTCGTCACCGCGCGGCAGAAGGCGTGGTTTCTGGTTTTGATTCATTTCCGCTAAAACTTGCGTTTCGATATAATTTGATAATTCACGTTTGCTAACATAATTGTTCTTATCCGCATCAGCTTCCCCTGAAATGCCCTGCGCAAAATAGTAGGAAAGCGCGCCATGTGGTTGACCATCTATGCGGGTCTCCGTCACCAGTAGTTCATCCGTTGCTGTCGCTAGAATTTTCGTCACATGAGCGAGCGAATTATCTTTGTCACCACTTTTGGGGATGATCTCATCTAAAAGAGGTTCAACGGTAATATTCCACTTGCCGCCATTACGAGATGCGCCAGCAATGTTTTTATTGATCGAGCGCTCAAGACCACCTGAATGACAGGAATCCATCACGAGGATGATTTTGAATTCTCTGGCGAGTTTGAGCTGTTCTCGAATCTGATCGTCATTGAGCCTGCCAACGCGCGGATTTTGTGGATCAAATTCGTAGAACATTAAAGTTTCATCGAGATTATCCTTCTCATCCAAAGGTTCGGCAACTTCTCTTTCCTGACCGCCGTGACCTGCAAATGTGATGATAAATGTATCGCCGGGATCCGCACGATCGAGCATGTTTTGATATGCGGCTAGAAAGTTTTTCGTCGTCGCAGTTTCATTGAGCAGGACATGCGTGTCAGGTAGATCAACACCCTTGGCGCGCAAGGATTTGGCTATGAGTTTTGCGTCATTCACCGCGCCTTGTAGATCGGTATGCTGGCCGGGAGGGGTCTCCGCTCTTGGAAAGAAATGTTTGTAATCATCAATACCCACGACCAAGCCAAATTGTTTGGCTTGCGATAATTGTATCGATAAGCATAAAAAAACAATCGTGAAAACCGCGCGAATAATCATCATGAAATTAATCCAGTGCTAGCTCCACGCGACGGGCGATCGCTTGTCTTTGTTCAACGCTGTAAATTGAATGGTCAGATAAAACGGGTGGTTCTTTTTCACCACGACCAATGGTGATGATCTCTGCAATCACGCCACCATGATCGATTAGAAAAGTTTTCAGACTATGTGCGCGTCGTTCCGACAGATCCTGATTATATTCATGGCTACCGCGTTCATCAGTATGACCAATCAGCTTGATTTTTTTGATGTGATAAGAGTTGATGAATTTGGCGAGTTTCAATGCTTCCTGCTTGCCTGTATCACCTAAGTGATCTGAATCAGTTGCAAATTTGATCGGGATATAGGTCGATTTCACCGGACGTTTTTCATAAACTTCTTCATTGACCGGCGGCTTATATTCTGCCGCAGGTTTTTCTGCTGGCACAAATGATAAACCGCGCGATAAGGCTCCATAAACGCCCGTGGCGCGTCCATCAGATCGGCTGATAAGATTGGCTGTTGATCCTGCCAACATTGTATTTTCTTGCGCTAACATCGCGATTTGCTGGGCGTATTCGCCCAATTGCTCGCTATCGGGTGTCAGTGCCTGATCTAAGATTGTATCAAGGCTTGCATTATAAAGCTCAGCTGCCTTGGCTCGATCGTCTTGTTTAGCCGCAATGTCAGCGCGTGAGACTTGCACCAGCCAATGGGTGGCAGGTGCCATGGAGAGCAATTGCTCGGCATTTGGTAAATTGCCATTGGCAATTTCACCCTGCGCGCGTTGGGCCAAAATGGCAGCTGTTTGCGTCAACGCTAAATTGACGGATTCATCTGAACAATCGGTCGTTGATTTAAATTTACCAATTGCCGCTTCCACAATGGAATAATCTGTATTCATTCGTGCGTCATTCAGCTCAGCTAACGAAGTTTTGCAATCATTCGCCATGCTAAACGCTGTGCTCGCGAGAAGCGCCGATAATGTCAGTGCGAACAGTTTCGTTTTGTTCTGAGTTGTCATCAACTTATCCTCCATGAGAATGACACCCGCAATAGAAGATTGCGGGTGCCAGCATTTTCGTTATCTCACATCAAAAGTGATGTAGTTATAGGCGCTTTCACCTTCATCAACTTCGATCTGCTCTTCGGCAACGAAGCTAATGCCGCGTTTGCGATCAAGTGAAAGTTCCTTAGCAAGTTCGACCACCTCATGCGGGCGAATTCGATGTTCACCCAAACCGCCAACTCGGCAGAATGCGATCAGTGTTTCACCATTGCCAGGCTCATCAAACTGAACGCGCAGTTTTGAACCAGGGAAGGGTACCTTACGCCATTCATCGGCTTTTAGGATGTTGGGCCCGAGAACGGATTGCGGATATTCTTCAATCGTCTTGTTGGCTTCAACATATAAGATCTGCAATTCGCAATCTCGGTTGGTCGAAATCTCAAATTCCAGATAATCACCGACTTTTACATCGGTGTCGCCTGCACGAATGAGCAAGTGCATTGGATTAGAAGGTTTTTTAAACTCTTCATATTCCTTTGCAACCGTGGCAGTTGGTTTGTAAGGATCAGCGAGTTTCTCAGTTGCTTTTTGAACGGCCACTTCTGTAACTTTTTCATAGTCATCGACTGATTTAACAGCTTCATATGTAACAGCACCTGAATAGGTATATGCATCCAAATGCGTCAAAAGCGGCAGAAGCACTTTCCAGTAGTTTTCAACTTCCTCACGTGGAATTTTCAAACCATTTTGCGCCCGTCGCGTCCAGGTCGCAACAATTTGACTCAAGTGAGCATCACCAATACCGAAGATGCGGTCTTGGAACTCTTCAACAGTGAGACCAAACTCGCGCGCCAGCGCATCATATTCAAGATCATCAAAGTGAAGGTCAGCAAGATATGTGACCAGCTCTGTTTGACCAGTTTCAAATGGTGGACGACTACTGACTGTCATACCCGCACTGTTGGTCTCTGTGATGTTCAACTTGGCAAGATTATCGACGAAGAACTCGAAGTCCTTCATATAGGCTTCTTGAATGACCTCTTCTTCAGGATACATTCTTAAAAGTACATCGCGCTGGTCTTTGGTAAATTGTGCCGATGACAATATACCTTTGCGCACGACATCTGTGTTGAACACAATACCATTGTCGTGACATTCAAAGCATGAACGTGCATTGATGATTTCAACCCCACGGCCATTGGCTTTCTTTCTGTTGGATACGATCGCCGTTGGACCGATGAGCAAGCGATTGCCCAAATTATCAGACAAATAATAACCCTGTAGGCCATTTGGCAGTGAGAAGATCATCTCGCCACCATCATATTCAAATGGTTTCGTACCAGAGGCCGTGCGACCTAATTCTGGTGGACCATCTGGATGGGCAAGGAGTGATCCTTCACCATCACTTGTGGCAAAGTCGTAAGACTTCCAATAGTAACCACCATTGGCTAGTTCATGGCGTTCAAGCATGCGGTTGTGATCAGACACACCTGACTGGCCTTGATCAAAGCCAGCGCGGATGATGCGTTGACTGAAGATATTCGCTGCAACATCGACATTGAGGCGTTTTTCAAGGACTTCAATTTGGTCTGGTAATTGCAACAGCACATCATAGTAAGGCGATTCCGATGCAAAGCGGGTGAACCAGTCAGCACGCATGATCGGAACATCATCACCTATGCCTTGCGCTAAAGCAGCCAAGATCGGATCAGATGATGGTGAGATCGCATATGGATAAATGCTTGATGTTGTTCTTAGCAATGTATCCCAGGCTTTTTGAGAAAAGTCTGCATGTGCCACACTTTCGGTAAATGCACCGGTTGAAAGTGAGAGCCATTGCTCAGCAGTCCATTCGTAATCACGCAAATCGATGCGCACCAACGCACCATTTGTACCTGGCACAGCGGTGACTGGCACAAGGCGATTGCCGAGTGAAGCTGAGTTGATGAACTTGTTAAATGCAGCATGAAGTGTGTAAACCGGATTACGGCTTAGACCTTCTGCACTACAATCAACGGGCGGCAATGGGGTGTATGCAAAATTGAAATACCGGACATATTGCCAATCGAGCTGATCAAGCTGGCGTAGATCATTCATTGCTGCTAAATGAAGCTCTTCAATTGTCCCACCAACAAATTTTGGAAGCGCCTCTTTCGGTGCACTTTTAATTTCAACAGCCGGCGCCGCAGCTTGTGAGCTTGCGTCTGCACCGAGTGCTGTGATCCATGTGTGGAGCGCGGCAACTTCATCCTTGGACATCTTTTTGCCCAATGGCATGCGGTTGCTGACGATGGAGGCATAAAGCGGCGAACCTTCAGGGTTGCCTGGAATAACAGAGTTTCTATCACCGGCAATTGAGGCGATATCACCCATTGGGAAGCTTCCTGCGTTACCGCGACCAGGACCATGACAGTCTCGGCAGAAGCCATCCATGATGCTATCGGCTTCGGCAATGATTGCTGGTGAAATGGTTGATTTATTTTGCCCAGCTGGCGCTGCCACTGTTGTTGGAACTGTGCAATACGCATCAATGCGTTGCATGAGTTCTGTGGCGCCTGTTGTATCCGGACGGGTGTCTTTGGGCTCTTCTTTCGCCGCAACTTCCACAACAGGTGCGCCGCTAACTTTCTGCATCGCGGCTGTGTCCATTTCCTTTAACGGTGATGGATCCACTGGCTTGCCGGTGAGATAGGCGTAGATTGCAGTGCGGTCTTCCAATGGAAGTTTGGCATATTCTTTGGCATAACGACGTTTGTTGGTGAGTGTCAAAGGCTTGCCATTGAGCTTTTTGGCTTCCAGCATATTGCCGACAACAAAAGCTTCAGCGCCGAATGCTTCGAGGTGTTTTGCGTTGATTTTTGGTGCAAAATCACCAAACAGGCCGGTTTCACCTGCAAATGGATTTTCCTCATCCAGTTTATATGTCATTGCGCCCATGTTTCGTGGTGTATGACACTCGCTACAATGGGCAGCGGAATTCACTAGAAATTCGCCGCGTGCCAATTGCGGATCGCTTGATCCCATTAATTCAGGGCGTTCATCGGACCATTGACGCATGATGAGTTTGCTTGGGAATGAAACGCTGTGCTCTTTGCTTGGTGCGTCGCTTTCCGGCAAGGTATCAATATAGGCCTTGATATCGAGCACTTGCTCAGGAGACATTTTCGCAAAAGCAGCATAGGGGAAGATCGAGCCAAAATATTTGGAGCCGTCTTCTTTGGTTCCGTTTATCACGGCATTTAAGAAACGCGCATTGCTCCAATTTCCGATGCCATGCTCTTTGTTTGGTGTAATATTGGGCGTGTAAAATGTGCCAAGTTTTGTTGAGATTTTTAAGCCGCCAGCGAGCGTATCCAATTGATCTGCAAGTCCGTGACATGACGCACAAGCTGATGCGTGAAACAGCGTTTTGCCATTGTCTAAATTTGCGCTGTAATCGCTAAAAGCACCGTCAGGATAAATCTCCGCGGCAACAGCTGATCCTCCGATTATGCTTGCTAATGTGAAGCCCGCTATTGCGACCAATCTTGATTTAGCGAAACTCAAATTTCTCATAATGCACTCCCTCAGGTGATTTCCCTGCTTTTTTTAAATCGCCAACGATTGCTTCTCGCATCGGACTGGGTCCGCAGAACCAAAGCGATGATGAACTTGGATCAACGGGTGAGTTTTCGATGATATGGTTTGCCGAAAAACGCCCGTCATTGGCACTTACAAATAAAGTGAATGTGAATTTATCACTTCTTTCAGCGGCTGCTTTTATACGCTCGAGGCTAACAGCTTCTTCTTCTTTGCCGACGCAATAAAACAGATGAATGCGTCTGGTGTTATCTTCAGTTACACTATCGCAAAATGCTAAAAATGGCGTGACACCAATACCGCCTGCGACCCATATTTGCTGTGAACTTCCAAGTCGGTAATCAAATTTACCATATCCCCCTTCGATTGTCATGGCATCGCCAACTTGAACATTGTCTCGAAGGTATCTGGTGAAATCGCCCAGACCGCGGATGGAAAATTGTATGGTTCCGTCATCGCGCGCTTGGCTGATGGTGAACGGGTGAGGTTCCTTGAGGCCTGAGCGCTTGATGGAGATGAAGGCGAAATTTCCTGGACGCGGTTTAATGCGGATTTTGCTCATTGGCTGCGCTTCAATAATGGTCGCTGCCGGGTGCTTCACCACAGATGAGATTTCATATTTTCTGCGTCTGAGGAAGGCAATAGTTTGCGTATATATAAAACTCACCACACCAATGATCGCAGCAAGTTGCAGATAGCTCGACAGAAGGGAGTCGGCTTCAATTGGAGCTCGCACAAAGAATTGGTGGAATGCCAAGGCCATAAAAACCAGTCCCAAAAGACGGTGGCTCATGCGCCAGAATTGATAGGGGATTTCAAACGGTATTTTGGGAATACGTTTTATGAAACTGATAACCAACAGAACGATTAAAACGGGGAACGCATATTCCGCCACTTCTTTTGCTAAAGCTGCAGTGCCTCTTGTTAAAACTGCACCATCAAGATCCATGCCGATAGTTTCATGACCGATGGCAAGAACGAGCGTTGAAATTCCAATCCATTTATGAGCGAAATAAACTTGATCCAACCCGCCCATTAAGCGTTCAACGATAGGAGGTCGTGTTGCGAGGAATAAATTTGTCGCCATTAAGCAGAATGCGACGACCCCGCATGATAGAGCGATGATGTTACTTGTTGTGTTGGAGGCTAATGCATCATAGGTCAGATAGGCTGGGATAACAGCACTTACTAAAATTAATCCCGCATTAAAAAGTCCAGTCAAAACAAAACGCCCCCAAATTCTGTCTACAGTTGAAAGCTAACTACACTCCCGTGGTGAAATCAACTTCTGGAAGAATATTTTTTGTTAATTCGCCAATCGACCATTATTGTCAGCTAAATACTTAGCATAGGCCCATCCTGTGACACCTCTGTAACTAACCTGGCACCATTTATATCTAAAACCGCTGATAGAGTTACACGCGTTTACAATGATGCCAGAACCATTATGTGGAATTGTACCGACAATTGAATATTTGGTGCTTGGGCCTTTGCGCACATTCAATTCTTCCGACGGTGTATGTCCAACAACATGGTAGGTGTTGCTCGATGTGCGTGTTGATGTTGTCGTTACACGAGAGCCGTTGGATAAATATTTTTGCGAGGCAAACCCTGACAAACAACCAAATTTGACCGCGCACCAACGACCATCACACGCAGAGGCATATATGCCCGTCGCATTATATTGTAGTTCGCCTAATATGCGATTGGATGTGCTCCGTCCGGCGCGAACATTAAGCGTGTCATTGGAGCGGATATTGACGACACGATAGGGCCCATCGCGCGGTGTGCAGTTTTTTGCAACCACATCATTCGTCGTTTGATCGAGTATCTTACTGTTCTCAGACGTGATTTTATATTGATTGTTTGAGCGCAGTAATGACAGCGTGGTTTGGCTTAAACCGCTCGTTTTTTTGCTGGCGTTTTCAAGTTCAAAGCGGGATTGGAATACGACCCTGAAATAGTTTTTATCAACGCGTTCAATTGATGCGGTATTCTCAATGAATTCGTAGTAATATTTTGGCCAGCGATTAAAGTAGTTAATCTTGTCATTGATGATGAAATCAATATCCACATAGCCGCTTTGATAATAGTTGACGCGTGAGGAATATATGTTGCGCAGGTGTGATGGATTATCAACGGACGCGGAAAGATATCCAAAGCGTATGAAGTCCAGCAATTCTTCTCGAGAAAAGCTATCATCTTTTTCCTCAGAAGGGACAATATTATCTTTGGCGGGCGGAGTGACAACTGCCACTTCCTTCTCTTTTTCTTTCTCCAAACGTTTAATTTTAAGGCGTGCTAAGGGCACAAATTTTCCGTTTGGATATTGATCAAGATAGGATTGGATATATTCAATATCACCTGAATCTTTGACCGTGTCCCAATATTCAAGCTCCACCGCGACCGTATTGCTTTTGGTCGGATCAAAAATCACAACAGGTGCATCAGTACCGGGCTTTTTTTCATCGGCTGGTTTCGGCTTGGCTTTTTCACCTGGAACCAAGTAGATTTCTTTGCCGGGAAGGGAGCCATACATAAAGGGTTCTTGCGCGCCGGAGGTGGCTTCTAAAACACTGTCGCGGACTTTTGCAAAGAGGAAACGAATATCAAGGCCCGGTTCTTGGATGTGAGACACCAGCGCTTTGGTATAGGGGCTGTTTCGACCTTCACCATCGGCTGCAGTAGTACCCTCACGCGCTGCATAGCTGACCAACGTTCCATGTTGTGGTTCGACAGGTGCCAATCCGCGCCCAATCGCACGCGTTGAATTGGATCGCTCCATATTGCTAACAAAGGGGTTGTTGCGGCAGGCATCGAGCAAGATCATGCGCAGGTTCTTAGCGCCAGCAACAGCACGATTTAACAGTTCGATGGAAATTGCTTCATATTCAACGTCCTGATCGCTGACGAGTTGTGCATCGACGGGAATAAGATAGTTGCGCTTATCCACTTCCATGCCATGGCCAGCAAAATAGACCATTGCGATATCAGAGCCTTGTGATTTGCGTCCAAAATCGCGCAACGCTTTTCGCATTTTTGAAAAATTCGCATCATCGACTTTTGTGACATCAAAACCAATCATGGTCAGCGCGTCTGCAACGTCGTTTGCATCATTTTTAGGATTGGCGAGTTGCGTGGTGTGTTCATAGGCTGAATTGCCAATAACCAGAGCTACGCGTTTGCCTTTTGCCTGCGCGAATGCAGTGAAAACACTCACGACAAAAAAGAGACTGATTAATAGTCTTAAAAACACACGCATTGCAAAACCCCACATTAATGAAAAGAAATATGAAACAGTATGTTTGCAAAATCAAGGTTGTCAGGGCGCTTGAAAGGTCATCTTCTAATTGA
>JAHDFS010000008.1 GCA_020628035.1 Rhizobiaceae bacterium
ATGCTGTGATCCCCACACTGTCGCCATTGGACACATTTTCAGCAATGGTATTGGCCGAACCATCCGTGTCAGAAATCGCACCAACATCATGTTCGTCTTCATCACCCACGGCGATGGTGAATGTTTGCGTAGATGTTGTGCCATCCGTGCTTGTCGCAGTGACTTCAATTGTGTGAGATGTATCTGTTTCATAGTCTAGAGCAGAAGCAACCGTGACCTCACCTGTATTGGCATCGATCGCGAAGAACCCACCCGGGTTTGAAGAAAGCGAATAGCTGATTGTATCTGTTGCATCGGCATCAGACGCAAAGGCTGTAATGCCAACAGCTGTGCCAACCGATGCACCTTCAGTGACAGAATTTCCAGTACCATCTGTATCGGAAATCGCTGTAATTGATGTTTCGTTGACATCATTCACACCAATAGAGAATGTTTGTGTTGATGTTGACCCATCATCTGATGTCGCAGTGACTTCAATTGTGTGCGATGTTGCTGTTTCAGCATCCAAAGATCCTGCAACAGTGACAACACCTGTTGACGCATCGATATCAAACAGACCGCCAGCATCATCCGAGAGCGAGTAAGTCACGTTATCCGTCACATCACCATCAGTTGCAAGCGCCGTGATACCAACCGTATCACCAACAGAGGCATCTTCATCGACGGCATTTGACGTACCATCATTATCTGAGACAGCACCCACATCAAATTCATCAATATCAGAGACATTAATGCTGAAGGTTTCCGTAGAAGTCGAACCATCTTCGGATGTGGCTGTGACTTCGATGTCAATTGAGCCTTCGGTTTCAGCATCAAAACTCGCGCCAGAAGCCACGGTGACCGTACCATCTGCCGCAACTTCAAAACGTGCATCATCAACTGAGTAAGTCACGTTTGAATTGGTTGCATCAGCATCCGATGCAAAGGCTGTAACACCAACTTCATCGCCAGCAGAGGCGTTTTCTGCAATTGTATTGGCAGAAGTATCTGTGTCTGTTACCGCGCTGACATCAAACTCATCAAGATCATTGACATTGATTGTATAGGTTTGCGTTGATGTTGACCCATCATCAGAAGTCGCAGTGACTTCGATCGTATGAGATGTGTCCGTTTCAGCATCAAGCGATCCTGCAACGGTGACAACACCAGTTGATGCATCAATGTCAAACAGACCGCCTGCATCATCTGAAAGAGAGTATGTGACATTATCCGTTGCATCAGCATCAGAGGCAGAAGCATCAATGCCAACTGTTGTGCCCGCTGCTGCGTTTTCATCAACAGAATTGGCTGTACCATCTGTATCAGTAATTGCAGTTACATCAAACTCATCAACATCATTCACATTGATCGTATAGCTTTGCGTAGATGTAGACCCATCCTCAGACGTTGCGGTCACTTCAATATCATATGAAGACGCAGTTTCTGCGTCCAAAGGAGCCGTTGTGGTTACTTCACCCGTTGTTGCATCAATGGCAAACAAACCACCCGCATCATCAGACAAAGAATATGTCACAGCTGAATTTGTACCATCGGCATCAGTTGCGGAAGCCACGATGCCAACTGTTGTGCCTGCTGCTGCATTTTCATCAACCGCATTGGCATTTGAATCTGTGTCAGAAATCGCGCTGACATCAAATTCATCGACATCTGTCACATTAATTGTGAAGCTCTGCGTTGATGTTGAGCCATCTTCTGAGGTCGCTGTTACTTCAATTGTGTGGCTGGTTGCTGTTTCATAATCGATCCCTGACGCGTCCGCAATTGAGACTTCGCCAGTATTTGCATCAATTGTAAAGATACCGCCTGCATCATCAGATAGGCTGTAAGTTATTGTATTATTTGAACCATCTGCATCCGATGCAAAAGCTGTGATGCCAACACTATCACCATTTGAAACATCTTCTGAAATGGTGTTTGCTGTCCCATCATTATCTGAAATTGCACCTACATCAAACTCATCTACATCTGTGACATCAATGGTGAAATTTTGCGTGGATGTTGAGCCGTCTTCCGACGTCGCAGTCACTTCAATTGAATAGCTCGTTACATTTTCATAATCTAAACTTGACGCATCGGCGATTGTGACTTCGCCGGTTGACGCATCGATGGTGAAGATACCACCCGCATCGTCTGTTAAACTATAGCTTACGATATTGTTTGTACCATCAGCGTCGAATGCAGCGGCTGTTAGACCAACACTATCACCAAAGGATGCATTTTCAGCAATTGCATTGGCCGAACCATCCTGATCTGAGCTTGACGAGACATCATGTTCATTTACATCGGATAGATCGATGGTCATGGTTTCCGTAAAGGTATTGCCCGCACTGTCGGTCACTTGGATTGTGATTTCATGTGTAGGTGCTGCTTCAAAATCTAGATCAGCCCCAGCCTTTACACGTATCTCATCGCCAACAATCTCAAAGAAGCCAGACGGATCACTCACGATCTCATAGGTATGCGTGTCGTCGGCATTGGCGTCCACGGTTGAAAGCGTTGCAATAACAGTTCCGCCAGCGGAATTTTCAGCAACGACATCATTACTCAGAGCGATATCGACAGGCGCAACATTGGTTTCAACGCTTTGTACTGCAGCAGCAGCTGGGTTCGTTGAAGAGGTTGATGTTTGCGCATTATTTTCTTCAGACGCATTTTGCTCTGACCCGGATTCACCGGTTTCAGATGCTGAAGGTGTGTTTCCACCTTGCGTATTTGAGCCCAAATCAACACCATCTAAGGACGGCGCGTTTTCAATTTGAACGGAGCTATCTTGGCCAGCATTTGAAGGAGCGTTTTGTGCATCAGAGCCAGATGTGTCAGTGTTGCTGGAGTAGCTAGAGCCAGCATTTTGAGCATCTTGAGGGTTCGTGTCAGTAGACGAAGGTGCTGATCTGTCAACAGAGCCATCGAGTGGCTTCTCGTTTGCATTGGTCGCAGGTGTATCTTGTTCTTCCGCATCGGGAAGCACAATATCCATGCGTTCAATGGGTGTTTCACTGCCTGGATCAATTAGGTCTGCATCCACTTTGTTTTTCTTGGCTGCAGCCGCTTTTCCGGTACCTTGCTCTACTTTAGACATACTCGCTCCTGTAAATGTCGAGTCCACAATTTAAGAGCAAAAGTTTTCAAAACGTTGATCTGTTAACTATAAGATTTAAGAAGTTGTCATCATAGTTAACAAAACGACTCCAGATTTAATTTGGGCCGTTATTTATTCTCAAATAATGAAACAAAGATCATTTCCGCAAGTTTGCGGCAACCTAATCATGGTTAATAAGATGCTAATAAATTCAGTGTACTAACTCATCATAATCACTGGTAGATTTTATTAGATTGGCATTAACAAACTGATGGCACTCAAATTTAGAGATAAAATAGCTGCAAAAGCGAAGGAAGCATCTTCGGTCATTGCAGAAGATAGCTCTGTAAAAGGCGTGCGGAACCCTGTCGTTGCAGAGGCCGACACCCCTTTAACGAAACAGGTCTTGGTTATCTCTTTAATTGCTAACCTTCTGGGATTGGCAATGCCACTTGCTATCTTTCAGGTCTATGACCGGATTTTGCCCAATCAGGCAGGTGCAACTCTATTTTGGTTGATCGCGGGTCTTTTAGTCGCTGTTATCCTCGACACTGTGCTGCGAAGCTTAAGATCTTACATTTTGGGTTGGGCAGCGTTGAAAAATGGTCATCGCGCGCAGCAATTGGCCATGAACCAGCTTTTAAATGCAAATCCAGGCGAACGCGCGACCATTTCCCGGGCGAAATGGCTCGATGGTTTAGACGCAATTGCTGAATATAGTAATTTCCAAGGTAGTCAGAACCGCACGATTTTAATTGATATTCCGATGGCGTTTATTTTCCTTGCTATGGTCGCGCTTGTTGGCGGTTATCTGGTTTTCGTCCCAATTGCACTTATTATTGCTTTTGGATTGTTCAGCTATCTTCAAGGTCAAGAAATTCAATCATTTCTAGATAGTCGGTCACAACAAGATACGCGGCAGAACGATTTTCTTCTCGAAACCTTTTCCAATATTCAAACAGTTAAAAATCTTGCGATTGAAAGCCAATTGCTTCGCCGGTTTGAGATGCTGCAGAAAACATCAACTGTTTCAAGCTATAATGCGATTATCAGCACGAACAAATTGCAAGCCCAAGGGGTGATCTTTTCCAATATGATGATGATTTGTGTCGTGTCATTTGGCGCGGTTCGGGTGATCGGTGGAGATATGAGCCTCGCGGCGCTCGCATGTTGTTCGCTATTGACGGGTCGCATGGTGCAACCATTTGCACGTGCACTCACTTTGTTTCACGAAATTCAAAATATTCGCTTAGCGAGACGAAGATGCAATGTATTTGATCGGATTGCCAATAAAGGTATTGAATCTGATGAAGCTGATCAAAAATTATCTAAGGGTGCGTTTAAGATCCGCGACCTCGTTCTGCCTTCAAATGAAAATAACAAAGACATTCAGCCCTTTAACATCAGCGCAGCACCTGGTGAGTTTGTTGGCATACACTGTCAGGAAAATGCCGAAAGAACTGAATTCGTCAGTTTCTTGAACGGGAAGTTTTTACCAGAGACCGGCAGCATTTTTGCCGATGGTTTTTCGTCAAAACAATGGCATGAACTTGGTTTAAATCGTGAGATTGGTTTTGTTTCCGCAAAAACGGAAATCTTCGAAGGCACAATCATTGATAACCTTACAATGTTTGGCGGCGCAAATTTGGTTGAGAGCGCACGCGAGGCTGCACGACTGATTGGTCTAGAGCAGGATATTTTCAAACTACCCGACGGATATGACACGGTGCTTAGCATTGGTTCAGCCTCGATATTATCTCCCGGCTTCTTGCAGAGAATTAAGATCGCCCGCGCCATTCGCAGACAACCCAAAATCTTTATCTTCGACGGCGCCAACAGCAATATAGACATGCGATCGGATAAATTGTTGGCGGATGGTCTTCTTACTCTTAAAGGCAAAATGACGGCAGTCTATTTCTCAAGTCGTCCTTCTTTCTTGAAAATATGTGACCAACGGCTTCGTATGCAGGACGGACATTTATTGCCCGACGATTTCCAACAAGCTAAGGCAGTGCAACCCACCGCCAAATCAGCATCATGATTGTGGAGGCCGGGTATAAATGACAAATTCACTTGAAGATCTTCAAAAAAGAATGAATGCCAATACGCTTCTTGAGAATGTGAACTCGGTCCAGCATTCCCTTAAGAAAGTCTATAATGCCTACGATCGCGCTGATAATAATTGGAATGATAAAAAGCTAAGTTCTGCTGCAAATTGTATCGGACCGCTTCTTAACCTGCTTGAATGGGTGGGATCTGCACGGCAGCTAAAAGAAGTTATGCCGCATTTTGATACGCTTCACACAGTGGACGACTTGCGCAGCTTGTTGGTGCGGATCAATTACAAAACACAACAAAAGACGCTTGCGATTAGCGACATCAGTCAATCCTTTCTTCCAGCAATTTTGTTAGGTGAAGATGATCAAGATGTGATGATTGGGATTGATATTGCCGACAACGGACAATTATTGATTTATAATGGCAACACAGAAAAATTTGAATATAAACAGATCACAAACGAGCTAATTACGCTCTATACGGTTGAGAAATTTGACCCGATTGAAGCCAATGACAATGAAAGTAAACATGGTTGGTTCCAATCCATATTGTCGCGCTTTAAAAATCTGTTTACGCGCTTATTTATCTTAACATTCGCCATCAACATTTTCGATTTTGCCGTCCCCTTCTACATTATGATGGTTTACGACAAAGTCATTGGAACCAAATCGGTTTCGACACTGATCACATTTATCGGTTGTCTAATGGTCGCAATTTGCGCTGGCATGGTGTTGCGCCATATCAGGGCGCAAACCATTGCTTATCTTGGTGCTCGTGTCCAAGGCTTAGTTACACTCGCCGCTTTCAAACAAGTTCTAAGCCTGCCAATTTTGATGAGCGAAAGTGCCCGCGCGAGCGAACAATTATCGCGTTTTAAGCAATTCGTTGGTATTCGCGACTTGTTTATGGGACATTTGGGCAGCGCAATCCTTGATGCACCCTTCATCCTTGTATTTTTGGCGGCGATTTTTGCTATTGGCGGCAACTTGGGCTTCTTATCGCTGGCCCTTTTGACATTTTATGTTGTGCTCGCCATCGGATTGATGCCTGTCGGCAATCGGATCATGAGAAAATCTGGTGAGCATAAGAAAAACCACCGAAATCTCGTTGTTGAAACTGTCGAAAAACATTCCACAATCATTGAAAACAATGCGCAGCAGCTTTGGATCGAGCGCGAGAGTGAGCTTTCCGGCAGATCCCTCATGGCACAGTTTAAAGCAAGCCAATTCCAAGCGATACAACAAAACCTGTCGCAGCTTTTGGTGATGGTAACAGGCATTTTAACGATTGGCCTTGGTGCAGGCATGGTGATTGAAGGTGATCTATCAGCTGGCGCACTCATTGCACTTGTCACATTGATTTGGCGATTGCTTTCACCCATTCAAACTGTGTTCTTAGGCATGGGCCGTATCAATGCGACCCTTGGTACGTTTAAACAGATCAACAATTTAATGAGACTGCGCTCTGAAAAAGTTGAAAGCAAACGACCTAATATTCTACGTGAATTTTCCGGACATATTACTCTAGACAAGGTTGCATTTAAGCATCAAAACGCGCAAACGCCGAGTATCTACAATTTATCACTTGTGGTGAAGCCAAAAGAATTCATTGCC
Organism: Rhizobiaceae bacterium; assembly: GCA_020628035.1. Lineage (GTDB taxonomy): Bacteria > Pseudomonadota > Alphaproteobacteria > Rhizobiales > Rhizobiaceae > Lentilitoribacter. Next base: position 6,751 of record JAHDFS010000008.1, read on the forward strand.
ATTACCGGTGACTCAGGGGCGGGTAAATCTGTGCTGCTTAAACTCATGGCTGGTTTATATACGCCGCAAGTCGGTGTGGTCGCCGCAGATGGATTGAATCTACGCCAGATTGATTCGTATCAATATAGACGCGCGATTGGTTATGTTGGCCAGCAGGCGGATTTTTTCCATGGAACGATTGCGCAGAACTTAATGTTTGCAAATCCGGTGGCAACATTGGATGAACTTGAACACGCGCTTGATCTAGCTGGTGCGCGCAATACGGTCAATGAATTGCCAGATGGTATTGATACGCGCCTTACAGCGCAGCTTCAAAGAAAATTGACGAAGAGTTTTTCCAGTCAATTATCTCTGGCGCGGGCATATTTATCAAACAGTTCTATCTATATGTTTGACGACCCAGGTAGTGATCTAGATCCTATTGCCGATAAGCGATTTATCACCACCTTGAAAGTACTTCAGCGAAAAGCCACAGTTATTTTGGTTACTCAGCGTCCAAGCCATATGTATCTGGCGGATCGGTTGATTTTATTACAAGCTGGTCAAATGGTGGCAGATTCAGCACCAGATGAACTGGTTCCGAAAATATTAAATGCCGCACAGTCTGCTAAAGTTAGCTGATTATTAACGATACCTGCGGTAGAAATACTAAATGTAGCATGTAAGTTTTGGGGTAAAGCGTTTTAACTACTGATTTCCCCCATCCGCTGCGGGGTTTTAAGTGCAATGTGAGCACTTATATCAAGCGAGATTGAAGACAAGTGCAGATTAGGAAAAGTGAAGTTTCGGGAAACTCCTTTATCCTGCCCGCTGAACTAGATGACGATAAGTCGATTATCGTCATGGGCAGGCGCGCTAATCTATTGTGCTTATTATTTGTTGCCGCAATTGTCTGGTCCATTTTTGCACCCATAGACGAATTGGTTCTCGCCAATGGTGAAATCATCCCCACAGCTAATGTCACGTCTATCGAACATCGCGAAGGCGGAATTGTTGACGCTGTTTTGGTCAAAGAAGGACAAAGCGTTCGCGCAGGTGATACGCTTATCTTGCTCAACGCAACATCAACCGAAGCAGATTTTGGTCAGGTTGAAATCCAAGCTGTTTCGCTTGAGCTCCGGCTTAAGTCGCTAGAAGCGCTTGCAAACGAACAAGAACCTGATTTTGGAAATATCGGCGAATTATATCCCGACTTGCTTGAAAAAGAAAAAATCGCACATGCCGCGCGCGCTTCACTTTTACAAAAAGAACTTGCCAATCTTGAAACCGGGAAAGCGCTCAAGCGCCTTGAAGCAAATGCCTATGAAAACGAGGTTAAAAGCTTAAAGCGTCAACTGAGGATCGAAGAAGAACGACATGAAAGCATGCGTAACCTGTTAAATGCTGGTCACGTTTCCCGCAAAGACTATTTGGATGCAAAAGCTGCGCTTGAACGTGTTACCCAAAGCATTGATAGTGCCATAGGGCAGCAAAAAGTAGCGGAATTGCAGCTAGAGGAAGCCGGTCGCATCATAGAAAGCAAGCTTGCTCAGGAAAAGAAATTGCTTGGTGAAGAGCAAGCGCAAACGCTGTCTCAACTCGCGCAAGCACGTGAACAATTAAACAAACAACAAGATCGAACTGATCGGTTATTTATCAAATCGCCAATAGACGGTGTTGTGCAAGAAGTTGTGCAAAAGGCCAAAGGTGAAGTCATTGGTTCAGGCGAACTTGTGGCAAGAGTTGTCCCTGCCGAACGTCAGATTGTTGCTGAAGTTCGTGTGGATCCTTATGACATTGGTCACATCAAAGTGGGTGATAATGCAGAGGTGAATATCTCCACATTTGATCCAAGTATTTTTGGAACAGCTACGGGGACTATAGCGGTTCTGTCACCCACGACATTCCTCACCGACCGCGGTGAACCTTATTATAAAGCTGTGATTGATTTGCAGGAAAACTTTATTGGCGAAGATCAAAGCAAACGCTACCTCCATGCGGGCATGGTGGTTGACGCCAAAATTAAAACCGGTTCGAAATCGCTGATGCGTTACATGCTCAAACCCGTTTTAAAATCCATCGGATCTTCATTCTCCGAGCGCTAATCCCTTTTCCCGTTACACATATATTTCATCGAGCTCACTGCGTGCAATTGGCAAGATTATTGCTTGTATAATTGTTGGGGAGTAACGCTTCGATACATCTGCACAATAAATAAACTGAAAATTGTCTGTATCTTGCGCAAATGACCAAATTTTGGTCAACTCGTCACGTGAAAATAATATCGGGCAATCCTGTGAAGACGGAAAACGAATGAATTTATCTCCAAGAGAAAAAGACAAATTACTTGTCGCAATGGCAGCTATTGTTGCACGAAAACGTTTAGAACGTGGCGTTAAACTTAATCATCCTGAAGCGATTGCTTTGATCACTGACTTTGTGGTTGAGGGCGCACGCGATGGGGCATCTGTATCAGACCTTATGGAACAAGGTGCACATGTCATTACCCGCGATCAGGTGATGGAAGGCATTCCTGAAATGATCCACGACATTCAGGTTGAAGCAACTTTCCCGGATGGCACAAAACTTGTCACCGTTCACGAACCCATTCGTTAAAACATAATCTGCTTAAAGGACACATGTTATGATACCTGGTGAAATTATCACTCAAGACGGCGAGATTGTTTTAAACGATGGATCTGATGCCATTACATTAAAAGTGGCCAATTCCGGTGACCGCCCCGTACAAGTTGGCTCGCACTATCATTTTTATGAAACAAATGCGGCGCTTTTATTTGATCGCGAACAAACGCGCGGCATGCGTCTGGATATTGCCGCTGGTACGGCGGTACGTTTTGAGCCTGGTCAAGAACGTGACGTGACGCTTATTCCAATTGGAGGAGCGCGCGAGATTTATGGGTTCAACCAAAAAGTCATGGGCAAACTATGATCAAATCTGGGATCTCGGTATGTTCGGTCGTTGTCCTGACTGCTGTCTCTCACATGGCGATGGCACAGGATTGGGACTGCACAAATGCAGGCAACCTGCCCCAACAAGGCATGAACTTTTGTGCCGCTCAAGATTTTGAAAAAGCAGATGCAGCGCTTAATGCGGCTTGGTCACTTATTCGCAAAGATGCGATCAAAGCCAGCGACGGCGCAGATCCATTGCTCGCAGGTCAACGCGCTTGGCTTGAATATCGAGATCACCAATGCGAAGCGGAATCGCTTATTTTCGAAGGTGGGTCATTGCAACCACTGATCATTTCATCTTGTCGGGCGCGCATGACACGCGACCGGACAGAAGAGCTGCTTTTGATGGAGCGTTATAATTGATCCGACCATCCAAAAATCGCGCAGTCGCGCAAACAATCAAAATTCATCAGAATCTATTTCATTCTGGCCTAATCAATCTATGTCAATTCGGGGACAAATAAATGCCTGCAAAAATTACTCGCTCTGCCTATGCCGATATGTTTGGTCCTACAACAGGTGACAAAGTTCGTCTCGCCGACACAGAGCTCTTTATCGAGATTGAAAAAGATTACACGACCTATGGCGAAGAGGTGAAATTTGGCGGTGGTAAAGTCATCCGTGATGGCATGGGTCAAAGCCAAGTCGCAAGACAAGATGGTGCTGTGGATACGGTGATCACCAATGCGCTGGTTGTGGACGTGACGGGCATTTACAAAGCTGATGTTGGGCTCAAAGATGGACGCATTGCTGCGATTGGTAAAGCAGGCAATCCCGATACACAAAGCAATGTTGATATTGTTGTAGGTCCTGGCACAGAAGCCATTGCAGGTGAAGGCAAGATTTTAACCGCTGGTGGTTTTGACAGCCACATCCACTTCATTTGCCCGCAGCAAATTGAAGATGCTTTGATGTCGGGTCTGACTACTATGCTTGGTGGAGGCACAGGTCCCGCGCATGGGACATTGGCAACCACATGTACACCAGGCCCTTGGCATATAGGCCGCATGATCCAATCTGCAGATGCTTTCCCTATGAACCTTGCTTTCGCTGGTAAAGGCAATGCATCAGTGCCAAAAGCGCTTGAAGAAATGATCCTTGGCGGTGCTTGCGCGCTTAAACTTCACGAAGATTGGGGCACAACGCCAGGCGCGATTGATAATTGTTTAAGCGTTGCAGACAGCTATGATGTGCAGGTCATGATCCACACAGATACACTTAATGAATCTGGTTTTGTGGAAACATCGTTGGGCGCCATGAAAGGTCGAACCATTCACGCATTCCACACAGAAGGTGCCGGCGGTGGTCATGCGCCAGACATCATCAAAGTCTGTGGTGAAAGCAATGTCTTACCGGCTTCCACAAACCCAACGCGACCCTATACGGTCAACACATTGGCTGAGCATTTGGACATGTTGATGGTGTGTCACCATCTTGACAGCGCGATCCCTGAGGATATCGCATTTGCTGAAAGCCGCATCCGCAAAGAAACAATAGCCGCAGAAGATATTTTGCATGATATGGGTGCGTTTTCGATCATCGCATCTGACAGCCAGGCCATGGGGCGTGTGGGCGAAGTGATTACGCGCACATGGCAAACGGCTGACAAAATGAAAAAACAGCGTGGTTCTTTGCCAGAAGAAAAAGGCGACAATGATAATTTCCGCGTGCGTCGCTACATTGCCAAATACACGATCAACCCGGCGATTGCCCATGGTATTTCGAAAGAAATCGGATCCATTGAAGTTGGCAAACGTGCTGATCTGGTTTTGTGGAATCCGGCATTTTTCGGCATAAAACCGGATATGATCTTAATGGCGGGATCGATTGTGGCTGCGCCAATGGGTGATCCAAATGCGTCTATCCCTACACCGCAACCTGTGCACTACCGCCATATGTTTGGTGCCTATGGCAAAGCGGTTGAGCATTCTGCAGTTACATTTGTCTCTAAAGCAGCTCACGAGGCTGGTTTGCGCGACCAGCTGGGTGTGGCCAAAGAGCTTGTGGCTGTTGAAAACACCCGCGGCGGCATCTCAAAAGCAGATCTTTTGCTAAATAATGCGACCCCTAATGTTGAAGTTGATCCCGAAACATACGAAGTAAGAGCCGATGGTGAGCTCCTCACCTGCGAACCTGCCGATGTGTTACCTATGGCACAAAGGTACTTCTTATTTTAGGGATATATTTATGATCTATTTGATCGCAACGTTGAAAATCAAACCTGGTAGCAAAGAGACTTTAAAAAAACTTGTAGCGCCATGCATTGAAGGCACACGTAAAGAACCTGGCAACATCTCTTATGATTTGTTTGAAAGCATGACAGATGAAAACACGCTGACATTTGTTGAACGCTGGGAAACTCAGGAAGCGGTGGATAACCACTTCACCGAACCTCATTTTTTAGCTTGGCGAGAAGCGGCATCTGAATATTTTCTAGATCGAAAGATTGAGATTATCACACCTCAAAACGTTGAAGAAAAATAGTCAAAGCAAGATTATGCGCGCAGAGCTAAAAAGCAAAATCATTGAGGTTTGTAACGCCAAAATCGAAAAGAAAGGCGAGAATGTCGGTGTGTCATTTTACGCTTTCTTTGCGAATAAAAACAGTGATCCGGATTTACTGATGGAAGCTGCCACCTGGTGGATCAAAACACATGAATTGGATCACTTTGAAAAAGCTGTCAAAATTCGTGATATGATACGAGCCTTGCCATGATCATTGCTGATAAAACAACATTTGATTTTGACAGCTCTGACGATACCATCACACTGGATGAGACAGCTCGTCATCGTCGTCGGATGAAAATGACTTCAGACAATGGCATCGAATTCCTGCTTGATTTACCCGAGGCAAAGCTCTTACGGCATGGTGAGGGTTTGATGCTCGATGATGGCCGGATCATTAAAGTGCAGGCCGAGCCCGAAGAGTTGTATAAGGTATCCGGCAAGGATGCACATCACTTGCTCGCATTGACGTGGCAATTGGGCAACCGCCACTTGCCAACTCAAATCTTTAAAGATCATCTTCATATTCGTGCCGATCATGTCATCAAGGATATGCTGCTTGGTTTGGGTGCGCATGTCGAAGAGATATCAGCCCCCTTTGACCCAGAAGGTGGCGCATATTCGAGTGACCATGCGCATAGCCATGATCATAATCATGGACACCACCATCATGACTGATACGCAAACATCCCTCTTGCGATTAATGAGCTGGTTATCGCCGGTCTTTCCGATCGGCAGCTTCGCCTATAGCGCTGGGCTAGAACAGGCCAGCAAGAGTGGGGTCGTCACCAATGCCAACGATCTTTCAGATTGGTTAAACGATGTGTTGAATTTAGGCAGCACTTGGAATGACGCGGTGTTCTTTTCAAACGCCTGGAAACTGGCACGAGAGAACGAAAGCTTGATTGAAATTTCAACCTTGGCTGAAGCGATGGCAGGGACAAAAGAGCGCCACCAGGAAACAATTGCGCAAGGCAGCGCATTTTTAAAGGCAGCCAATGCTTGGGACATGAAGCGTTCAGAACTACCAGACCAATGTGTGCTACCAATTGCAGTGGGCGCAAGATGCGCTGACGCAGGTATTGAACTTTCGCCTGCCCTTTTGACCTATCTACAAGCTTTTGTGAGCAATCAATTGCAAGCAGCAATCCGGCTTTCCATCATAGGCCAAAATCAGGCGCTTGAGGTATTGGCAGAATTTGAGCACAAACTTATAGAGATAACAGATCGCGCTGCTCAATCCACTTTGGATGATATGGGCAGTTTCACAATTACAGCTGACATTTTATCGATGCAGCACGAGAATATGGAATCCCGGATATTCCAATCTTAACATGCAAAACAATATGAAGTTTAGAGATATCGGAGTTTGTAGTCATGGCTAAAGGAAACGGTCCCTTACGAGTTGGAATTGGTGGTCCAGTGGGATCAGGCAAGACGACTTTGACTGAGAAATTGTGCAAAGCCATGCGTGATAACTATTCCGTTGGCGTGGTCACCAATGACATTTATACACGCGAAGATGCAGAAGCTTTAATGCGCATGCAGGCTTTGCCGTCAGATCGTGTTGTGGGTGTTGAAACCGGCGGCTGCCCACACACAGCCATTCGCGAAGATGCATCGTTAAACCTACGCGCCATTGACCAATTGTGTGAAACTCATCCGGATTTGGATATTATCTTCATCGAATCTGGTGGGGATAACCTGGCTGCGACATTTTCACCCGATTTAGCTGATCTCACCCTTTATGTGATCTCTGTTTGCCAGGGCGAAGAGATCCCGCGAAAAGGTGGTCCTGCCATCACCCGCTCGGATTTGTTGATTATCAATAAACAAGACCTTGCACCCCATGTAGAGGTTGATTTGAGCGTTATGGAACGGGATGCAAAACGCGTTCGCGCCAATGATAATCACATTTTCACCGATATGAAACGCGGCAACGGCACTGATGATATCGTCAGTTTTTTGGTGGATAAAGGCGGTTTATAACCGCACCCCAATGCTCCCCCTAAAATCTTGAATTGATAGAAGCTTCTAAATTAGGGCTTCACATAATTGTATTTATGTATACATTGTTCGTACCGAAACCATAATCTAGTCGGTATTACTACGGATTGATTATTGATATTGGTAATTTTAGTTTACCAATCATCAATTTTGATTGAGGATTCAAATTGATCCAAATTTTAAAATCGTGATTTCTTTGGGAGGAACACATGAAAAAAACATTACTCGCGGCCGTCGCCAGCACAGCACTGATGATGGGCTCAGCGTCCGCTCAGCAAAGTTTGGAAATGACATCATCATTTGGCCAAAACTTGCCTATCCTTGGTACAGCGGCTCTCGACTTCGTTTCTAAAATTAATGGCATTTCTGAAGACGTTGAATTTGAGCATTTTGATCCAGGTAAGCTTGTTCCTACTCTAGAAGCACTTGATGCGATCTCTAATGGTTCTGTTGATGCTGGTTACGCAACATCAGGTTACTGGCAGGGTAAGATCACAGCAGCTTCACTCTTTGCGGCTGTGCCATTTGGCCCAGAAGCTGGTGAGTTCATGGGTTGGATTCTCTACGGCAATGGCGGCAAGCTATGGCAGGAAATGTATGACCAAGCAGGTTATAATGTTGTTGCAACACCATGTGGTGTGATCGCGCCTGAAACATCTGGCTGGTTCAAAAAAGAGATCAACACATTGGATGACCTTAAAGGTCTGAACATGCGTTTCTTCGGTCTTGGTGCGAAAGTTATGGAGCGTCTTGGCGTTTCAACATCGCTTCTAGGTGCGTCTGACATCTTCCCTGCTCTAGAGCGCGGCGCGATTGATGCGACAGAGTTCTCGATGCCTCGTATTGATGCACGTTTGGGCTTCCACAAGATTGCGAAGTACAACTACTTCCCAGGTTGGCACCAGCCTTCAACATTGTTTGAGCTTTTGATCAACAAAGATGTGTATGATGAGCTAACAGACCGCGCGAAAGAGCAGATCAAAGTTGCTTGTCTTGCAAACATCACCACCAACTTGGCGGAAGGTGAAGCAACAAACTATGCTGCTATGGTTGATAACACTGAAAACAATGGTGTGACCATCAAGCAATGGAGCCCTGAGATCCTTGCTGCATTTGAAGAAAACTGGAACGCTGTGGCTGCTGAACTTGCTGCAGAAGACGAGTTCTTTAAGAAAGTGTGGGACGACCTAGCTGAATACCGTAAAGGTTATGCAGTTTGGTCTAAGAGTATCTACCTTCCTCGCTAATATTTAGCACATGACTTTGAGGGCGACTTTTTCTAACATAAAGTCGCCCTTTCTGTATGAAATTGGCAAGCTCATTTTGGGAGAATATTATGCCTGACCGTACGTTGGATGTCGTAGAAGTTGCTGCAAAATCGATAGCAATCAGCGACCCCGGTGATCGCAACAAAGAAGAACATCTGTGGGGAGATCGCCTTGTCATTGGCGTCGGCAACATTGTTGCCTGGATATTCCCGATCTTGATGGTTGCCATTGTTATTCAAGTTATTATCCGAAAATTTGGTCACAATCAGGCTTGGCTTGATGATGCGCAATGGTGGATGTATGGCTTTGCGATGCTTACCGCTTTTGGTTATGCCATCACAACGGAAAGCCATGTGCGCGTTGATATTCTTCACCAAAACTTTTCGAAAAAGAAGAAAGCACGGATAGAAGTTTTTGGTCTTGGTTGGCTTGCATTACCATTCCTCGCCATTATGACAGATGTGATGATGCATTACGGCTGGGCATCTTGGGTAGCAGGTGAAGGATCCGATAGTGCAAACGGCTTGCATATGCTTTATCTGCTTAAGCTATCTCTACCGGTGCTGTTCTTCTTAGGTATCATCGCTGCGTGGTCGACCATGGTCCGTCACGTATCGAAATTCACAGAAGTACGTTTCTGGAAACTCATTATCGCAGCATTCCCATTTTCAGTTTTTGCTGCCGAGCGTCTATTCTATTACGGCTCTTGGTGGTTTGTCAGACTAACCAATCCAGAAATCCAAGAACGTCGTATTTCTCGTGAACCACTTCTGGAAGCTTCGACATATTATGGCTTTGGAATTTTGGTTGTTATATTTGTGGTCAGTTTCATCATTGCTCGCAACAAAAATAATAAAAAAGAGGCAGCATAATCATGGAAATCTTGTCCCTCATCGGAACAGTCTTAAACATGAACCAGTTCTTGGTTCTCATGCTGTTCCTAACCTTCATCTTCATGCTGTTTCGCGGCATTCCCGTTGCGTTTGCGCTTGTGGGTGTTGGTCTATTATTCGGTATTTTGGGTGAGTTTGTGCTTGATCCAAATGCCAAAGCCATCTCGCAATATATCGACTTTGATCGAACACGTATCACCTACAAAAAACTCTTTGCCATTTCAGGACGTTTCTTTGGCGGTGTGATTAAAAACCCTGTTCTTGTAGCATTACCGATGTTTATCTTTATGGGCTTGATGCTGGATCAATCCGGTGTCGCACAAAAAATGATGAAGGCCATGCAGGCACTATTTGGTTCGCTGCGTGGTGGTTTGGCTTTGTCTGTGATGTTGATCGGCATTATTCTCGCTGCATCAACTGGCGTGATTGGTGCATCTGTTGTGTTGCTCGGCGTGATGGGCATTCCAACAATGATGAACCAAAACTACAATAAGGAAATCGCAACCGGCACGATCGCGGCATCTGGTACTTTGGGAATTCTGATCCCGCCATCCATCATGCTGGTGATCATGTCTGACCAATTGGCGATTAGCCTTGGTGACCTCTTTATGGGCGCTCTATTCCCTGGTCTCATCCTTGGCGGTCTGTATATCGTGTTCATCATCCTGTACGGAATTATAAACCCCAAAGCGATGCCTTTGCCGGAAAACAGAGAGCCTGTTTCCATGAAAGTGATCATGGATGTGGCAGTGTCGGTTATCCCACCACTATTGCTGATCCTATTGGTTCTGGGTTCCATCTTCTTTGGTCTGGCAACACCAACCGAAGCGTCTGGTCTTGGCGCGATGGGTGCAACATTGCTTGCACTTGTTAGCCGCAATTTGAACTTCAAAGTCTTTAAAGATGTGATGCGCCAAACGCTGAACACATCAGGTTACATTGTTGGTATCTTTATTGCAGCCAGCTTCTTTGCCTTCATCTTACGCCGTTATGGCGGTGATGAAATCATCGAAAATTTGGTCACAGGTGCTTCTGACAATCCTTATGTGGTAATTGGCTTCATCCTCTTTATCATCTTCTGCTTGGGTTTCTTGCTCGACTGGATTGAGATCACATTGATCATCATGCCGCTTATGTTGCCGGTTGTTCTCGCGCTTGATCTTCCAGTTGAAGGTTATGGTGTAGTGGATAATCCATCTGTTGTTTGGTTCGCGATCCTTGTGGCCGTGACACTTCAAACGTCATTCTTAACCCCGCCGGTTGGGTTTGCGCTCTTTTATCTTAAAGGCGTATGTCCACCTGAAATTACGCTGGGGCATATTTATCGCGGTATTATCCCGTTCGTGTTGGTCCAATTGTTAGGCTTGGGGATTGTGTTCTACTTCCCCGAATTATCGACCTGGCTCCCGGCCATCGCATACGGAAATTAACAACAAAACCCGCTCAAACCGAGCGGGTTTTTCTTATGTTTTTGAGTGTTGTATGAGCTAGGTTTTGCCAAAAGCTGCTTGCTGATCAAGCCATTCAAGCCCGACAATTGAGCTGCCATTTTCAACATGGACCAGCGCGTCGCTTTCCTTGGTAAAATTGATGTCGAGCTGTTTGTGAAATCTGAAATGATCATTGAGTGCCTGGCGGATTTCGTCATCCATCAGATCAAGTGCTTGCGCCCCGCGCCCAACAAAGACGACAGGAAAAGCATCGAATAAGCCAAACATAATGGCAAGACCAAAACCGATCGCACGCCCGGCTTCGCGGATTGCTTGTCTTGCAGGCCCCTCACCTTCTCGTGCTTCTTCAATGATCTGCGCGATATCTTCACTTGTAACCGGGCGCTCAGGCAATGCGTGAGGATCAAGCCCTTTTGCGCGACGCCAGATCGCATAATCGCTGGCATAAGCTTCCACGCAACCATGTTTTTTACAACGGCATAGTGCACCATCGCCGCCTTTAAATGAAATATGGCCAAGCTCTGAGGCGGATGATTTTGCACCCTGAAATGGCTGCCCATCGATGTATAAGCCCAATCCGATACCATAGGACATCAGCACAGCGCCAAATGTGCCATCGGCATAGGTTTTGTCTTTTGAGAGGCTCCGCGCAATCATCGCGCTATCATTGGCAACCGTGACTTCGGCATTGGAAATTTGCGATAGTCGTTCGGCAAACTTCATCCCGCTTTCAGATAAGATCGGTGACCACAAAATTTCTTTGCCATTATTTTTGGTGAGACCTTGCACACCAAGCACAAAAATTGATGGTGCGACTTCGACATCAAACCCTTTGAGCATCGCTAAAATAAACTCTGCAATTTCATCGCCATCCATTTTTTCAAGCGTGACTTTTTCTTGGACGGTTGAAATCTTCTCCCCAAGGTAATCAAACAGTGAGAGTGATATCGAATTAAATGTGAGTGACCCTGCCACGACGTACTTGTAGCCGGGGTTTAATTCAAGCTGCACACGCGGCCGACCATGGGATGAGCTCGACGCATGTGACGCATCTTGGTCGCAAACTTGTATAATACCCTCATTGAGCAACATGGTGCTGACATTGGTCACCGTGCCTGCACTTAGATCGGCAAGCTTGCTGATTTCTGTTCGAGATTTTTTTCCATGCACGCGGAATTGCGAAATAATACGGAATCGATTTTGCTTTCTGACATCGTCGGAAAGGTAAACCTCTTTAGTTTTGCTCAAACATCCATCCTTTAAAAACAGCCTATTCCGTAATAACCTAAAAACTATCTTGACATCAACCAAGCAAAATGTAATTTTTTAAGGGTTAAATTAAATGAGGTGGGAATGTTTATAGGTTTAGATCTTGGCACTTCGGGTGTTCGAGCGGTTTTGATGGATGATCATCAAAACATGCTGGCGTCTGCGGAGGCGCATTATGATGTCACCCGTCCGCATATCGGCTGGTCAGAACAAAATCCACAGGATTGGATTGATGGATGCCGTTCTGCGCTTTCATCCTTGAAAACCGAACATTCTGCGCAAATGGCATCCGTCAAAGCGATCAGCATTTCAGGCCACATGCATGGCGCAACGCTGATTGATGCGTCGGATAATGTGCTCCGCCCATGTATTTTATGGAATGACACACGTTCATCCAAAGAGGCGCAAGCCTTTGATGAAAATCCAATCTTCCGCAAGCTATCTGGCAATATCGTTTTCCCAGGCTTTACCGCGCCAAAACTTGCATGGGTTAAAAACAACGAAGCAGAAATTTTCTCCAAAACAGCTAAAGTCTTGTTGCCGAAAGACTTTCTTCGCCTCTGGTTGACCGGTGAACATGTGTCTGAAATGTCTGATGCCGCCGGCACATCATGGCTTGATGTTGAAAAACGTGATTGGTCGGATGAGCTTTTAAATGCTTCTGATATGTCGATTGATCAAATGCCAAGTCTGGTTGAAGGAAGTGAAGCATCCGGACAATTGCGATCCGAATTAGCCAGCGAATTTGGCATGGGTCGTGATGTTATCATCGCAGGTGGCGCGGGTGACAATGCGGCCTCAGCATGTGGCATTGGTGCAACCGGCGAAGGTGAAGCATTTGTCTCCTTGGGCACATCAGGCGTGCTTTTTGCTGCCAACAATTCTTATCGTCCGGATCCAGAAAGTGCCGTACACACATTCTGCCATGCGATCCCAGGCATGTGGCACCAAATGGGTGTGATCTTATCTGCGACCGACAGTTTGAACTGGCTTGCCACAATCACAGGCCAAAAACCCTCCGAGCTCACATCATCATTGGGATCAAAGGTTAAATCTCCGAGCGCAATTAAGTTTTTACCTTATTTGTCAGGTGAACGTACGCCGCATAATGACAGCACCATTCGCGGCTCGTTCTCCAACATTGATATTGCCAGCACGTCCGAAGATTTGACCCAAGCGGTGATTGAAGGCGTAAGCTTTGCCTTACGTGATAATTTAGAGGCACTACGCCAGGCCGGAACCGAACTTGATCGCGTCATTGCTGTTGGTGGTGGCTCGCGTTCCGAATATTGGCTTAGTCTCTTAGCAACTGTTTTGGGCAAGCCGATTGATCTGCCTGAACAAGGTGATTTTGGCGCAGCATTTGGCGCAGCGCGTTTAGCGCAGGCTTCGGTTTCAGATACCGAAATTGATGAGATTATGTCTTTGCCAAAGACCGCAAAAAGTTTTGAACCAGATTTAAATATGAGTCAGGAATTTGATGACGCCTATCAAAAATATCGTGCGTTATATCCTGCATTAAGAGGAGTGTACTCATGAAAACAGATTTCTTTTCGGGGATCGAAAAAATAAAATATGAAGGCCCGGATAGCACAAACCCAATGGCTTTTCGTCACTATAATCCAGACGAGATGGTCCTGGGCAAGCGTATGGAAGATCACTTGCGTTTTGCGGTCGCCTATTGGCATTCTTTTGCTTGGGAAGGTGGCGATCCTTTTGGTGGACGAACTTTTGATCGCCCTTGGTATCCGCAGGATGAGATGGGCAATGCAAAACTCAAAGCCGATGTAGCTTTTGACATGTTTGAAATTCTGGGAGCACCATATTACTGCTTCCACGATGCAGATGTCCGTCCTGAAGGCAGCAATTTCGCAGAAAGCAAACGTAATTTAGAAGAAATCGTTGATATTTTTGAACAAAAGCAAGCTGAAACAGGCATGAAACTTTTGTGGGGAACAGCAAATCTGTTTTCTCACAAGCGCTTTATGTCGGGTGCAAGCACAAACCCTGACCCGGATGTGTTTGCATATTCAGCAGCTACAATTAAGTCGTGCATGGACGCGACGCACAAATTGGGTGGTGAGAATTACGTCCTCTGGGGTGGTCGCGAGGGCTATGAAACACTGCTCAATACTGATTTGGCAAAAGAAGATGCGCAGATGGGCCGTATGCTCAATATGGTGGTTGAATACAAGCACCAGATTGGCTTTAAAGGCACAATTCTTGTTGAGCCAAAACCACAGGAGCCAAGCAAGCATCAATATGATTATGATGCTGCAACTTGCTATGGTTTCTTAAAACGCCATGGTCTTGAAAATGAGGTAAAACTCAATCTTGAGCAAGGTCATGCCATTCTAGCTGGCCACAGCTTTGAACATGAGATCGCAACCGCTGCTAGCCTTGGCATGTTGGGTTCGATTGATATGAACCGCAATGATTATCAGTCTGGTTGGGATACTGATCAGTTCCCAAATAATGTGCCTGAAGTTGCACTCGCTTACTACCACATCTTAAAAGATGGCGGATTGAAAACTGGCGGCACCAATTTTGACGCCAAGATCCGTCGTCAATCTGTAGATGCTGAAGACCTATTGCATGGCCATATTGGCGGTATGGATATTTGTGCGCGAGGCCTCAAAGCTGCAGCTGCGATGATTGAAGACGGCACGCTCGACAGTTTTGTAGAAGATCGCTATGCCGGCTGGAAAGGCGATGAAGCACAAAAAATGCTCAATGGCGATTATGGGCTTGAGGAAATTTCAAGCTATGTCGAACAAGCTGATGTGAACCCTGAACCAATCTCAGGGCGTCAGGAATATCTTGAAAACGTCATCAATCGCTTTGTCTAAAGCAAAAAACTAAATCCTCCCGATAGAATACAGCCCTGTATTCGAAGATGAGCGCCAATCTAATTGGCGCTCTTTTTTATTTAGGCATTTTAACTTGCGCTCGGACATCCTAAATAAGAAAGACTGAACACATTCGCGCAGAGATCAAATCATGCCCCATTCTTACCGTCCTTCTCAACTTCATTTGACGCTCGGGGACGCATTTTTTGATCCGGTTGAAGCAGCGGATTTTCCCAAAACTATTTTGCGTTATCGCAATCAAACAGCTGCAGAAACTGTCGGACTTGATCAACTCTCAGACGAAGAATGGCTGGCGCATTTTGGTCGTTTTAAGCCACTACCAGATAACATGCCTCAACCATTAGCGCTCCGCTATCATGGCCATCAATTTCGCAGCTATAATCCCGATTTGGGTGATGGTCGCGGCTTCCTATTTGCTCAGATGTATGATGATAAGAACCGGCTTTTAGATCTTGGCACCAAAGGATCAGGCCAGACACCATGGTCACGGGCTGGCGATGGACGCTTAACGCTTAAAGGCGGTGTTCGTGAGGTCTTGGCAACCGAGCTTCTCGCAACCCTGGGCGTAAACACATCTAAAAGCTTTAGTTTGATTGAAACCGGTGAGCGGCTTTATCGTAATGATGAACCCTCCCCTGCTCGATCAAGCGTGTTAGTGCGGCTTAATCACAGTCACATTCGCATCGGTACTTTCCAGCGTTTGCTTTATCTTGAAGATCATCAAAGCATAGAAAAATTGGTCAATTATGCGATTGAACACTATTGGCCCGATGCTAAAAAATCTGACGACCCAACACTTGCGTTTTTCAAATTGGTGGTCAAAGCCGTTGCAAAAATGGGTGCGCAATGGTTTGTTGCAGGCTTTGTGCATGGGGTTTTAAACACCGACAATATCACCATCACGGGCGAGAGCTTTGACTACGGCCCTTGGCGTTTCTTACCTAATTTAGATCCCGATTTCACCGCTGCTTATTTTGATCATACCGGTTTATATGCATTCGGGCGGCAGCCAGATGCGCTGCAATGGAATTTGGCTCGATTAGCGGAATGTTTGATCCCAATTTGCGATATAGATGATCTTAAATCGGCTTTGGAAGGTTATTCTGCGATCTTTGAAGCTGAGTTACAAACTCTGACACTTAAACGCCTGGGACTTGCAAACCACAGCGACGAGCCCCATCCGCTCATCCCATTGTTTTATCAAACATTACGTGACAGCGAAGCTTCGTTTGAGCAGGCGTTTTTTGATTTGGCAGGTGGCGCGATTGAGGAAAGACTTAGGGCCAGTCCGAATGCTGAATATTACAAAACCAGCGAGATGGCCGTGCTTATCACCCATATTAGAAAGTGTGAGACAACAGCGGGTTCGAAGGAATTCCTGGGCAATGAAAAAACCAAACCAGGTGCTGTTGCGACAACCTTGTTGATTGATGAAGTTGAAGAGATATGGTCAAAAATTGCAGATGCTGATGATTGGTCAGTGCTCAACGCGAAACTTGACCAAATCAGAGACTATGGCGAATTAAATAAATTGCTCGCTAACTAGCAATTAGTATTGGAAATTCAACGACGAACCACGCGGTAAAATACCCAATGTTTCCAGATATATACAGGTATCTTTAGCATTCTGAGCTTTACCAAATAAGTAACCTTGGCCATAGGCACAGCCCATCTCGCGGAGCATATCGGCTTGCTCTTCTGTTTCGATACCTTCCGCGACAGCGAGAAGATCAAGACCATGACACATGGTCAAAATCGCTTTAACAATATGTTCGGTCGGACGGTCATCAGTGATCTTGCTCACAAAAGCGCGATCAATTTTGACCTTATCAAAGGCGAAATCACGCAACCTGCCTAGGCTCGATTGGCCGGTGCCAAAATCATCAAGCGAAATACCAACACCGGCAGCACGTAGATCATTCATAATCTTGTTGGCGGTGTCTGGATCCGTCATCATTGCAGTTTCGGTGATTTCCATTTCAACCGCGCGCGCATCAATGCCTGAGCGGTGAAGGATTTGAATAATTGAGGATGCTGTGCTTGGGTCAACAAGTTGAGCTGACGACAAGTTAAACGACAAGAACATGCCTTCGGGCCAGGTTTGTGCCACTTTAACTGCTTTTTTCAGCAAAACTTCCGTTAAGCTATCAATGAAACCGCGCTCTTCTGCGAGGGGAATAAAGGCACCAGGCGATACAAAGCCGAGTTCACGATCAGTCCAGCGTGCCAAACCTTCAAAGCCGACCGGAATATTTGTCGATAGATCAATGATGGGTTGGAAATGAACTTCAACTTCATCAGCAGTGATGGCGCGTCGCAATGCTTGTTCTATTTGAGTGCCACGTTTGATCTGATCGGCAATTTCTTCCGAGTAAACAGTGATTTGATTGCGGCCACGACGTTTTGAGCGATAAAGGGCTGTGTCTGCACTTTCTAAAAGTGCATTTTCGTCTTCACCTGCAAAGGGATAAATCGAAAACCCGAATGAGGAAGACAGACGCACATTGCGATCACCAAGGTCATAAGGTGCAGAACAGACTTCTGCGAGCACTTTACCCAGTTTGGTCGCATTTTCCTTATCGAAGACCAATGGCAATAAAAAGCCAAACTCGTCGCCATTTAATCGCGCGCAGGTGGCGCCTTCCGGCAAACAGCTTTTAAGGCGATGTGCGATTTGGCTAAGAATTTCGTCTCCAGCCGCGTGACCAAACAAATCATTAATCGGCTTAAACCCATCGATATTCATGATACCGACGGTGAAGGGTGCAGGATCCATGGCGCGCTCATCAACCAGGCGCAAAATCTTGTCGATCAAGCGTCGACGGTTACCTAAACCCGTCAAAGGATCGGTAAATCTGGACAAATCTTCGCTAATATCGTCCGATCTTGTGGATGCCAAATCCATGTAACCCAAAAACCCCGCCACAACATTTCTTACTAATGTTTTCGTTTGTGGTTAAAATGATTACGGGACAATTATTAATTTTATACTATCACTTGTCCCTCAGATTATGGACAAAGTTTCGTATTTTAGCCGTTTTTGGTGATGTAAATTACCCGTAAGTCATTGACATTTGTAAGAGTTGGGCCAGTTTTATACAAATCCCCTATGGATTGAAATAAAGTGTAAGAATCGTGCTTTGCGAGCATTTCATCGGCAGAAAACCCAGCTGATTTTGCCCGCACCAGTGTGTCAGGCGTGATAATAGCACCCGCAACATCTTCACTTCCGTCAATGCCATCCGTATCACAAGCTAGGGCATGGATATTTGGCGCCCCGTCAAGCGCTACTGCGAGTGATAAGATATATTCACAATTTCGTCCGCCTTTGCCACCCTCGCCTTTAATGGTAACGGTTGTTTCGCCACCGGAGATGATGGCAATAGGCTTATCGCCGTCTTTCATCTTAGCCTGATATTCAAGCGCCATTTTGGCTTGCTCTTGGCCCACCACACTGGCTTCACCTTCAATATCTGCACCTAGATTGATGACCTCAAATCCCAAAGCTGAAGCTTTTTCGCATACCGCGTTGACCATATCCGCTGGCTTGGCAACCATGACGACTTCGGATTTTTCAAATATCTTATCGCCTGGCTTTGGTGTTTCGCTTGCAGGACTTTCAAGATGGGCACGCACGTGATCTGGAATTGAAATTCCATATCGGTCAATAATCTCAATTGCCTGCTCGCTTGTACTTTCATCAGGCACCGTGGGACCTGAAGCAATAATGGATGGATCATCACCTGGCACATCAGATATTGCCATTGTCAAAATCTTGGCTGGATAGGCAGCTTTTGCTAAGCGACCACCTTTAATTGCTGACAAATGCTTGCGGACAATATTCATTTCACCAATCGGTGCACCAGAGGCCAAGAGCGCCTTGTTGATCGCTTTCTTGTCTTCAAAAGTCAAACCCTCTGCAGCCAATCCAAGCAAGGCCGACCCACCGCCTGAAATCAAGCATAATGCTAGATCATCCTCTTCAAGTGTGTCGGCAATTTCCAACAACTTTTTCGCAGCAATTTCGCCGCGATTATCAGGAACGGGATGGGCAGCTTCAATGACCTCAATTGATTGGCATTCCTTGCCATGGCCATAACGCGTCACCGCAATGCCTTCGAGATCCTCCCCCCAGCTTTGCTCAACAGCATGGGCCATGGAAGCTGCTGCCTTACCCGCGGATATCACCAAAACGCGACCTTTTGGTTTTTTTGGCAAATGTGGCGGCACGCAATTAATGGGATCGGCAACACCAAGACCGTGATGAAATAAAGACTTAAGTTGAGCGACTATTTGATCGGAAGACACGTATAACGACCTTTCTTGCAGAATGATGTGCAATAATGTGAAGTGTGATCGAGAAAATGGGCGAAGCCTCTTTTCTCATTAATTCGAATCCATGACAATAGAGCCATGACCATAAAACGCTTACCAGACACACTTGTTAATCAAATTGCAGCAGGTGAAGTGGTGGAACGCCCCTCCAGTGTCATCAAAGAGCTTGTTGAAAACTCTATTGATGCAGGTGCGACACGCATTGAGATTGCTACTGCTTCTGGTGGCAAAGCTCTCATGCGTGTCATCGACAATGGTTGCGGAATGAACAAGGACGAGCTGCGCTTGGCGATCGAACGCCATTGCACGTCCAAAATTGATGATAGATTGGATGAAATCAGCTCTCTCGGTTTTCGTGGGGAAGCGTTGCCATCCATTGGATCCGTTTCCAAGCTCAACATACGCAGCCGTGTACCGGGATCAGAAAGTGGCTTTGAGATTTCAGTCACAGGGGGGACAGTATCAGACGTTCGGCCTTGTGCGACAAATCCCGGCACATTGATTGAAGTGCGCGATTTGTTTTTCGCAACTCCCGCCCGGCTTAAATTTATGAAAAGCGATCGCGCTGAAAACACCGCCATTGCCGATGTTATCAAACGCATTGCAATTGCATTTCCGCATATACATTTCTCGCTTTCAGGTCCGGATAGATCCAGCATGGAGTTTAAAGCAACCGGTGATGATCAATTGGCGCGAATTTCGCAAGTTCTTGGTCGGGATTTTGCAGACAATACCATGGAGATCGATGCGGTTCGAGAAACAATAGAACTGACCGGTCATATCGGCGTACCAACCTTTAATCGTGGCAATTCACTCCATCAATTTGCCTATGTGAATGGACGCCCCATTCAGGACAAAATGGTTTTGTCAGCCTTGCGCGCTGCTTATTCAGACAGATTACCTAAAGGGCGATATCCCGTTGCTGTCTTGTTCATAGCCCTTGATCCAGCGCTTGTGGATGTCAATGTTCACCCGGCCAAAGCAGATGTGCGGTTTCGCGATCCCCAGATGGTTCGTGGTTTGATTATCGGCGCCATTCGGCAGTCACTTGGAAAATCCGGTGATCGGTCTTCCAGCACCGCAACGAGCGATATGGTCAGTGCATTTCGCGTTGAGGAAACGTCACCCCCAAATCCAACCTGGCGGCAAAGTGATTTTATCGCTCAACCCAGGGCAGATTGGTCCGTTGCCAGTTCGCCATCACGACCGCTCAATGATGGGTTTGGCGAGACGTCTCAAACCGCCTTTTCAAGCACGGATGCACCATCTGCAAGATTTGAACCGCAGGAAGCGGCATCTGAGAATATTCAAAAACGTCTCGGTGCAGCGCGCGCGCAAATTCATGAGAATTATATATTATCGCAAACACAGTCGGGCATGATTATTGTTGACCAACATGCCGCTCACGAGCGCATTGTTTATGAGCGTATGAAGAAATCACTGTTTTCGAACGAAGTTTCAGCACAAGCTTTACTCATTCCAGAAATTATAGATTTTAGCGAGGATGAATGTGATCGTCTCATGCAGTTCGCGGAAGATTTTTCAAAGCTTGGACTGACGATTGAACGCTTTGGTCCGGGTGCAATCGCGGTGCGCGAAACGCCTGCAATTCTTGGTGAAACTGATGCTGCAGGTCTGTTAAGACAGCTCAGCGATGAAATTGCTGAATGGGATGACGCATCTGGCTTAGCACAGAAACTGGAGGCGGTTGCCTCAACAATGGCTTGTCACGGGTCTGTAAGATCTGGCAGACGCATGCAGGCTGATGAAATGAATGCACTGCTTCGACAAATGGAGGCAACCCCCGGTTCTGGTCAGTGTAACCATGGACGCCCTACCTATATTGAGTTGGGACTGGACGAAATTGAAAAGTTATTTTCACGCAGATAGCGCTATTTTCAACTCCATTGGAGTATATCAAAAGGCAAATAAACATTGCAAAGCAACTGTATGACCATTATCTAGGGTCGAACAGGTTTGGTTATGACTAAGACCATAATTAAGGAAAACGCATGAACAGGTTTGATGGCGCAGCGCCTGCTAAAATTCGTTATCTTGATGCTGATTTTCAAATCATCGTTCAGGGCAGCTATGTTTTATGCGCGATCACGGGTCAAAAAATTCCAATTGATGAGCTGAAATATTGGAGCGTTGCGCGACAAGAAGCTTATGTGGATGCAGCAGCATCATATGCAGCTGAAATTCAAAATATGCCAAACTAGATCACGGCTTATTTGTTTTCAAACGTCGCTTCTTATAATTTTCGATCGTACGCTTAATCACGGGCTTGCTGGTGCCAACATCATCGAAAACCATGTTAATATCCAACACCATCACGCATTCGGCTAGTTGTTTTGACAGCCCAAGCCCTGATTTAATGCGCACATAATCTTTTGCTGTTGTGACCAAGGTTAGATTTTCTTTTTCAGCTAACGTCATTAATTCCTTGATCTCATCATCGGTATAATAATGATGATCGGGGAAAGACTGTTCCAGCTTAACACTTGCCCCAACATCTCTAAGAGATGTGAAAAACTTTTCAGGATTGCCAATACCAGCAAAGGCCAAACAATTTAGTTTTTTGAACTTCTTTTTCTCAACAGGTTTGAGCAATGCAGGATAAACCGGCTTTGCTGATCGAGCTGCTATGCGAATAAGTTGGTCAGCTGCGGTTCCATTGCCAACAACTGCGAGTGCATCGACATAAAGCATTTGCCGTTTTACCGGCGCGCGCACGGGGCCAGCAGGAATAACTTTTCCATTTCCTAAACCGCGATAGGCATCAACAACCAGCAAGGCATAATCAAAACACAAATGCGCGCTTTGAAAACCGTCATCCATGATAATGATATCAACACCCAATTCGATGAGTTTTTCAGCACCTTTTACACGGTCTGGCGATACGACAGTAGGCGCTGCTTCTGCGAGTATCAAAGGTTCATCGCCAACATATTTTGCGCCGTGATGTTCCACATCAACTAAAGTGGGTTCAGAAACCGCGCCGCCATATCCGCGAGTTAAAAAACCGGCCTTAAGTCCCATTTCGATTGCAGCATTTGCGATGGTAATTGCCGTTGGGGTTTTACCGGTGCCACCGACAGTGAAATTGCCAATGCAAAGAACCGGAACTGGCAATTCTTGACGCTTTGCATTTTTCATTTGCCGTGTGGCCACCACCCCATAGATCCAGGCAAAGGGCGACATTAAGAACGACTTTAGTCCGGGATTCTCATACCAAAACGGAGGAGCTTCCGACGCCATTTTAGCCCCCAACTTTGTCGTTGTTTTTGGATCGTAACAGACTTGATTCAATCATCAATGGTGTCAAATATGGCTCAAGGTTTTTGACCGTAATATCCAAAGAACCTCGCATGGTTAAAAGCGTTGATTGGCCCGCTTCAATCATTGTATCGCGAACATCTTCATTTTCCAACAAATGCAATAAACAACTTGTAAGACCTTCGCCATCTTTGACAATTCGCGCTGCGCCGTTTTGCAACAGTGCACGGTAAGAATCCCTGAAGTTCTGAACATTGGGACCAGATAATATCGCGCAACCCAACATGGCTGGTTCAAGCGGATTTTGTCCACCTTCACCCGTGAGAGATTTACCCACAAAAACAACTTTTGTTAGGCTCAGATATAGTCCCATCTCGCCGGTTGTGTCGCCGATATAAACATCAATATCGGATGTGATTTTATCGCCTTTAGAACGGCGGGCAACTTTTAGCCCTTTATCCTGTAGCATTTTCTCAATGGAATCGGATCGCTCAACATGACGCGGCACAATGATAGCCAGTGGGTTTTTTATCCGGGTTCGAACATTAAGGAATGCATCGGCGACAAGCGTTTCTTCACCTTCAAATGTTGAAATCGCCGCCCAACTCGGTCGCCCACCCACCTGCTTCTTGAGAATGGCAAGATCATCCTGTGAAAATGGCGGGAGATCCGTGTCAACTTTCAGATTGCCGGAAATGCTGACCGAACGCGCACCCAAATTGCTAAAGCGTTCGCCGTCAAGTTCGGACTGAGCAATGACATGCGAGAGGTTTTCAAACAATGCTTCTGCCAGGACAGGACTTCGGCTCCAGCGCGCAAATGAATTGTCCGACATTCGACCATTTACCAATATCTGAGGCATACGCCGCGCACCAAGCTCAAGGATCGTCATAGGCCAAATTTCAGATTCCGAAATAATCGCCAAGTCGGGCTTCCAATGATCTAAAAAATTACTGATCGCTGGCTTAAGATCAAGCGGAACGTATTGATGAATAACCTTATCACCCAAACGATCTTGGCAAATATTTGCTGATGTGACGGTTCCGGTGGTGAGCACAACGGAGATGTTACGGCTGACAACTTCTTCAACAAGGGGAATAACGGCAATGGTTTCGCCCACGCTTGCGGCGTGAAACCAAATCAATGGGCCATTTGGGCGCCCTACTCTTGAACGTCCATAACGCTCGCTGCGTCTGTCACGCTCTTCCTTACCTTTCGCAGCACGATAGGCAAGATACGGCCCTAAAAGCGGGTAAACCGCCGCGCCCGTCCATCTGTAACCGCTCAGTATCGTGCGCGCTAAAATATTACTCATAAACTATGTCCAACCACCCCATAGGCCTCAATTGTAACGCGATTAAGTTCATCGTCAACTTTTTTACGATACTCATCCAATTCTTCTGCACTGCAATCAGATGGGACAAAAACAGGGTTTCCAACGCGGGCACCTGAGCGGCCAAAAGGCATGTTTATCGTTGTTTTATCCCAACTCTTTTCAATCACTTTAAATCGGCTTGTCGCCATCGCCAGCGGGACGATCGGCCGGCCGGAAATTTTGGCCAAACTGACCACACCTCGCCCAGATTTGCGCGGCTCACTTTTTGATACATCGGCAATCACGACAATGCTCTCACCGGCTTTAAGTTTGTTTTTCAAGGCAAGCGTTGCTGAGACACCACCTTTTTCGTGGGCGGCCTCGCGGACTCTACCACCTGACCCACGAACCACATCATGTCCGGCAATTTTTAAAATACGTGCGTTTATTTCCGCATCAGCGCTTTTGGAAACCAGAGCAGTGATTTTCGTGCCCTGCGGTGCAAAAAAGGGCGCAAGCAAGTGCTGACCATGCCAGAGTACAAAAATGCAAGGTTCATTGGAGAACGCAATCTTTTCTTGCTGCTTTCTATCCGGATCCGGCTTGTTGGTTTTATAAATGAACCATAGGCCAAAATAGAGCATCCTGGCCGCTATGGTTTGGAAAATGCTCGACCGCAATATGGTTTTAGAGATCGACCGCAGATTCAAAATAAGTTCTTTCTTTTCAACAGCCGATAAAAAATTAGTCGTCGATGCCTGGCTCGAGCAACTTATGCATATGCACGATGAAATAACGCATATGCGCATTATCAACGGTCATTTGTGCTTTGGATTTCCAAGCCGCAAATGCAGTTTCATAATTTGGATATATACCAACAACATCCAATTCTTCAAGATCACGAAAATCCATACCTTCCAGACTTTCTAACTCACCGCCAAAAACCAGATGAAGAAGTTGTTTTGATTTTTCTTCAGACATATTTTTACCTTTATAAAGGGTGGATACTTGGGAAACAAACGCGATCAGCTAAGCTGCAAAGCGTTTTTCATTTTCTCTGTATAACTGGGGTGCGCAGCAATGAGAAGACCGTGACGGGTTTCTGCTTTGTTATAAACAACATCTTCCAGATCGAGATCAACCAATTGGAAACCTGCCTCTTGAACGATCAAATGAGCAGCAACCATGTCCCAGTCTCTTGAATTTTTACGCACGTAAATTCCGTCTGCATAATCTTCGATCAAACCAGCAATTCGCAGCGCCAGCGACCGGACACCACCGACTGGTTCAATATCATTTACAAACTCTTCCGAGACATATTTAGAAACTTCTTGTGGGATGATGATGCGGTAAGGCTCTAGCATCATGGTCACAACGTCTTCCTCAACGGCAATTCCGTTGATGAAAGCGCCCTGACCATGGGCTGCGGAATAGAGTTTTTGTCTCACTGGGGCGAACAAAACACCGTTTACTGGCTTGTTGTTTTCAACAATCCCGATGGACACACACCATTCATCTGTTCCTGCAATAAAAGCACGTGTTCCATCAATGGGGTCCACGACAAAGACTTTTTGGGAAGAGAGACGTTCGCTATTGTCTTCAGTTTCCTCCGACAACCAACCATAATCGGGTCGCGCTTCCAATAAAGTTGCCTTTAGATATTCATCAATCTCAAGATCTGCTTCGCTCACGGGTGATCTTGTAACCCCTTTATACCAAACTTCCGGCTCTTTTTTGAAATGCTTAAGTGCAATTTTCCCGGCTTCAAGCGCGATTGTTTCGATCAATGTTTGATCATCGAGACTTTGGTGTTCAGTTGCCAGCAAGTGTCATTCCTTCAACGGCAATTGTGGGCGCCGCGATCGAGTATTTCGGGTCAATATCATCTGCTAATACAATACGCTTGAACATATCTTTCAGATTAGACGCGATTGTGATTTCAGATACTGGGAATGTTAGTACTCCGTTTTCAATCCAATAACCAGACGCGCCGCGACTATATTCACCGGTAACCATATTTACGCCCTGACCAATGACTTCTGTCACATATAGTCCAGATTTTACTGAACCAATGAGGTCTTTCGCAGACGTTTGTCCAGGCGTTACAATGACATTGGTTGAAGAAGCACCGACATTATTGCCCGCACGTGATCCACGACCATTAGTTTTCAAACCAAGCTGCTTCGCAAGTGAAGTGCTCAAATACCAATTTTCCAATATACCATTATTGACCATTGTCATGGCGCGACCATCAACACCTTCACCATCAAACGGACGAGAAGCTGATTTGCGGGCAATTTTTGGATCATCGGTGATGGTCACGTTTTCGGGCAAAACCTGCTCG
The DNA here is from genome assembly GCA_020628035.1 of Rhizobiaceae bacterium. Classification (GTDB taxonomy): domain Bacteria; phylum Pseudomonadota; class Alphaproteobacteria; order Rhizobiales; family Rhizobiaceae; genus Lentilitoribacter. Next base: position 33,239 of record JAHDFS010000008.1, read on the forward strand.
CCCATCTGATCACGCAAAAAGCTCGTTTTACGGGCAATAGATGCACCGTTAATGGCGCCAATTAAATGGCCAAAAATGCCACGAGATACGCGCGGATCAAAAACTATTGTCACATCGCTTGCCGTGGGAACCTGACGCGGATTTAAGCGTTTGACCGCACGCACCGCAGCGGATTTTCCAATGTCTGCTGGCGCATCGAGATCGCAGTAGAACACGCGACTATCAAATTCGTAATCGCGTTCCATTGCAGTGCCTTGGCCTGCCAAAACGCTGACCGATCTTCCAAAATTGGAGACATTATAGCTTCCTGAAAATCCATCTGATGTTGCAAGCACCAAACCACCCATTCCGGTTGATGCCCCAGCACCTAGCGAGTTTGCCACCCCTTCAACGGCCAGCGCGCTTTCTTCCATGGCGAGCGCTGTTTCAGTCATCTCTTCGGAGGAAATTTCAGTGCCGTCAAACAAATCAAGATCGATAATGTCATCTACCAAATCTTCTTTATTTGCCAAGCTGACATATGGATCTTCGGGTGATACTTTGGCCATTGCCACAGCACGTTCTGCCAAGGTTTGATCATCACCGCCTTGGCCCGCACTGACAGACGCGACTTTGTTGCCGACAAAAACCCTTAAACTAAAATCATCGCTTTCAGCACTTTGAGTGTTTTCCACTTTTCCTAGCCGCACAGATACCGATTTTGATTTACCGCGCACAACAACTGCATCGGCTACGTCTGCACCTGATTTTTTTGCCGCTTGTATTAATTTCTCTGCTCTTTCGAGCAGTTCTTGGGATTGTTTGGTATCTTTCATCGAGTTTGGCCTTTCTCTTTGGCCCATCTATGCTTAAATTAGATTCATATCAAGACAAGACAAATCGCATCACAAACTTGTCATAACATTTTATAGCGGAATTTAAAGGATGGCGGGCGAAGAAGCAGACTTATTTAGCTACGCTATTGTACTTCTTGGAAGCGCAGTGATCGCCGCCCCCTTGTTCAAACGAATTGGATTAGGCACCGTCCTTGGATATTTAGCGGCTGGGTTGGTCATTGGACCTATTACCGGAATCATCGCTGATGGCGAGCAAATACTCCATTTTGCCGAGCTTGGCGTGGTGTTACTTCTTTTCATCATTGGTCTTGAATTAAAGCCCTCGCGACTTTGGCGCATGCGGCGAGACATTTTGGGTATGGGAAGTATCCAAGTCATTGTAACTGCTTTGATTTTAACGGCACTTACCCGTTATCTGGGTGGTCAAAACCTTACCACATCTATCGTTATTGGTTTTGCGCTAGCGCTTTCTTCAACTGCTTTTGTGTTGCAAATCCTTGACGAGCGCGGCGATTTAAACCGTGTTTACGGGCAAAAGACGTTTTCGATTCTTTTGTTTCAAGATATCGCAATTGTTCCACTTATTGCGATGGTCGCAATTTTATCCCCCGGGTCTTCCGAAACCAGCGGAATAGACTGGCAAAGCATATTTATAGCGATCACGGCTGTTATTTTTCTGATACTTGCCGGGCGTTATTTGTTGAACCCGTTGTTTCAAATAATCGCGAGCACAGGTGCAAAAGAAGCGATGATCGCTGCGGCACTCTTTGTTGTTTTAGCGGCTGGTGCATTGATGGAATTTGCCGGTCTTTCCATGGCACTTGGCGCATTTTTATCTGGAGTGATGCTGGCTGAATCTTCCTATCGCCACGAACTTGAAGCTGATATCGAACCCTTTCGCGGCATATTGCTAGGTCTGTTCTTTATGGCAGTAGGTCTGTCGCTTGATATCCAGGTCCTGTTCGACAATGCGCTTTTAATTCTTATTGCAGTTCCGATTATTTTGATCGTCAAAGCCAGTGTGATTTACGTATTGTGCAGAGGCTTTGGCTCACACCCAAATGAAGCAACACGCATTGCCGGGATATTGCCGCAAAGTGGTGAATTTGGATTTGTATTATTCACAGCCGCGGTTGCAGCAAATGTTATGAGCCAAGCGTCGGCATCCATTTTGATTGCGATTGTTACCATAACAATGGCCCTTACCCCTATTGTTACAAAAATAGCCGATGCGCTTACCCGCGCCACCCATGAAGGCATGGAAGAAAATTTCGAAGGTGCTGGATCAGACGTGCTTTTAATCGGCTTCTCCCGCTTTGGACAAATTGCATCGCAGATGTTTTTGTCCGGTGGCACAGATGTGACTATCCTTGATCAATCAGCTGAACGTATTCGCAATGCGCGCCAATTCGGGTTTCGGATCTATTTCGGTGATGGCAAACGAAAAGATGTTTTACGTGCTGCGGGTATTGAACGCGCGAAAATCGTCGCCATATGCACAAACGAACGCGAAACAACCGATAAAATCGTCGACCTCATTCGGTCAGAATACCCAGAAGCCAAACTCTTTGTCCGCTCATATGATCGTGCCCATACGCTAGCCTTAAGAGCGACAGGTGTTGATTTCGAGATCAGAGAGACTTTTGAGTCTGGAATTGAATTTGGTAGAAAAACACTTGAAGCTTTAGGGTTAAGTGAGCAGGTCTCACTTGAGATCGCACAAGAAGTGAAACGCCGGGATGAGGAACGGCTCGCGTTGCAAGAGGCTGAGGGTTTAACCGCAGGGGTGCACCATGTGCTGACAAAACCGGTTAAGCCTGAACCATTGATCGAGCCACGGGCGGACAACACAGAGGGTGAAAACTATTGAGTGAAAAAGCAAAGTTTGTAACGGGCTCAACCATGCGCCACGTCATTAATATGACAGCGACAGGCTCAATTGGCTTGGTCGCCGTATTCCTCGTGGATGCATTTAACCTGTTTTATATTTCACTGCTGGGTGAAGATGAACTGGCCGCGGCCATTGGATACGCTGGAACTTTGCTGTTTTTCACAATGTCACTCAACATTGGACTTTCTATCGCTGCTACTGCGCTCACGTCACGTGCCTTGGGTGCTGATGATCGACCTGAAGCCCGGGCACTTGCCGGTGCTTCTATGGTTTACATGTTTATCTGTGCTTTAGCAGTTACCCTGATCTCTTATCCATTTATCGGCGATTTTGTCGCTTGGATCGGCGCCAAAGGTGTGACGGCCACACTTGCTATTGGATATATGGAAATCGTTCTGCTCTCGCTCCCAATTTTGGGATTGGGCATGTGTGCAGCTTCTCTCCTTCGCGCGGTTGGGGATGCAAAACGCGCCATGTATGTCACTCTAATTGCTGGATTTGCCACAGCGGTTTTAGACCCTGTTTTCATCTTCGGTTTTGATATGGGTATTAATGGCGCGGCAACTGCGACCGTGATTTCCCGCATTATTATGGTGTCGTATGGCCTTCATGCCTTGATAAAAGTTCATGATATTTTGGCTGCGCCAAATGTGAATACGCTTCGTCGCGAGATCAAACCATTTTTGGTTATCGGAACGCCTGCGATTTTAACGCAGCTCGCAACGCCGATTGGTAACACTTATATGACGGCAACAATTGCCGAATATGGTGATTCAGCCGTTGCGGGCTGGGCCGTTGTGGGCCGGATTATCCCGGTTGCTTTTGGTGCGCTATTTGCGTTATCCGGCGCTATCGGACCTATCCTTGGTCAGAACCTTGGCGCTAAAAAGTTTGATCGGATCGAACAAGCCATCAAAGATTGTTTTATCTTCACATTCTATTATGTCATCGTCATATCGGTATTGCTGGCGCTCGCACGCAACCAGATCGCTGACGTGTTCGGAACTGAGGGTGAAGCAAGATTAGTGGTGACATTCTTCTGCCTTTGGATTGCGTCCAGTTTTCTATTCAACGGCATGCTATTTGCCGCCAATGCCGCCTTTAACAATCTGGGATATGCGTTTTATTCCACCATGTTCAATTGGGGTCGCTCAACGCTTGGGGTCATCCCATTTGTGTGGGTTGGCTCGCAATATTACGGCATTGAAGGCGCGCTTGTTGGATATGGATTGGGTGCCGTGTTCTTTGGGATTGCAAGCGCAGTCGTGTGCCTTTGGGTTATCAAAAAGCTCGAAGCGCGTGAACATGACAAGGATGATGATCATAAGCATCACTATCCACCAGCTGCGCATTCGCCGTTTACCAGTGGCAAGGCATCCACACTTTAGCTAAGAACGCGATCAAGCTCTTTTTTCAGCACTTCGCGGATGCCTGCGCTTTGTTCCAACACGTCATCGGCATTCATGAAATCCAAGACACGGAAATCATGAACGTCGGGTACGAGGAATATATCAGGCGGCGTTTTCTCAATTTTCTCAGCAATGATTGACTGCATCATGATTTGGCTGGCCCCAAATGCAGCATCCATCGTGCTAGGCTTTTTTGTTGGGTCGCCATTGGGAAAGCCCGCCACATCAACGGCAATTGTGATATCCGCAAGACCTTCAATCACATCGAACGGCAATGGATTGATAATACCACCATCAATCAAATATCTGCCATCTCGATAGACAGATTTAAAAATAGCTGGCAATGCCGCAGACGCAGCGATCGCTGAACGTAAGTCACCATCTTTCATGACAACTTGCGAATGGCCGTAAAAATCGGTTGCCAATAGGTGAGTTGGAATTTTTAATTCGTCAAAACTTCGTGGCAGCTCCTCCGGCATAAACGCGTCGATGATGCGTTCAACATTAAACTGACCGAGCGTCACACCTTCTGAAATTACAGATTTCCAACTGGGTCGTCTTGCCTTCCACAACCGTGATGCAACATTGGTCGGGCGACCAATACTTTCCATTAGAAAGGCTCTGATATTTTGCCCAGACATGCCCGAAGCCATGGCGGAACTCATGATTGCACCGATGGATGTACCGGAAACAGCGACAGGTTTGATCCCTAATTCATCAAGTACTTCAATGATATGAACATGAGCAATACCGCGTGCACCACCACCACCAAATGCGACCGCGACTGTTTTGTCTGTCATTCCTCGCCCCTTTAGCCTCGTTAACTTGCAGAGTAAGAATAAAACCAAATATTTGTGTCACCAAATGGGCGCTTATCTAAAAAAGAAAACCGCTCATCTAAGTCTGGTTCGACATCACTACGCTCTTCCAAAATCACCAGTGCTTGATCGATAAGCCAATCATTATCTACAGCGGACTTGATTGCTTTTTCACCGAGACCCAAACCATAGGGCGGATCAGCAAATAAAATAGTAAAAGGTTCGAACTTGCTAATCGGTCCAAGCTTGGTCGCATCGCGTTTGAAGATTTTGGTGCAGCCGTGGAGTGAAAGATTATCGGTGTTTTGGCGCAGTAATCCGCGCCCTTCAATGCTTTGCTCAACAAATAAAACAAAATCGCAGCCACGCGATAAAGCCTCAATACCAACAGCGCCTGTGCCGGCAAACAATTCAAGCATGCGGCCTTCTTGCAAAAGATCGGAGTAGGAATGCTCCAGAATATTAAACAGGCTTTCGCGTGTGCGATCCTTGGTCGGTCTGATTTTATCGCTCTTGGGGGATGCGATTGATCGCCCGCGATATTTACCGCCTACGATCCGCATTGCCGCCCTTCTTGCCTTTTAGATTTGCACCCGAAGGCTTTTTACCAGACCGCACTTTATCCGAACTCTTCTTATCGGCGCCACCTTGCTCATTCTTCTTCGAACGGAAGCTCTTATGAGGATCAAGCTTGTCTTTAGGACGATGCCAATTGCCTTTAATTGGCTCTCTTCCCCTATCGGTTTCTTCCTCTTTGCGTTCCACGCGTGGACGGCCACCTTTCGCCATCCAAACATTTGCGGCCCGATTGCGGGGTCCTTTTTGGCGAGGACGCTCCTCGTCTTTATCAAACTTGTTATCGGAGAATTTTCGCTTACCATCCGGCCCTTCAGGACGGGTCCCCAAACGATCACGTGCGCGTTCTTTGCGTTCAGCTTCAGTTAGCTTGCGGCGCGGTTTCCATTCAGCCGCTTTTGCACGCTCTTCTTTGCTTTCATGTTCACGCAACGGTGCATCAAAATTCGCGCCTGACGCTTCTACCAATCGTGTACCCAGCTGGTCGCGCAACATGCGGCCTTTAACTTCAACCACACCACCTTCAGATAATTCGCCCAATTGGAATGGACCATAAGACAAGCGAATAAGACGATTCACGTCCAGCCCCAATGCACCAAGGACAACTTTAATTTCGCGGTTTTTACCCTCACGTAGTCCCATGGTAATCCAAACGTTAGAGCCTTGAACCCGGTCAAGCGTAGCTTCGATGGATCCGTAAAGCACACCATCAACTGCAATGCCTTCTTTAAGCTCATCAAGTTTGGCTTGGTCAATTTTACCATGCGCACGAACGCGATAGCGGCGAAGCCAACCGGTTGAGGGGAGCTCAAGCACCCGCGCAAGACCACCATCATTGGTAAGGAGCAACAACCCTTCTGTATTGATGTCCAATCGACCAACTGACATCACTCTAGGTAAGTCATCAGGCAGATTGTCAAACACAGTTGGTCGACCCTCAGGATCGCTATTGGTGGTCACTAAGCCACCAGGCTTATAATAAAGCCAGAGCCGAGTGCGTTCGATGCCTCCGACAGGTTTATCATCAACTTCAATCTTATCGGATTGCGTTACATTGATCGCAGGCGACGTTAGTACTTTGCCATTAAGTTTAACGCGACCTTCTTCGATCATGCGTTCAACTTCACGACGCGAGGCAACGCCTGCGCGCGCGAGCATCTTTGCAATACGTCCCTCGACCAAAATCGGGGCTGCTTCTTTTGCAGCTGGCGCATTTGTTTTCTTAGTAGAAGATGGTTTTCCACCTGCTGGACGCGATGCTTTGGCGTCTTTTCTGTTGGTTTTTTTGCCGCTAAAGGGCTTGTCTTGTTTGCTCATATGGTGTTTGCCTTTGTTGGCGTTGTCCTAACAGTTTCAAATGGATTGAGCAATTGATGCTTTGCAATAAAAAGGGATATAAAATTGCCCAAAGATAGCTTCATGGATTTGGCCATTGCGGAGGCCGAAGCTGCCGGTGCTCGTGGTGAAGTGCCAGTTGGTGCGGTTATTGTTCTTAATGGCAAAGTAATCTCCCGCGCGGGCAATGAAACAAGAGCGTTACACGATGTAACCGCACATGCGGAAATTCTTGCAATTCGGCGCGCATCTCAAGTTTTAACGCAAGAACGTCTCACAGAGGCTGATCTTTATGTGACGCTTGAACCCTGTACCATGTGCGCAGGCGCGATTTCATTTGCGCGTATCAGGCGAGTTTATATTGGTGCAGAAGACGATAAGGGGGGCGGTGTATTAAATGGCGCTAGATTTTTTGAACAACCGACCTGCCATCATAAACCAGAAGTCTATTCCGGATTTCAAGCGGTAAGATCTGCAAAGATCCTACGGGATTTTTTTAAGACGCAACGTTAATTTTTCCAAGGTTAAACAATTGGAAGCGGACTAGCGCTTCCAAACTTGCCACCATCTTTTGCCAGTGCCTTTGACGGTTGCACCTTCTTTGCGTCTCTTTTCTTTTTCACGCTCAGTCTCGCCCAATTCGCCAACTGGAGCGGTGGACGCAGGAACTTTATATCCAGCAGGTGGATCAGATAGAAAACGTCGTTCCTGGTAAGCGCCCTTTTGAATAAGTCGCGCCTGACGATAAGCTTCTGCTTGCTGTTTTCTCGTTAGACTTTGACCATTTGGGCCGGCGGTTTTCAACGGAGATACATAGCCAGGATTGTTTTGATTTTCTGTGATTTCAGCAACAATTCTCTCACGTGTTTCTTCAGGAGATTCTGGCCAAATTTGTTCGTTTTGAACAACACTTGTTTGCGGTGCTGGCAAGGATGCTGTCGTCGGTGGTGTCACCAAATCAGGACGCGGCTTATATTCAATATCGTCGCCTTTGCGTGTTTTCAAAGATGCGATATTGGTAATATCCTCAAACAATTGTTCTGTTGACGTTTTATCCGTTCCGTAAGTGGGTGACGAAACACAACCTGATAACAGGCCTGCAAAACACAACAATATAATCGCAACAAATGCTTTATTCATATATCTCTTCAACGCTTACAACGCTGTTCCTACTCAAAAGGCCTTAGGTCCCGTCAGCCATATTTATTAAATTAGGCAGATTTCAGGCAAGTATTATCCTAAGGCTGCTTTTTTCGCAAATAACGAAATTGTTCAATAGCTTATTTCACAAGCTCTAATAAATGATAAAGGCCGGAACATCATGATGAACAGGCCTTTATTTCTTGCTTATAAGCGCCCCAGCGCCTTTAATTCTTGCAGTGCCGCTGCATCACGAGCTGACACATCTGGGAATTCAGGATCCGAACCTACATCCTTTGTCACGCGCCAAGAACGGGCACATTTTTGACCTTCAGCCAATTTTGGCACAACACCTATGGAAGGCGTATCATCAAGTTTGAACGCATCCTCTGGTGATTGACCTGACTTAATTTCAATCGCTGATGTGATGCAGATATCTTCAAACTTCATGTCAGAGACAACATCCATTAATTCGCTGTCGTCGATATAAACGATCGGCGCGGCTTCGAGCGACGAACCAATGCGTTTTTCACGGCGTTCGATTTCAAGCGCACCTGTTACCACACGGCGAACAGTTTTAACATTTTGCCACTTTGCAGCCAGTTTCGCATCAATCCATGATGTTTGGACATCTGCAAATTGTTCAAGGTGAACAGATTCAGCTTCAGGATAACGAGACAACCAGCTTTCTTCCATGGTGAACGGAAGCATTGGCGCCATCCAAGTCACCAAACAATCAAAAATCTTTGCGATTGTTTGCAGCGCAGCTTTGCGTTCTAGGCTGGATGGCCCTTCGCAATAAAGCGTGTCTTTTCTGATATCGAAATAGAACGCAGATAGCTCAAGATTCATAAAGTTCGACAGGCTTGAGAAAATTCGTTTGAAATCAAATTCGTCATATCCTTCACGCACAACTTCATCGAGTTCTGCAAGACGATGCAGCATCAAACGCTCAAGTTCTGGCAATTGATCATAGGCCACATCTTCGCCCTCATAGTGAGACAAAGAGCCAAGCATCCAGCGAAGTGTATTTCGCATTTTACGATAGGCATCGATGGATGTTTTTAGAATTTCTGGCCCGATGCGCAAATCTTCAGCATAATCAGCAGATGATACCCACAAGCGAAGGATATCTGCGCCTGACTGCTTGATCACTTCTTGCGGCGTGACGACATTGCCCAATGATTTGGACATTTTGCGTCCATCTTCGGCCATGACAAACCCGTGGGTTAGCACAGCGTCATAGGGCGCGCGACCACGTGTTCCGCAACTTTCAAGCAAAGATGAATGGAACCAACCGCGATGTTGGTCAGAACCTTCAAGATAAAGATCAGCTGGCCATTTTAGATCATCGCGTTCTTCAAGGCAGAATGAGTGCGTTGAACCTGAATCGAACCACACATCCAAAATATCACGCACTTGTTCCCAATCATCTGGATTATCGACCATGCCGTCCAAGAAACGTTCTTTGGCGCCATCTGCAAACCAGGCGTCTGCACCTTCTTCTCTAAAGGCATCTTGAATGCGTTCAGACAATTCGTCTGATTTATCAAAATCTGGACCCGGGATGACTTGATTGGTTTGCGTATTTCTAAACACACTGATTGGAACACCCCAAGCACGCTGGCGTGAAAGAACCCAATCAGGACGTTGTTCGATCATGGCACGCAAGCGATTTTGGCCAGCAGCTGGCACAAAACGAGTTTCATCAATGGCTGCCAGTGATGTTTGACGAAGCGTACCGGCGTTTGATTTTGTTCCATCACCGATCACACCATCTTTGTCCATATAGACAAACCATTGCGGCGTATTTCGGAAAATGATCGGTTTTTTCGAGCGCCACGAATGCGGATATTCGTGTTTGACACGACCGCGTGCAAACAAATTATTTTCGCCGATCAAAGCTGTGATAACAGCTTGGTTGGCTTTGCCTTTTTTGCCCTTATCATCAATGACGCGCACATCACCAAAGCCCGGCGCTTGATCCGTGTATGAACCATCGTCAGCAACGGTGAACGGAATTTCAGATGAAATACCTTGCGCTTCGATCTCGTTGCGACGCGCGACCCAGATTTCAAAGTCATCGCGACCGTGGCCAGGTGCTGTATGTACAAAACCAGTACCGGCATCATCAGATACGTGATCACCATCTAGCAAAGGCACATCAAAGCCATAGGCGTCGTTAAAGCCGCGCAAAGGATGTGCGCATTTTGTTGACGCAAATTCTTTTGCTGTTACATCACGAACACGCTTGAAAGTAACCTTGGCTTTCTCTGCACATTCTTCGGCCAATGCATCGGCAAAGATGAGCTTATCACCGGGCTGAGGTCCAAATTCATTTTCCGCAGATGCGACTTCAAACAAGCCATAACTGATTTTAGAAGAGTAACAGATCGCGCGGTTGCCTGGGATCGTCCAAGGTGTTGTGGTCCAGATGACAACGGAAGCTTCTGCCAAATCACCCGATCCATCTACAATTGGGAACTTGGCCCAGATTGTATCAGATTCATACATCTCATATTCGATCTCAGCTTCAGCCAATGCGGTGCGTTCCACAACAGACCACATGATTGGTTTAGAGCCGCGATAAAGCTGTCCGGTTTTCGCAAACTTCATCAACTCAGCAGCGATCTTAGCTTCTGCTGGAAAGTTCATCGTTTTATAAGGTGTTTCAAAATCGCCTTCGACACCCAAACGTCGGAACTCTTCGGTTTGCACGCCAATCCAGTGATCAGCAAAGTCACGACATTCTTTGCGGAACTCATTGATCGGCACCTGATCCTTATCTTTACCCTTAGCGCGATATTGCTCTTCAATCTTCCATTCAATTGGAAGACCATGACAATCCCAGCCAGGCACATAATTGGAATCAAACCCGCGCATCTGGAACGAGCGTGTGATCATGTCCTTCAAGATTTTATTGAGCGCATGTCCAATATGCAAATTACCATTGGCATATGGAGGGCCATCATGCAGCACATATTTTGGACGTCCTTTGGAAATCTCGCGAAGCTTTTTATAAAGCTTCATCTCATCCCATTTTGCGATCCAGTTTGGCTCGGCCTTTGGTAAGCCTGCGCGCATTGGGAAATCAGTTTTTGGCAAGTTGAGGGTTTTTGAATAATCGAATGTTTCTTCTGTCATTTTATCAGCTTTTTAATCGACAACGTTTTTCAACGTGAATGTTGCGAAATAGATATGAGAATAGCGTTTAAACGCCTTTATCCCGGGACTCCTGGTCGTATTAGACGGAGGCCGGGCTAGTAATTCGAATTATTCGTATGCTTAAGTTCAAAAACATAAAAAGCACCATAAATCTTTCTTCGCTTCGCTTGATCGCGGGGATTTGTGAGCGCTTCTTAAATGTTTTTCACCAACAAGAAAAGACTTATTGTCAGTAATCTTTACCAAACCGGTCGATCAAGCTTATCGTAGATGATTTTGCGCATCATATTGGTCATCAAATTTGGTGCGATTTTACCCAATATCCGCGCTGATTGCGCTGCAGCTCCCGGATAAAGAACTTTCTTATTGGCAGAAGCCGCTTTTAAGATGCGAGACGCCAGCTCTTCAGGCGGCATTCGTTTCGAAGCATCAGCACCTTTTGGCGCGTGTCTTTGAGCATGATCTGTGCGAACGGGACCAGGAAAAACACTCAACACAGAAACGCCTTGTGCGGCGAAGGGTTTGCGCACGCTTTTCGCATAAATCGCGATTGCATCTTTGCTCGCACCATAGACAGACGCACCGGGATATCCCGTTGTATGAGACAGGGAGGAAACAAAAGCCAAATTGGCATTTTTGGCAAACAATCCATTTTGCATTAAACTTGCGCTCAATTGCATTGGAAAAAGTGTGTTAAGCTTTAACACATTTTCATAAGCTGTTGGGTCAATCTCTTCAAATTTGCCGGTCGCTGAAATGCCTGCATTATGGATAACAAGGTCAAGTTTTTTTCTTGATGATAGTTCCGAAATAATTTCGTTAACTGAATTTGAGTTAATCAGATCTAATTCTATATGATTCAATAACTTATCTTGATTTGAATGTGTCCAAATTATTGGATCTCGATCTATAGATGTCACCTTTACATCATGGTCCAACAAGCGCTGACATAAGGCTTTTCCGATACCCTGCCCTGTTCCGGTGACCAATGCGTGTTTCCAGTTCTTCATGCCGATTGCTTTCTGCGAAACAGGCTTTTGATCTTTGCACCAATGAAAATGGTCGCTGATTTCTTGTTTGTCGCCATCACCTTGATGATTTCTTCCGCCATGGCCTCAGGGGACAAGAAGAAACGACCTTCTTTGCCAACTTTATAACCGGCCTTTTCAAGCATTGGCGTGAGCGTCGGACCTGGATGTATTACTTGCACATCGATCCTATCTCGCCATTCAGCTTCTAATGACCGAGCAAATCCGGCAAGGCCAGCTTTTGATGCAGCATAAGACGCCATATTCGGCGATCCTTTATGCGCAACAGAACCGATAAGAACTACTTTGCCCTTTGCTGTCTCAACATGAGATGCAAGAGCTTTGGTAAGCAGCACAGGAAAAAGTAAGTTAACACTTACATTATGACCAATTTGCTCAGATGTCTCTTGATCAGGGGATGTATAAACGCCTACCCCAGCGCAATGTATGACACGATCAATGGCTTGTATATCGAGCTTTTCAAGCCCAGCAATCACCACGTCAACAGCCTGGACTGGATTCGCAATATCTGTTTGAATATATTGGATATTATCGGAAAGCATCGCATATACTTCATGCGCTTCTTTGCGGCCAATAACGACTAAATCATCTGTATTTATCAGGCGTCTTGCCAGCTCAAGCCCGATGCCAGATGTTGCACCTGTTATTAATGTAAGTGATTTCTTACCTTTAATCATCAAAGCATACCGCTTGATCCAAAACGCTCAGAGATGTTGCATGAAGCAGAACCTCTCTCGCCTCTGCTTCGTCTTGTTTCATCTGCACAACCAGCGCATCCAAATCGTCAAACTTCAGCTCTTCGCGTAAGTAAGACATGAGATGGACCTGGCAAATCTGCCCATAAAGATCGCCTTGATGATCAAATACAAATGTCTCAAGAATTGGCGCGCCATCATCTTCCAGTGTGGGGCGCACACCAAAGCTGGCAACGCCATTATACAGAGTGCCCTTTCCATCTCTGAATTTGACGGCATAAACACCTGGCTTTAAACCATTTTCTTGGTGAAGCACCATATTGGCTGTTGGATAGCCTAGCTTACGACCCAATTGACGACCTTTGATGATTTCGCCTTCTACCGTAAACCGATATCCTAAAAGCGCATTTGCTTCGGCCAATTCACCATTTATGAGTAACTCGCGAATTCTGCTTGATGAAATGACTTCTGTATTTTCATCGCGGAATGCATCAACCAATGTGACACCAAAACCGCGCTCTTCACCAGCTGCCATTAAAAATGCAGGTCCGCCTTCGCGCCCTTTGCCGAAATGAAAGTCAAATCCAGTGACAACATGAGAAACGCCAAATTGGTTTACCAAAATATTGTTGATGAAATCTTCAGCTGAATTGCTTGCGAAATCCCTATCAAAACTTTGTTCGATCACAGCACTAAAGCCCAGTTTTTCAAGTAATACAGCTTTCAAGCTCGCAGGTGAAATTCGAAATGGGGCATTTTCAGGTGTGAATACTGCGCGCGGATGCGGTTCAAAGGTCATGACAAGCGCAGGAACGTTATTTTCGTTTGCTATTTCCAAGGCGCGATCAAGCACCGATTGATGCCCTCTATGCACGCCGTCGAAATTTCCAATTGCAACAACGCCACCGCGTAAATCAGCGCTCAGCGTTTCCCCACCTTGAACACGAATGATTTTCAATTTTCCCGCACTCAATTATTTGATCCATTCCATCCAATAATTTGGACGCACACCCTCTTTTGCCAAAAAGCCTGACAATTTAAAATCGTCAATGCCGCCAGGAACGTCTTCACTTTTATATTGGTTGATATGGATACCATGCGCGACGAATAAAAGGTCCAATCCATAATTAACCGCTCCTCGGACATCAGTTGGCATGCCATCACCAATCGCAATCACACGTTCGGGGTTGATATCACCTCTGATATCCTGCGCGATTTCGAGCGCTGTTTGATACATGGGCTTGTGCGGCTTACCTGCGACGAAGACCTCGCCACCCATTTTTTTGTAAAGCGCTGCAATGGCGCCCGCGCAAGGGATCATGCGTTCGCCGCGTTCAACAACTAAATCCGGATTTGCACAGATGAAAGGTAGACCACGCGCTAAGAAAGCTTCTAGCATTTCTGTATAATCTTCCGGCTTTTCAACTTCGTCATCGAAAAACCCTGTGCAGACAATCGACTGCGCCTCATCTTGATCAACACGCTCGACATCTAGCCCATCAAGCAATTGCAGATCACGATCCGGACCAAGAAAGAACACTTTCTTCGGCGCGTCTTTGATCAATTTGCGCGTAAGATCGCCAGATGTGACAATGTCATTATAACAATCTGATTTAATGCCCAGCATATCTAGCTGAGAGACGACGCCTTGCTTACGGCGGGGCGAATTTGTGATTAAAACAACTGTTTTGCCAGCTTCGCGCGCGCGTTTTAGAGCTTCATAGGCGTTTTTATGCGCAGAAACGCCATTGTGCAACACACCCCATACATCACTCAGAATGACATCATAATTGCCATCCAACCCGTCAAGATTATCCAGTTTTTTAAGCAAGGGGGGAGCCTCCATGACCGCAATGATATAATTGCCATTCTTTTGTTGCCATGTCTTGACCCAAGCTGACGATAAACTCAAGTGGAAAGATTCTAATTGATCGGAAATCTATGATTAGCTGGTTTCAAATTTGATTTTGAGAATTATGTCGCAGACAATATTACTGCTCATCTTTAATCTCAATTCTGCCCACCAGCTCACCTATGATGTGCGCTTCGATCAAAGGTCCGTTCTATTTCCTTGTTAAACATATTGAAATTTATAGGAAAAGATTCATTGCAAAACCTTGACATGAGCCCCATCAAGCACTAGATCAACGTCGCTTAGCACTCTCTGAGGGGGAGTGCTAACAATACCAAGAATTTTGGAAAATTATAGTCCACTCCAGTAATGAGAGATTAGGTTAAAAAAATGGCAAATATCGAT
>JAHDFS010000123.1 GCA_020628035.1 Rhizobiaceae bacterium
AGCCAGCGATGAAGCCAATCTCCATCGTGAATTTATATATACCCATAATATGGGAATTTTTTCAAAAACAACAAGTTATTACTACCATAAAAGCAGATAATAACAACAAACAAGGTTAATAGTAAAAGTCTATTACAACCGCTTTGACTACAAATCACGCAATATCGGCGCAGCTTTTTGGCCCAATACACGCCAAGTGCCTACAAGACCTATGCCAACTGTAAGTATGAGCGCTGCAAGAAGTGTTGAAATCGCAACATCTGGCAACACACCATAAGGCAAGTTCATGATCTGATTAATGACATACCAAGAGGCAATAGCACCCGAAATTAGGGCAAAAATCGCCGTTGATAGACCTAAGATCATATATTCATAACTAAAGGCTCTAATCAGCGTACGACGCGTTGCGCCCAATGTTTTAAGCACAACAGAATCATGTCGTCTTGTTTGGTTACCCGCTGCCAATGCGCCGGCAAGTACCAAAATGGATGCGATAAGCGCCACAGCCGCTGCCGCACGAATAGCCAGCGCGATTTGTCCCACCAAACGTTCGGCAATATCGAGCGCGTCTTTCACGCGCACCGTCGTCACCGTTGGATAGGCTTTGGTCACGGCACGTAAGATCTCGCCTTCTTGTTCTGGGGTCGCATCGCTTTCAAGCAAAGTCGCGAGCCATGAATGCGGCGCACCGGCAAATGTGTTTGGCGAAAACACCATGACAAAATTGATGGACAGTGATTCCCACTCCACCAAGCGGAAATTGGCAATGCGTGCTGTAATTGTGCGTCCAAGCACATTTACGGTCACCGTATCACCCAATTTGAGCCCAATTTCTGCAGCTTCTTCGGCAGAAAAAGATACCAGTGGTTCACCACTATGATCAGGTGCCCACCACTCGCCTTCAGATAAAACTGAATTTTCCGGCAAGTTTTGCGCATAAGTCACACCACGGTCACCACGCGTTACCCAACGCGCTTCTGGCGGGATCTCCAAATCCTTAAGCTCCGTGCCATTGAACTCTAAAATTCGACCACGCAGCATCGGCACTTCAACCAATTTGCCATTTGGCGCAACCTCATTAATCAATGTTTCAAAACCTTCAATTTCACTTGATTGAATATCCACAAAGAAGAAATTGGGAGCACGCTCAGGCAAATTGCCGGATAATTCACGACGCAAATTCCCGTCAATCAGCGCCAAGGCAACCAACAAAGTCAATCCAAGACCGAGTGACATGACAACCGATGATGTCAGTGCGCCCGGACGATGAATATTACCGATCGCCATGCGCAGAGGTGTTGATTGAACCTGTGGGCTGCGCTTGGCGATCCACTGCACAAGCCATGCCACAATGCGCAAGACGATGAAGGAGAAAGCAACAGCTCCCAAGAAGAGCGAAGCAATTTGATCATTGTCGGATGTGTAAATCACAAGCCAAGCAAGAAGCGCTGCAAAAGCCAATGCCATCACTGTATAAATGGGCTTCGGCCATCCTGATTGCCCCAAATTCCACTGACGGAACAATGCTGTTGCCGGCACGCTGCCAGCATTACCAAGTGGCAGGATTGCAAATGTCAGCGCAGCCAACAATCCAAACACGGCCGCCAATAACAACGCGCTTGGATAAATCGAAGCGCTGATCTCAATCGCGAGCGCTGCGGATAATAAGGACGCCGTGATAAATGGCAGCATCGCGCCAATTAAAAGGCCGATGATGACGCCAATAAGCGCGATCATGAAGACCTGCGCTAAATATATGCCAAACACGAATCTGGAAGACCCACCCAGACATTTAAACGTTGCGATCACACCGCGTTTTGAATCTAAAAACGCCCGGACAGAATTGCCCACGCCAACACCGCCAACAACAAGTACGGTCAGACCCACAAGCGTTAGGAATTGTGAGAAACGTTCAATATTAGCGGTTAAAGCAGGCGCCGCATTGCGGCTCGTGCGCACCGACCACCCAGCATCCGGATGCTGTTCACGCGCCAAAGCACGAACGGCATTGAGATCCGATAAAGTCGGCTCACCATTAAGATCAACGCGATAAGAATATTCAACCAAACTTCCATTACGAATGAGACCAGCATTTTCCAAAGCCTCATTTGAAATCATCATCCGTGGCGCAAATCCAAACCCTTCTGACAAGGCATCAGGTTCAGCGATCAATGTGGCTCTGATCTGAACGATTGCGTCTCCTAAGAGCAACTCATCCCCAATATTAAGGCTGAGGCGCTCCAACATTAATGGCGCTACCACAGCACCGTAAGCATCACCATTTTTGGAGAAAAGCTCTTGCTTTGGCAGAGCTGGTTCGGTCACCAATTCACCAAACAAAGGATAAACATCATCAACCGAACGCAATTCGACCAGCGCCTGATCAGACCCATCAGGCTTACGCGCCATTGACCGCAAATTTGACCCAGCCGTCACATCACCCAAACTTTGAACAAAGGCAACCTCTTCTTCGGTTGCGCGTCTATTTTCGATCTCAAAGCGAACATCAGCACCTAAAATCGATTGCCCTTCGGATGAAATGGATTGATTGATCGATCTGGAAACCGAGTTCACACCCGAAATCGCGGCCGCACCAAGAGCCACACAGGCTAGGAAGATATAAAATCCACGCAAACCACCGCGCATTTCGCGCATTGCAAAGCGAAGGGCAAGGCTCACTTTTTCAAAAAGCCCTAATTGTTGAAACGAGTTTTCCATTATTCTGCAGCCTCAGAATAAGCTTCAATTTCACCCGAACGAACACCAATCTTTCTCTCACATCGATCCGCCAATGATGGATCATGCGTGACCAGTACCAAAGTCATATCGCGCTCTTTTTGCTTCTGGAACAAAAGGTCCGCAATCTGTTGACCCGTATCACCATCAAGGTTTCCTGTCGGTTCGTCAGCAATGAGCAATTTGGGAGAGGGTGCCAATGCGCGCGCAATCGCAACACGTTGCTGCTCACCGCCTGACAATTCTGATGGATAATGAGTTAAACGTTCGCCAAGCCCAACCGCAACAAGCTCTTCTTTTGCCTTTTCAAACGCGTTTTTCTCACCAGCCAATTCGAGCGGAACAGCGACATTTTCAAGCGCTGTCATATTGGGAATGAGATGGAAACTTTGGAACACAATACCGATATTTCGTCCACGAAACGCCGCCGCTTCATCCTCGGTCATTTCATGAATGGCAGAGCCTGCAATATGAACTTCGCCGCTATCGAGACGTTCCAAACCTGCCAGCACCATCAGCAATGTGGACTTCCCCGAACCTGAAGGTCCGACGATGCCCGCACTCTCACCCTCATTCAATTCAAGGTTCATACTTTTAAGTACATGTACGGAGGATGCTTCGCTTCCTAAGGTCAAATCAGCATTTTTTAGTTCGATAAGTGTTTGCGGCACGGCTCTTAGTCCCTATATGTGTTATCTTACGATTGTTTAAGCTCATTACGTTTGCAAATAGGTATTGGACTATGAAAATAAAAGATCTCTCAACGGCATTTGCCAGCTTCTTCGCAGCATTTTTGATGCTCATTTGCACAACAGTCACATTTGCAACAGCCAAACCGCTGGAAGTTGTCGCTTTTGGAGACAGTCTAATGGCCGGTTATCAGCTTGATCGTCAAGACGCATTTCCCAACAGATTAGCTGAAGCACTCACGGCTAATGGGCTTGAGATTAATATGACAAATGCTGCTGTTTCAGGGGATACCACATCAGGCGGATTGGCCCGTCTTGATTGGTCGATCCCAGATGGCACTGATGTTGTGATCTTAGAACTTGGTGCCAATGATGCGCTGCGCGGCTTGCCAGCTGAAACAACACGCGAGAATTTAGACAAAATGATCGCCCGACTACGCGAGCGCGAAATCACTGTCTTTTTGATGGGCATGCTAGCACCACCCAATATGGGCACAGCATATGAAGAGGCGTTTAATACTATTTATCCCGAACTTGCCGATAAATATGAGGTTGAGTATTACCCATTTTTCCTAGATGGCGTTGCGGGAATTCCCGATCTTAATCTCTCCGATGGCATCCATCCAAACCCTGCAGGTATTGCCGTAATGGTCGAGAAAATCTTGCCCGTTGCCGAACCATTTTTCAAAGCTCAGGCTGTGGACGAATAGGTAAGTTACCGTTCCTATCTCAATAGTTCTTGAACTTGTCATCTTCTCATGGTCACATCATAGATGATTCGATCAGGAGTACCGCCATGCCAAGGTTATTTGCAGCATTGGAAATCCCGAAGGATGTCGCGCAAAGCTTGTCTCTGCTACGAGGCGGGTTACAAGGCGCACGTTGGATTGATGTCGAAAACTACCACATAACACTCCGTTTTATTGGTGACGTTGATGAGCGCACAGCCGACGATGTCTTAGATGCGTTTGATCATGTGACAAAGCAAAACTTTGAACTTCAGCTCAACGGTGTCAATGTTTTTGGATCCAAAAAACCACGCGCAATTTTCGCCGATGTGAACCCATCTAACGAATTGAATTCATTGCAATCTAGCTTGGATGGTCAGTGCCGGCGGATCGGCATTATGCCCGATGGCCGCAAGTTCATCCCGCATGTTACGCTTGCAAGACTGCGCCATGTTAATCCATTTGCTGTCAGCGACTATTTAAACGCGCGCAGCAATTTCAAATCAGCGATATTTAATGTTTCTGAATTTGTGGTGATGTCTTCAAGAAATTCACGAGGCGGTGGTCCATACGTGGTCGAAGAACGATATCCGTTGACGATTGCCAATGCTCAAGATCATTTGGCTACAAGTTTTTCAACCAATCCAACCGAGCCTTTGACCAACATTTGATAGACGATTTCAAATCCGTCACCCTCACCATAATAAGGATCTGGTACCGGGGTCTCCTCGCCCAATGCATAATCCATGAACAGATGGATTTTATGCTGTTGCTCGATCGGCGCATTGGCGATCAGCATGTCTAAATTATCGTAATCCATGGCAAGGATCAGATCAAAATCAGAATAGTCTCGTCGATTAATGGGACGCGAACGCTGATCAGTGATATCAATATCATATCTCTGCATGGTTTTGATCGCTCGGGGGTCAGGCAAATTCCCTTCATGCCAACTTCCAGTGCCAGCGGAATCGACAATTACTTGCATCGCCGGTGAAGACTTTTCCAATTCTGCCTTGAACACGCCTTCGACCATTGGAGAGCGGCAAATATTACCCATACATACAAAAAGAACTGATTTTACCACGCGAAGTATCCCGTATTTTCCTAAAAATTTTGTAGTAGATACATCTCCTAATCAAACAGGAAAATATCCGCCAGCGATTGAATTTTTAATGATACTACCCCAAGTTAATTAAATGGGTAAGAAAACAATCAGCGAGAATGAAATCAACGCGATTCTATCGCCTGCTGATATGAAACAGCAGCAACAACAAGAGAAAAAGATACGGTCAAAATTTTGGCCGACTTTTAAAAATGCGCTTACTCAATTGCCGTTTGCAGAAGATGTCGTGACCGCATATTTCTGCGCATTAGATCAAAATACGCCGACACATGTCCGCGGTGTTTTGCTAGCTGCATTAGCCTATTTTGTTCTGCCAGCAGATCTCATCCCTGATTTCATCGCCATGATCGGATTTGGCGATGATGTGGCCGTATTAACCGTTGCGTTTTCCACTTTGAAAAAACACATGACAGCGGAGCAAAGAGATGCGGCAAAAAAAGCGCTCGAAGAATTCAAAAGCGAGAAGGTGGAATAAAACCAGATCGTCAGAGATCATCAGGCGGGCCGATATCCCCCTCAAGCGTTTCCCTAAGCTTCTGAAATGCAACACGTATTCTCGACTTCACAGTTCCTAAAGGCAGGCCGGATTTTTCGGCAATCTGACTATGAGATAACCCTAAAAAGAACGACATTCGGATAATATCAGCGTGTTTATCTTGTAAAAGCGCCAGCGCGCGTCGAACATGTTCATCGCGCTCTTCTTCCTCCACATAATCATCGGGAGAAATGGGTTCAGGCGGCACAAAAATCGGGTCATTCACATCGATCAGCGCAGATCTATCTCGGCGCAGCAAGTCAATACGGCGGTTTCTGGCAACACGAAATAACCAGGTCGAAAGCGAGGATTTTGAAGGGTCGAACAAATGGGCTTTGTGCCACAAAGCAGACATAACATCTTGAGACATATCTTCAGCCTGCTCAGGCGCTGCGCCAAGCTGGATAAAATACGACTTAATGCGTGGTGAAAAATAGTCAAAAAGCTCCGCAAACGCTTTTTGATCACGATCAACCGCTACTGCATTGGACAGCTTCGCAAAGTGATCATGCTGATCACGCCCCATTCAAAATAATCCCTTTTTTTATTCTTATTTGTCCACACCGAAATCGACCGCAGTTTCGATTTTTATATTTGGCGTGAACGTAGCTGCCAAACTATTGCCGAAATTCATTCATATTAAAAGAGCTAATGGGCTGAAATTACACGTTAATCGAAAAAAAATCTGAAAAATTGAATTGTTTGTTAATTGTTGACGGTTTGGTAACCACAATTGTTGCAAAATGGGACTCGGCGACAGATCCGCAAGGGTCGACAATACGGATCAGGCGCCAGGGGTGTAAAAAGTGAGGGGGATGACAATGTTTTTGACAAGAGAGATCATCGCTATGTTTAGTAAAAAAATCACAATGGCATTGGCTTTGGGCGCATTCAGCGTATTCGCAAGTCCAATGGTCGCAAATGCGCAAACGCCTGCGCTTATCAAAGAATTCACCGATTGGGGTGCTTACTCCTACCAATCTCCAAATGGTAAAGTTTGCTACGTTTTATCTCCTCATAAAACAGCTGCGCCACTTTCAGAAGAAGGCCGCACTTTATCTCACGGGCAAAACTATTTGTTGGTCGCACAACGCGTTGGTCAAAACGTTGTTTATGAACCGCAGGTTATGATGAGCTACAAGTTGCGCCAGGATTCAAAAGTAAAAGTGCAAATTGGCGATAAAACATATCAGTTTATTTCGCGCGGCAAGGTCGCTCACATTGAAAATGCAGCCGAAGGTCCTGCTTTTGTAGCAGCACTTAAAGCCGGCAGCTCTGCAACTGTGCAAGTTGTGTCGTCAAGAAACGGCAAAAATCGCGATTATAGTTTTTCACTATCAGGTATTACGGCCGCACTGAATAACATTTCAAGCTGCAGCTAATTGTAACTTACCATATAAAACAAAATTGGGCCGGTTTTCCGGCCTTTTTGCTGCGCGCAAGAAAACTCCGTGACGCTTGTGCAATTTGATGATATCTGAGCAGCAAGCACGAAATTTAAAAAGGCACTGACAACAATGGCTATATCCATTGATTTGACTGATAAAAGCGTTCGAGATGACGTGGATACACGCATCAAAGCCAAGACGATGGAAAAGAAGCATCTGATTGGACTTCCAAAATCTGAGTTGATTGAAGCTCTCAGATCCATTGGAATTGCAGAAAAACAACTAAAAATGCGCGTGAGCCAACTTTGGCATTGGTTCTATGTGCGCGGTGTCTCAGATTTTGCCGATATGCATAATGTGTCCAAAGACTTACGCCAGAAGCTGGATGAGAATTTTGACATTTCAAGACCAGAGATCATCGAAGAGCAAATCTCAAGTGACGGTACACGAAAATGGCTCATGCGCTTCCCTTCAGGTGGTGCGGGTAAACCAGTTGAGGTCGAAACAGTTTACATCCCTGAAGATGATCGCGGCACGTTGTGCATTTCAAGCCAGGTTGGCTGCACATTAACCTGCACATTCTGTCATACCGGCACACAAAAGCTTGTTCGCAACCTCACATCCGGTGAGATCTTATCGCAATTGCTGGTCGCACGTGATCGTTTGGGCGATTTTCCCAACAAAGATACGCCAACAGGCGGCATCATCCCATCTAGCGAACGCAAAGTTTCCAATATTGTAATGATGGGGATGGGTGAACCGCTTTATAATTTTGAGAATGTGAAAAAAGCACTGCATATCGCCATTGATGGCGACGGCATTGCTCTATCTCGCCGCCGCGTAACATTATCAACATCAGGTGTTGTGCCTGAAATCTATAAAACCGGCGAAGAGATCGGCGTGATGCTTGCCATTTCTCTTCATGCGACACGCAATGACTTGCGCGATGTTTTGGTCCCGATCAACAAGAAATATCCGCTTGAAGAATTGTTGGAAGCTTGCAGGAATTATAAAGGCGCCAATAATGCCCGACGCATCACGTTCGAATATGTCATGCTCAAAGGCGTGAATGACAGTTTACAAGATGCCAAAGAATTGGTGATCCTACTTAAAAATATTCCGGCCAAAATCAATCTTATTCCGTTCAATCCATGGCCGGGCTCAGAATATGAATGTTCTGACTGGGAGCAGATCGAAAAATTTGCCGATTTCATCAATCAAGCCGGCTATGCATCTCCGATTAGAACACCTCGAGGCCGGGATATCTTAGCCGCATGTGGCCAATTAAAATCTGAATCTGAGCGCTTGAGAAAAAGCGAGCGTCTAGCATTAGAATCTCAACTTATGGCCAGCATGATTGCTGGACACGGCGAAACATAAAACCTCAAAGGTAAGAAAATGACACAATTGGTGCACCTGATCCTACGGTTCATGGGCATTGTTTTCGGCTATTTTGTTGCATGTTTAACCGCAGCTGGAATCTATGCGTTTTTGTCAGGATTGATCACGTTTCAGGACTTTGAAACCTATAACGATTTTGAAGTTTATCTGGCTTTGGTTTTCAGCGTCAGCGCTTTGACATTTCAATTTGCCAATATTGCCTGGATCCCGGCATTCATCATCATTTTAATATTCGAATTAAAATCCATCAAAGACTGGCTGTATTATTTATCTGCCTCAGGTTTGATTGCCATATCGATTTTATTCTCACCCTTTGCGACCCCAGCTGCAGAAGATCAAGCACTCGCCTATATCGTCAGCGCCATGGGCGGCGGCTTTATCTATTGGTTATTTGTTGGCGCGCGCGCTGGAAAGTGGCGGACGAAAAATTAGCCCTTGATTTTGATCAAGGTAGATAGAACAAATTAATGTTCGAACTCCCATTAAAAAAGGGCCCGATGAATATCGGGCCCTTCTTCCTTTGATCGTAAGCTTGCTGCATTGGGAAGGGAGGTGGAGGGACAGCAAGCTCACTTTCGTAATATGAAATTAGCCTTTGCTAAATTCTGGGTAAGCTTCGATACCAACTTCAGCTTTATCCATACCCATCATTTCGTCTTCTTCAGAAGCGCGAAGACCGATAGTAACTTTCAATGCGTACCAAACGATCGCTGATGTCACGATAGTAAATGCACCCATTGCAACGATACCAAGGATCTGTGAACCGAAGTTTGCATCGCTGTTCGTTACTGGAACTACGATTGTACCCCAGATACCTGCGAATAGGTGAACAGGGATCGCACCAACAACGTCGTCGATTTTTAGCTTATCAAGCAATGGAACAGCGAACACAACGATCACACCACCAACAGCACCGATGAGGATTGAAGCACCACCTGAAGGAGCCAAAGGCTCAGCAGTGATAGAAACAAGACCAGCAAGCGCACCGTTAAGAGCCATTGTTACGTCGATTTTCTTATACATGATTTGTGTAAGAGCAACGGCTGCAACAACACCACCAGCAGCAGCTAGGTTTGTGTTTGCGAAGATACGTGAAACGT
>JAHDFS010000124.1 GCA_020628035.1 Rhizobiaceae bacterium
GCTTTATCATAAGCATATGGTTCAAGTGTGCCCTCGCCAACGGGACCAACAGTTTCCATGCGTTTGGTTGGTCCATAAAACGCGCGTTCTGCCAAGCCGTCAGCGGTGGCACACATGACTTCAGGAAATGCGCCGCGCTCGGCGGATTGTACCATTGGTGTTTTGGACATAAACCACCAAACAGCCCGAGTTAAGAAGCCGCCGCTTGTGCTAATTAATGATGTTGCCGATGCGCCCGGATGACAGACATAGACTTTAACATTTTTATTCGCTGCTTTCACCTTATCCTGCAGCTCATAAGCAAACATCATCTGTGCCAATTTACTTTGGCTATAGACGGGGTTGGCGCTGTAATTCTTATCCCAATTCATGTCATCAAATTGGATGGTTCTTATACCAAGCTTATAGCCAAGGCTGGCGACCACGACGATGCGACCATGGGATTTATCAAGCAGATCAAATAGCATCCCGCAAAGCACAAAATGGCCATAATGGTTGGTGCCTAGCTGGCTTTCAAAGCCGTCCTTGGTGAATTTTTGAGTTGGCACTTGCGCAATCGCAGCATTGCAAATTAAAGCATCAATTTGCAAGGTTTGCGCCAACAGTAAAGTTGCAGCCTGGCGGACGCTCGCTAAGTCCGATAGATCCATGCGAATGTAACTCACTTGGGCATTGGCACCGAATTCTTGTTTAAGATCCTTCACAGCAGCTGCGGAACGTTCTGCGCTGCGATTTAACATGATCACTTTGGCGCCCTTGGTTAATAGAATACGCGTGGCTTGATAACCCGCACCGGCATTGCCGCCTGTAATCACATATGTTTTGCCGGCTTGTGGTCCAAGATTGTCAGGTGTCCAACCTTTTGGCCCGAACTGTTTATGTTTCATAAAAATTACTCCTTGTCTGCAATCGCAGAATGTCTTTTTTCGAAATAAGTTTGTTGTCTTGAGCGTGTAGATAACTCCCGGTTTCGATCAAAAACAGGTGCGATGCTCGCGAATACTTGCCTATTTGTACCAGGGCTGTTGATGTGCGTGATATGGCGCAATAAGTTACGCGCATGAACAAGCAATTGATTAGAGAATTTATCGAGCAGAGGGTCCAAGAAGACGGGCTGGTCGAGACGGGTATAAATGGCGTGAAACTCTTTCGCGCAACAGATCCGGTGCCATGCGCACCCGTGGTCTATGAACCTTGTGTGATCGCCATTGTCAGTGGATCCAAAGAGGCGGTGCTCGAGGGTGGGCAATTTGTCTATGATAACAGCCAATATATGTGCTGCCCGATGTCGATGCCTGTAATGGCAGGAACGCCCAAAGCATCAGATAAGGATCCGCTTTATGGTGTTTATATCTCGCTCGATCAGCGTGTGATGACCGAATTGGTGATTGAGATGGACAATGCTGAAGGCAGGTATAGTTCGTCCATTGCAGGCGAATTATCACAAGGGATTAAATTGTCGAGATGGGATGATGATTTTGCCAACGCGCTTTCCAGACTATTAGAGCTTAGTGGAAATGCGACCGACATTTCTATTTTGGGCGAAGCGCGGCTGCGAGAGTTCTATTATGCGCTTTTAAAAGGTGAAGCAGGTTATTTTGCGCGACAAGCCTTCGGTGTCGGCAATGCTATCGCACGTTCAATCTCCCACGTTTCAGATAATCTCAAAGAACCAATCTCTATCGATGACATGGCAGCACGCGCTGGGATGAGCCGTACGGTTTTTCACCGCAAGTTTAAGCAAGCAACGGCAATGTCGCCCATTCAATTTGTCAAATCGATGCGGTTAAACAATGCGGCCATGAATATTGCTGGTGGCATGACCGTCAACGAGGCCGCATTCGATGTGGGCTATATCAGCGCCTCTCAGTTTAGCCGAGAATTCAAGCGCATGTATGGGCAATCACCCAGACAGTGGAGCGATGCCTTGCATGTGACGACAGAAGATGGATGAATTTTAAATCGCAATTATTGCGGCTTAAACTAATCAGCACACCCAACACAGCATTCGGCCATTGGGTCAATTTCAAGTCGTTTGTCTGGGATTTCTTCACCACAATTGGCGCAATATCCGTATTCACCTTCTAATATACGTCGATGTGCCATTTCAATACGAACAAGATCACGTTGGCGGTTTCGTTCCTGCGCCTGGGCCATGGCTTGCTGCTGCATAGAATCCATCCGCGATAAGCGCCCGACTGATTGTTGATCGAGTTTGACCGGCGCACGTGCATCCGACGATAATTCAGAAAACGCTTCGAGTTCATCTTTAACCGACTGAAGCCTTAGTTTCGCTTTTTCAATGTCGACCAATAAAACCTCGCAAATATTTGAGGTGAAACCCCTCGAAAACAACGATTATGATACTTATAACATAATTTTGCACCCTAAGAAGCAAGGAAGCGCAAAAACTTCTTTCAACTTTGGCAAAATGGTTTAGAAGGCGGTCTTGAACATTTTTAAAGATGAATATGGCCCCGCTAGCAATTGGCCGTAGTAATTACTGGATAGTGAAATGAGCACTGAAGACGACAATTTTATCCGCGAGGTCAATGAAGAGCTGCGTTCGGACCAAGCCAATGCCTTGTGGAAGAAATACGGTAAACTCATTATTGGTGGTGCGGTTGCCATTGTATTGGGCGTTGCTGGTAATGTGGGTTACAAAAATTGGGTCGATAGTCAAGCAGCAGCTTCTGGTGATATTTTCCTGGAAGCGCTTACTCACGCACGTGAAGGCCGAAATGATGAAGCGCTCGCAGCATTTGATCAATTAAAGGCTGAAGGTTACGGCTCTTATCCTGTTTTGGCCAAAATGCGTGCGGCAACTGTGATCGCAGAGCAGGGCAATGCTGAAGACGCAATCGCTGAATTTTTGTCCGTTGCCAATGACAGCTCTGTCGCAGACGCTTTAAAAGATGTTGCAAAAATTCGTGCTGGTTACTTGATGGTTGATGTCAGCTCTTATGATGAGGTGGCAGCGCAAGTGGAAGTCTTGACCAATACAACAAATACAATGCGCCATTCGGCCCGCGAGATTTTGGGTCTTTCTGCATTTAAAGCCAATGATTTCGCCCGTGCAAAAGATTGGTTCACCTTGGTTGTGGAAGACACATCAACGCCGCAGCAGATTGCAGCGCGCGCGCAAGTTATTTTAGACTTAATCGCTGGACGTTCTTCAACGTCATAATTGATTTATTTTATTGGGCACATGACTGCCCAATACATGGAACTAAACAAAAATGAGTTTTTCAATTGCCATTGTTGGACGGCCTAATGTTGGCAAATCAACCTTGTTTAACCGCTTGGCTGGCCGAAAACTTGCGCTTGTCGATGATACGCCGGGTGTAACCCGTGATCGTCGCCCCGGCGAAGCAAAACTCATTGATTTGTCTTTCCGAATGATTGATACGGCGGGCCTTGAAGAGAAAGCGCCCGATACGCTCGAAGGCAGAATGCGTGAGCAAACTGAGCTTGCTATTGATGAAGCAGATGTTGCCCTGTTTGTTGTGGATGCCAAAGAGGGTATTACACCAGCTGATGAAACGCTTGCGCGCCTTTTGCGCAAACGCGGAAAACCCGTTGTGCTTGTGGCTAACAAAGCCGAAGCCCGCGGTGCAGATCTCATGGATGCCTATCGTTTGGGATTTGGCGAACCTTGCCCGATCTCAGCTGAACATGGCGAAGGCATGCTCGATCTAAGAGACGCAATCGTTGAAGCGGTTGGCGAATTTGTGGCTTTCCCGGATGAAGATGATGGCTTTGATGAAGCGATCACCGATGTAGATGTTTATGATGATGATTTTGATGAGGATTATGAGGGTGAGATTGAGCCTGATATTGATACATCAAAACCATTGCGCATCGCAGTTGTCGGACGCCCCAATGCGGGCAAATCGACACTCATCAACGAATATTTGGGCGAAGATCGTCTGCTCACGGGTCCTGAAGCTGGGATCACACGTGATTCCATTTCAGTTGAGTGGGAGTGGAACGACCGTAAGATCAAAATGTTTGATACAGCCGGTATGCGCAAACGCGCCAAGGTTCAAGAAAAACTTGAAAAACTATCTGTTGCCGATGCATTGCGCGCCATTCGATTTGCTGAAGTTGTGGTGATCGTTTTGGACGCAACAATCCCGTTTGAGAAGCAGGATCTACATATTGCTGACATGGTGGTACGTGAGGGCCGGGCGCTGGTCATTGCGTTTAACAAATGGGATCTGGTTGAAGATCGTCAAGCAACGCTGAAATATCTGCACGAAGAGACAACACGTTTATTGCCGCAGGTGCGCGGAATATTGGCTGTTCCGATTTCTGGCCGTTTGGGCAACGGGTTGGATAAGCTCATGCAGGCCGTTATTGAAACGCATCGAACCTGGAATAAACGTATTCCGACCGCGCGTTTAAATCGTTGGCTCAACATGACAACAGCGCAACATCCGCCGCCTGCAGTATCAGGACGTCGTTTGAAGTTGAAATATATGACGCAGATTAAATCGCGCCCGCCAGGGTTCATGGTGTCCTGTACGCGCCCGGATGCGCTGCCGACATCTTACACACGCTATCTGACCAATAAGATGCGGGAAGATTTTGATATGCCGGCTGTGCCAATTCGGATTACCTATCGCTCTGGCGATAATCCGTTTGAAAATCGCAAACGCAAAAGAAGCTAATTCTCATTCTTTAAGAGTAGAATGAGTGAGATTGTCGTAATGGCGATACCTGCCAAGATCTTTAAACTTGGTAGACCATCGCCTCTGGCAAATTCCCATACGATCACCCAACTTGGCACGAGATATGTATAGGCCATAACCTTTGCGGACGGCAGGCGAAGAGCTGCAAACTGCAACAAAAAGAATGTCAGCGAGCTGGCAGCAACAACCAGATATATAAAGACCAACCAAAAAGAGATGGGCAGGCTGATCCAATCGGTTGTGACAATGTTGTTGAAAGAGAAGGTCCAAAGCACAATCGTACCGCCAACCATGACCCCGAATGTAGATACAATCACGGGGTCTCCCTTTGAGAGTTTCGTAAAGAGTGGCGTGTAAAGTGCATGGGCAATAACGCCGACAATGAAAATTGCTTCACCTTTGCCGATGTTAAAGCTCAAAAAGGCAGCGAGATCTGCGCGAAAAATGACCCATAAAGCGCCAACGGCACCAATGATGAGCGCAATAGATATGCGCTTGGTCGAAATCTGTCGCAATATGAAATAGCTGAATATGGCCGTGAGCGGTGGTGCAAGCGTAAAAACGGCGCTGGTCGATACTGGCTGTGTCACTTTCAGCGCTTCAAACATGGTAACAAAGTAAATTGAGAATAGCCCGCCCAATGGCAAGAAACGCCATCCGCGTTTCAAATGGTCGAGCTTTAATTGACCTGATAAAACAGCAATTGAGCCCATTAATATTGCACCGGCACTAAATCGGAGTGCTGTTAAAGCATCCGGTGGTACGAGATGGGCAATGATTGACCCTAAGCTAAAAGACCCCGCAACTAGGAACGACAAAGTCAGCATTGCCAGATGGCCAATTAATTGTGTGCGGGGCATGAGGGTCCAATTTAAATGATTTGCAGCACAAGCGCGGAAACGACAAGATAACGTGTAAGTTTTGCAATTGTCACTAAAATAACAAAACTAATGAGTGGTTCGCGGAACATGCCGGAGATCAAAGTAAGTGGATCACCGATAATCGGTGCCCAGCTTAAGAGTAAACTCCACCGACCATATTTTTGATACCATTGTTCCGCACGATCCATCTGATCGGGTTTTATCGGATACCATGATCTGTCTTTAAGGTGATTAAAATAACGACCAAGCACCCAATTGACCATTGACCCCAAGACATTGCCGATGGTGGCAAAGGCAATGAGCAAAATGACAGAATTGTCCGTTGAAGCTAATGCTGTTGTTAATGCGATTTCTGATCCGCCCGGTAAAAGCGTTGCGGCCAAAAAAGACACTACAAATAGACCCAAATAGGCGGCCATTAGCTTGTTATTCCAATCAGATCTGGCACATGGCGCATGTCGTGAAAAATATGCGCGTCAAATGCAGTCAGATCCGATGGGTTTGTTTCAGCTGCGTAGCCCAGACATTTGATCCCAGCTCGTTGCGCCGCATCAGCCCCAGTGGGGCTATCTTCAATAACAACACACTCATCCGGATTAACATTCATTGTTTTAAGCGCATGTAAGAACAATCCTGGTTCAGGCTTCCAGGATTTAACATCGTGCGCTGAAAAAATCGCGTCATCAAACATGTCGAGTAATCCGCTTGATCCAAGCATGATTTTCATTTTTTCGACGCTGCCATTGGACGCGACACAAATGGGAATATTTGCGTCTGAAACTTTTCCAACAACATCTTTGACATAAGGAATAAGCTCAACGCCTTGGCGCAATCGATCAAAAATCTCGGTATAGATTTCATCGAGCCAGTGGTCAGGCAATTTCGCGCCCAATTTTTTTGCAGCTTCCCCAATGTCTGACATCTTACCCGCACCTAAAACATCGCGGACTTCAACAGGGCTCATATGAAGATCATATCGCGCAAAATTATCTGACATTATTTCGCTATGCGCCATAACGCTATCAACGAGCACGCCATCACAATCGAAGATGACGAGTTTTGGGAGTTCCATCATAATTATGAACTTTCAGCGGTTTCAAGCTTCTTCTGTTTGGACACGACATGCTCACGATAAACTGTATATATGCCCGAAAGTGTAATGATAATGGCGCCAACCCATGTCCAAATATCTGGGAAATCCCCAAAGATATAAAAGCCGTAAAGTGTGCCCCAGATAATAAGTGTGTAGTGCACAGGCGCAAGAATAACGGCTTCCGCCATCGAGAGTGCTTTAATGACACAGATTTCTGCAATTGCGGCGAGTATGGCGAGGGCGCTCAACAAAACAAGATCCATACCCCAATCAGGTGTTTTCCAGACAAAGGGGAGCGGTACTGTTAAAAATGCGCCACTAACAAGCGCGGTGAAAGCAACCGTTGTTGTGACGCTGTCAGCAATAAGCGCACGTGATAAGATTTGTCGTAATGCAAATAAGGATGCAGCAAGTACGACTAAAAATGCAGCTGGGTGAACAACGCCCAATCCCGGACGGATAATAAGAAGGGTCGCTAGAAATCCAATAGATATAGCAGTCCAACGCCGGATGCCGACTTTTTCTCCTAAGAATAGAGCTCCCATCACCGTTACTAAGAAGGGTGCCACGAAACTCACCGCCACCGCATCCGCTAAAGGTACGTAAACAATTGCAAAAATAAACAGGATCCCGGAACCCGCTGCCGCAACGCCTCGTGTGATTTGCAGGAATGGGCGCTTCGTATGAAAAACCGAAAGACCTTTGATCGCGACGATAATCAACACTCCGATCACCAATCCGATTTGGCGTGACCACATGACTTGCACAGGATGAAAATCATTAGTCAAAAACTTGGCAATTGTGTCCACCATTGAAAACAAAAACATGCCGCTCGCCATAAACAACAATCCATGGATGGGGCTTGTTGTTCTGCGCGTCACATTGTTCGTTGTGTCAGTCTTTGTCTTGGTGTCAGAAATAGTCGCGTCCTTTAAGAGAAAAAGTCTCTTAACCACCCATGCGCTTTTTGAAGCAGTTTCGCAATGTTTATTGAATAATTGAGTCGACAATTATCCAAAAATTGCCAATTATGGCTTGGTTTCACCCCTACCATTGTAACAATTCTCAATATTTCATCAGTTTCACAGCTTTTTGAACTCTTACCTCTTTTTGGCCACAAATATTCGATTGAAAGACAAATTAGGGAGGCGCGACAACGACATTAACTCTTCATCAAGGTTAACGACTTATGATCAACGCTAGTTTTGTACTGAGTAATAGTTTTTGTTGGAGTAGTGTCGTGCGTAATGAGAGTTCTAAGGCTCGCCCAGGTTTGGCGCGTCTAAGCGGATTGGCCGCACCTTTTATATTCGGCGTTGCCGGTTTTATGTTCACCCCCACCATCGTTGCCCAATCAGATACAGCCGCTCTTTTGAGCAGTCTTGGTAATCAAGATGATCGCTGGCGCATGCATATGACGACAGCACCTGCGGGTTCGATTGAGAAAGCCCAAATAGCTTTCGCGGATACAATTTTAACCGGATCTGTCGCACCAAGTGCTGGATTGGATCTGGGAAATGGTGAAACGGTAGCTTTTGATGCCAAGATCGGCGACAAAGAGCTGACGCCAGATGAAGATCGTATCACGCGTCATCTTAAAAAAGGCCGTGTGATTTCCGTAGCGCCATCTCAACCCCCTAAAAACTTCTCAGCCGGATCGATCATTGGCAAGCAGAGCTCTCTTGAAATACCAAAGTCATCTGACGATGTGGCCATGGTTTTTAAGAAGCAGGAAATCGAGGGTAAAGAGTTACAAGTCGCCTCTGTCTTTTATAAGAAGCAGGACAAGCCGCAAATCTCCAACCGCGTGCCAACAATGCTCGCAAGTCTCATTACTAATGACAATGCGGATATCCTGGCGACAGCTTATGCGCCACCACAAAAAGACTATGCCAAACAATCTCCATTTGCATCTGTGTTAAATGACGGTCCAAAACGCGGACGTTTTATCCCCCCAATTGAAAAGGGTGATCACGAATGGGCCGATGATCCCTTGCCGCCAAAAGCCTTTTCGGCCGCGGAGCAGCGTTGTCTTGCGGCCGGCATTTATTTCGAAGCACGTGGCGAAAAATTGTCAGGTCAAGCCGCCGTTGCGCAGGTCATCTTAAATCGTGTACGCAACCCTGCTTATCCAAATACTGTCTGCGGTGTGGTTTATCAAAACAAAACTTGGCGCAACCGTTGCCAATTCTCATTTGCATGTGATGGTATCCGTGATCGCGTGAGATCACCAAAAGCATGGAATATTGCAGAGGAAATTGCGCTTGCAACAACCGCGGGTAAGATCTGGTTCAAAGAAGTTGGTTCTTCAACACATTATCACGCAACATATGTGCGTCCTCGCTGGGCAAAGAAAATGCGTCGTGTCGGACGAATCGGTCTGCACATCTTTTATGTCACTCATAATGGTGGTTGGAGCTGATTTTCAGCCTTAAAAACCCAGTAAAAGCTGCGTAACACTGTCGCAATCGGCAAAAGTTTACGCGGCATTTTTTTGTGAATCCTTTGATAATGGCATAAGACATTGAATTAATTGGTGAATTTAGTTTCGTTATTGCCCTAATCTACTGCTTGACTATCCAACAATGTAAAACTATGTTGCGCCCAAATTGCAAACAGCCTTGCGGGCTGCTTTTGGTATGTTAAAA
The DNA here is from genome assembly GCA_020628035.1 of Rhizobiaceae bacterium. GTDB lineage: Bacteria > Pseudomonadota > Alphaproteobacteria > Rhizobiales > Rhizobiaceae > Lentilitoribacter. The sequence goes on from JAHDFS010000124.1 coordinate 9,317, forward strand.
GAGCGCCAAGTTGATATGAATTCGGCGCTATTTTAGTGAGAGACATTAAGTCTCGTCCCAAAGCGAATGTGAGGGTGTATGGTAGATAGTCTTGAATCCCGTCGCCAAGAGCTGGAAGCAAAATTAGCATCCAAGCGCAAGGAAGACGAAGACAAGGCAGGCGATGAAGGTGGAGATCGTAAGGGATACGCCCTTGCAGTTAAGCTCTCCAGCGAATTTATCGCAGCTGTTTTTGTCGGTGCCATTCTTGGCTATGTGCTGGATACATTTGCAGGAATTGCACCTTGGGGAATGATCATCTTCCTTCTTCTTGGTTTTGTTGCAGGTGTATTAAATGTTTTGCGCTCAGTGGGCGCGGTGGAGAAGCCAA
>JAHDFS010000125.1 GCA_020628035.1 Rhizobiaceae bacterium
TTCGCGATCGGATGTGGAGAAAGACTATGAATACATCAGTTGAATCACTTGATAAAAACAAAGTGAATGCAATGGACCCTATTTGGGATACCATCCGCAAGGAAGCTGAAGAAGCTGCGCAGGCAGATCCAGTTCTTGCAACATTCCTTTATTCAACGATTTTGCAACAGCCTTCGCTTGAAGAAGCTGTTATTCATCGTGTCTGCGAACGTCTTGACCATCCAGATCTGCAGGCGAGCGTTATCCGCCAGACCTATATGGAAATGCTGGCTGATCAGCCAGAATGGGGTGCTACGCTTCGCGTTGATATTCAAGCGGTCTATGATCGTGACCCGGCATGCAGCCGTTTCATTCAACCCATCCTTTATTTTAAAGGGTTCCACGCCATCCAAACACATCGCTTGGCACATTGGCTTTGGAATAAGGGCCGGACGGATTATGCGCTTTATCTACAGTCGCGTTCATCAGCGATTTTCCAAACGGATATCGACCCTGCGTCCAGACTTGGTAAGGGTCTCTTCTTAGATCATGCAACCGGGATTGTGATTGGTCGTACCGCAGTTGTTGGCGATAATGTTTCCATTTTGCAAAATGTGACCTTGGGTGGCACTGGTAAAGAAGGTGGCGACCGCCATCCAAAAATTGGTTGTGGCGTGCTTATTGGTTCAGGTGCAAAGGTGTTGGGCAATATCGAAATTGGCAATTGCTCTCGCATCGCCGCAGGTTCTGTGGTTTTAAAACCGGTGCCAGCTAATAAGACAGTTGCGGGTGTGCCTGCGCGCATTGTGGGCGAGGCTGGATGTCAGGAGCCATCACGTGCGATGGATCAAATGATCAATGCAGCAACGCAAGAAGACGGTTCATAAGAATACGCTTTAATTTTCACGTCTCACGTGGCAAAAGACATAAAACGAATCGCAAAGACGGAGAATGCGGCTGATGAACCCTGATGAAATCAAAAAACTAGATGCTTATTTAAAGCGTGTTTTTAATCCTTCTTTTGAGGTGCGTGCACGTCCGAAAAAGGATGATTCTGCAGAAGTTTATTCAGGTGATGAATTTATCGGCGTGATTTATCTTGATGATGAAGATGGAGATCGTTCATTTAACTTCTCCATGGCTATTTTGGACGTCGATCTTTAAGTCAACGACATCTGATTTCAAATACTGAAACGGGTAGAATGTGATTCTACCCGTTTTTTTATGCCTATTAATCAGGCAGCTTAAGTCCTTAAAACGATTGAAATAATGCAGTTCAATTTATTGCCGAATTCTAATCGATTTTATTCTGGAAAAATCATTATTCTTGTGAATACAACGACAGAAGTGCGGGTGTTTTGTCCAATTTGTTAAGAAATTTGCATAATTGATCATTCGAGCATGACGCAACTCTTTGGTGCCAATATGGAGATGAATGACCAATGGCTGAAACGAATTCAGAAGATCTGGATCTAGATCGCATTTTATCAATCGAAATCGCGCGTGTGACTGAGCGCGCAGCTGTGGCTGCAGCTAAGCTCAGAGGACGCGGCGATGAAAAAGCTGCTGACCAGGTCGCAGTGGATGCGATGCGCACAGAGCTCAATAAACTTAATATCAGGGGCACAATCGTCATCGGCGAAGGTGAGCGCGACGAAGCGCCAATGCTGTATATCGGCGAAGAAGTGGGTACCAAAGACGGGCCTGAATTAGATATTGCGCTTGATCCACTTGAAGGCACAACCATTTGCGCCAAAAACATGCCAAATTCGCTGGCTGTGATCGCTTTCGCCAATAAGGGCAAGCTTCTCTATGCGCCAGATGTTTACATGGACAAAATTGCAATTGGTCCTGGATATCCAGAGGGCACCATTTCTATTGATGCAACACCTGCAGAAAACTTGGCAGCCATCGCCAAACATAAAGGCGTTGATATCGGTCAGGTTTGCGCCTGTATTTTGGATCGTCCACGCCATGCAAAACTAATTGCAGAAGTGCGCGAATGCGGTGCCGCTGTGCGCTTGATCGGTGATGGCGATGTGGCCGGTGTGATCTATACAACAGATCCTGAAGAAACAGGCATTGATATCTATATGGGTACAGGCGGCGCGCCAGAGGGTGTTTTAGCTGCTGCTGCGCTTCGTTGCACAGGTGGTCAGATGCAAGGTCGCTTATTGTTTAAATCACAAGATCAAATTGACCGCGCGGCGACAATGGGTGTGTCAGATCCAGATAAGGTCTATGATCTCACAGAACTTGCTAGCGGCGATGTGATGTTTGCAGCAACGGGTGTAACGGATGGTGATATGCTCCAAGGCGTGCGTTTTAAAGGAAATGCGATTTCAACACATACTTTTGTCATGCGTTCCTCAACCGGTACTGTGCGCGAAATCAAAGCGATTCACCGTGAAGGTCAAAAATTTGCATAGCAAATTCTAAATCAACAACACGTTGCAATTATTGACAGGCCTCATTATCAATGAGGTCTGTTTTTTTATGTCATTTCAAATTATTTGCGCTTGAAGGTGTGATCTCGTGTCTGACAATATTTTTATGGGTGTGGAAGCCTCGCTGACAGGTCAGAAATGGATCTCGCGCCTTGATAATCTTGGCCAGAACACAGCGCTTGATATTGCTCAAAAGACCGATATTCCAGAACTCATTGCGCGGGTGATCGCAGCGCGCGGGGTGACATCTGAGGAAGCGGCTACGTTCTTAGCGCCATCCATTCGAGACCTGATGCCCGATCCATCGACCATGACCGATTGCGATGCGGGCGCGCAACGCATTGTGCAAGCGATCCAGATGGGTGAACGAGTTGCAATATTTGGTGATTATGATGTGGATGGTGCTTCTTCATCCGCACTCCTGTCGCGTTTCCTAACGCATTTAAATGTCCCTAATGAGATTTATATCCCAGATCGGATATTCGAAGGTTATGGCCCTAATCCCAAAGCGATTGCTGAACTTGTTGATAAAGGCGCTCAGCTGATTGTTACAGTTGATTGCGGTTCCACAAGTTTTGAAGCCTTGGAGAAGGCCAAAGAATTATCATGTGATGTGGTGGTGATTGACCACCATCAAGTCGGCGATGAATTACCGCCATGTGTGGCGCTCATCAATCCCAACCGGCAGGATGATCTTTCAGGTTTAGGGCATTTATGTGCCGCAGGTGTTGTATTCATGGTCTTGGTCGCCGTGCAACGCATTTTGCGCCAACAAGGGCATGAGGGGCTCAAAGGTTTTGATCTGCTTGCTCATCTTGATTTGGTGGCGCTTGCAACGGTCTGCGATGTGGTGCCGCTTAAAGGTTTAAACCGAGCTTATGTTGTCAAAGGCATGATTGCAGCGCGCAAACAGGGTAATTTAGGACTAGCGGCCCTGATGCGCATTGTCGGAATTGACGGGCCAATTACACCCTATCATTTGGGCTTTTTAATTGGCCCGCGCATTAATGCCGGCGGCCGAATTGGTGATGCAGCTTTAGGGTCACGATTGCTCACGTTACATGATGCATCTCAAGCAGATGAAATTGCCACGCATCTAGATAGCCTTAATAAAGAACGGCAGGCCATGGAAGCGAAAATGCTCGAACAGGCTGAAGCGGAGGTCATGGCCGAGATGGCGGGTGGTGAGGGGCCTGCGATCATCGTGTCTGCCAATGATGGTTGGCATCCGGGTATTGTGGGCCTTGTGGCTTCACGCCTGAAAGACCGGGAGAATAGACCCGCCTTTGCGATCGCTTTCGACCCATCTGGCAAAGGTTCAGGTTCCGGACGTTCTATACCTGGTTTTGATATCGGCAAGATCGTACGCGAAGCCGTGGATAAGGGGTTGCTTGTTAAAGGCGGTGGACATGCTATGGCGGCTGGACTGACGGTGGAAAAATCAAAGCTGGGCGAATTGCGCACTTATTTTGAAGAAAAGGCTGCCGACCACATAGCTGACTTAACCGCCGTGCGCACGTTAAAGATCGATGGCGCTTTGGCCGCATCGGGCATGACGACCGATCTTGTTGATATGATCGAACGGGCAGGGCCATATGGTGCAGGCCATTCTCAACCTGTTTTCGTATTGCCCAATCACATGCTTAAAGATGCGCGTATTGTCGGAACCAACCATGTCAAAGTCGCGTTTTCTGGCATGGATGGTGGTCGTATTGATGGCATTTGTTTCAGAGCTGCCGACACAGAACTTGGCAAAGCATTTTTAAATGGCCGCGGACAAAGCTTTCATGTGGCTGGCAATATCAATATCAATTACTGGCGCGGTATGAAGCAAGTGCAAATCCGCGTGATGGATGCCGTTAGGGTGAGTTAAAAGTAGATCGGCGGGTTGGGCCACCTTTTCAAACCATCCCCAAAAATGTCACATGGCTATATTACACACTAGATATGGGTTGGTTTTGCCTCTATATCCTCTCAATCTATCGTAATTGCCTGTCATGAAGGACAAAAGCCATGCATTTCGCAAATATCAATGACGTTAATCTGCATTATCAAGTGATTGGTGCGCCTGAAGGCAAGCCGACGATTGTGTTTGCAAACTCTCTGGGTACAGATTTTCGGATTTGGCGCGATGTAATTGTTCGTTTGGTTGGTGACTATTCAATTGTGACTTATGACAAGCGCGGCCATGGTCTATCTGATCTGGGCGAAAGCCAAACTATGACGGATCATGTGGTAGATCTTGCAGGCCTTATGGATCACCTCGGCATTCAAAGTGCCATTATCTGTGGTGTGTCTGTAGGTGGTTTAATTGCACAAGGGCTTTATGCGACGCGTCCTGATCTTGTGGGCGCTTTGATCCTGTGTAACACGGGCATGAAGATCGGGACGGATGAACTTTGGAACATGCGCATTGAGATGGTCGAGACCAAAGGCATTTCTGAAATTGCCGATGGTGTGCTCGCACGCTGGTTCACCAAAGGCTATCGTGAGGATAACCCAGCAGATGTTGCAGGCTATGCCAATATGCTCACACGCACGCCGGCAAAGGGTTATACCGGAACTTCAGCTGCGATCCGCGATACCGATTTCACCGAACAAGCCGCTGAGATCAAAGTTCCAACAATTTGTATTGCTGGCGATCAAGATGGTGCAACACCGCCCGAACTTGTCAAAGCAATGGCAAAAACAATTCCAAACGCGTTTTATGAAGAGATCAAAGATTGTGGGCACATTCCATCGATCGAATGTGGCCAGTATCTGACAGACGTTATGACAGCCTTTATGGCCAAATTAACGCGAGAATAGTCGCGTTAATTGCCTGTTTTCCATTCACAAATGGTAAAAAATATGCATAATAGCAAATCATGGGTCAAAAAGTCTCATTTATTGATATAAATACCCGTTTTGACCAATTTGCGGACCTTAGCGACTAATCGCCTTTAAGCCAGCCTTGATAGATCAGCTTGCAGCAATTTTTTGTTCCTGCAATTGACTTTCATATTTATCGGCATATGAGAAAGGCGACACGTCGCTATATTAGATAATTAAGATTGGATACGTAGATGGCTAAGTCGCTCCACGGCAAGGAAATGGGGGCGGTTATGAAAGAAATACGTTTGCTTTTTGGCATTCCCGATTGGGTGTCAAAAGTGACGTGGTCTACGTTGCGCGACGACATGTTTGCAGCCTTTACAGGCGCAACAATTGTATTGCCACAGGGTATCGCTTTTGCCGCGATTGCCGGCCTGCCACCTGAATATGGTTTTTACACTGCCATGATTACGCCGATCATTGCGGCACTTTTTGGTTCGTCCTGGCACACAGTTTCTGGTCCGACGACAGCGATTTCAGCCTTGGTGTTTGCAGCCCTTGCTGGTGGACATACGCCTGGCAGTCCTGAATTTATCCAAGCGGTGATCTTGCTGACATTCCTGGTGGGGATGTTTCAGCTCATACTTGGAATTGCGCATTTGGGTGCATTGGTTGACTTTGTCTCCCATTCGGTGATGACCGGGTTTATCACCGGGGCAGCACTGCTCATTGGTTTAAGCCAAGTGCGCCACGCGCTCGGGCTTGATTTGCCCAGACCTGAGGATTTGGGCGAATTTGCAGTAAAGCTATGGGAAATATGGCCTCAGGCAGATACCGACAGTTTTATCATTGCATTCACATCCCTCGCTGTGGGTGTCTTATCGAAGAAGTTTCTTCCCAAATGGCCTAACTACTTGATTGCGCTAGGTGCTGGAACACTTGTTTATTACTTCCTAGGTTGGACAGAACTCGATGTGAAAACTGTCGGTGTTATCCCGTCAGTGGTGCCAAGTTTTGCAATGCCTGCTTTTGATCTAAGCGATATGCGTGATTTAGCATCTCCTGCATTTGCGGTGGCAGTTGTTGGTCTATTGGAAGCGATGTCTATTTCGCGCGCCATTGGTTTGCGCTCGGGTCAGGATATTGATGCCAACCGAGAATTTACCGGGCAGGGGCTTTCCAATGTCGCGGGCAGTTTCTTTAACTGCTATCCCGGATCAGCTTCGCTAACACGATCTGGCATTAATTATGAGGCTGGCGCGAAAACACCACTATCAGCGGTGTTTGCAGCGATCTTCTTGCTCTGCATCCTGTTATTTGTGGCGCAGTTCTTTGCCTTTGTGCCGATCCCAGCTATGGCCGGTGTGATCATCCTTGTGGCATGGAAACTTGTTGATGTCCGTGAGATCAAACATTTGATCACCACAAGTAAGACCGAAACCTGGATTGCTGCGGTCACATTCTTCTCATCGCTTCTCTTTGATCTTGAATTTGCCATCTACGCTGGCGTGCTATTGTCGCTCGCATTGTTCTTGAACAAATCATCGCGCCCACGCATTTCAGTTGGCGCACCAGATACTTCGACACCAAATCGCCGATTCAGCAGCGTTGAGCGCCTTGATCTGCCAGAATGCCCGCAATTGGTTATGGCACGGATTGATGGTCCGCTCTATTTCGGTTCTGTCGAATTTGTCCGCCGCAAACTCCGTTCAATCGAATATGATCAGCCCGAACAACGCCACATGATGCTCATCGTGAAGGGTATTGGTGAGATTGATCTGCCAGGCGCGGAATTGTTGATTGAAGAAGCAACACGCCGCCACAAACGGGGTGGGTCGTTCCACTTGCAAACCACAACGCCGCGCACAATCAATAAGCTTGGTCGTTTCCATGTGATGAAAGCGCTGACCAAGCACCATATTCACCTAAGTAAAGGTGAAGCGATTGCTGAGATCGTGCCCATGCTTGATGAGGATATCTGCGCAAATTGTAAAACGCGTATCTTCCACGAATGTTCCGGCCGTCCAAACAACGCGCTCATGAAGGCAGTTGACAAAGCATTGGAGGAAGATCCAGCATCTGTGATTGATGCTGTTGCGAATAAGGCTTCTGATGACGAATCAACATCAGATAAACCTGCGAGCTAGACATTCACTCAAATAGTCTGTGATCACGGTGGCTGCTGCTAAAAGAGCAATGGGCGGAAAGCGCATCATTGTGCCCATATGCGCCTCACATTGCCTTGAGATGACGCTGAGGGCGTTTTGCGGTCCTAACCAAGCACATAACAAGCAAAAGCGTGCTGTGAAACGATCGCTGTATAATCAGATAATGGAACTGGAATTCACATCACAAATATATCTCATGTAACACTTGAGCTTTTCGCTCTAGTGCCTTCAAATCATGAGAATATATAGAAGAGATGAATGGTACGCCCAACGGGAATCGAACCCGTGTTTCCGCCGTGAAAGGGCGGCGTCCTAGACCGCTAGACGATGGGCGCACAAGACATGGGCGCGTTATAGTCAGAGGATGCAAATCCCGCAAGCAGTATTTTGCGTTTTTTCAAAAAAAAATGACAATTTTGTAAAACTTTGGATTTCGTGCTGATTTAACAAGGTTTTACGCAAAATCACATGCGTTGAAATCTTATAGATTGCAAAGCATGGCAAACATTCTTTCGCACAATTGCAAAAGATCAGCCTGTTAAAACCAAATTATTAGATGATGAGCGAGGAATCGCTTGAATCAGCGCTTACGTTTGCGGCAACGCCAATTCCAGTCACGCTCGGATCCAATGTCGATATGAACCGATTGTGTATGGCAATACGTACCAACACCACCTCGACCAGACATGGAACGAACATGTTTCGCCAATTCCCACTTGGTGACGCCTTCAATTTGCACATCAGCTGCTTCACACGTTGTGTGACGTGATCCATTGGCACCGCCGATTCGCTTATTATGCTTGGGTGAGCGATAGCCACTGGTGACAACAACGGGTTTGCCATAGTGTTTTTCAACCCGTTTCAAAAGGCGAACCAATTCAGGTTTAAAACATGCAACATCAACACGTTCTGTTTGTCTTTGAAGTGTGAGTGGCGATAAACGCGCTAGACCAGCTGCAGAAGCAACCTCAATGCGGTTTTTATCTCGGCTTTTGCTTTTGTCTTTAGATCCAAATATCGACGAGAAAATACCGCGCTTCTTTTCCTTGTTAGCCGAAAGGCGCTCAGATGACACAGGCGTGGCAGAAGCAAGCGTTACTTTCTTCGCGCTCGTAATCTGAGGTTTTTTCGTCTCAGGCGTCGCAGCTGTTGTATTCACAGCGCCTTGCTGAACATTTGTTTCCTGACGAGGCGCAACGGGTGCTGCGGCATTTGTGCGGGTAGGGACCGCGCGTGCCGGGCGCTTAAAGAGCGATGAGAAAAACGCATTGCCATCTCTGTTTTGGCGCGCAAGGCTTGTTGATGTCGGCGAAGATGTTGCCAAAGAAGCGACTTGCGGATTAGCGGCAGCTGTATTTGGTGTTTGCGCTACATAAATCTGTCCGTTTTTTTGAAGCGCATTAATCGATGGTGACGGTGTTACAGCAGATTGAACGGCATTTGCTGCCAAATTAGTCTCAGATGTATTGTTATAAGCTGTTGCAAGCGGCGTTGTGCTGTCCGGGACAGGGATTGCACCTTCATAGCCAAGGCTGGCAGTTTGTTGTGGAACGAGCGCTGTATCGAGCGGTTCCAATCCAACTGTCGTTGGTGCCAATTGTGCCGTTAGCGAACTATCTGTGCTGACGCAACCACTCACGCCGATGCCAATCATAATCGGAACGATCGCAATGCGACTCAATTGAGACGAGCGGTATATGGAGCCCCTAAACTGACGCAACTAATTCCCCTATTCACATCGTCCGTGCTGACGATTACCTGAGTGTCTACTCGAAAACTCCGGATTTTGAAAGCCCGAGCCAAAAAGCCTACTACTTCGATTATGCCCAATACCGTCATAAATGAGGCGATATCGTGACGAAATTGCACTAAATAGCCAAATTTATGAAATTTGCTTCCAACCCAGCTGAGGCAGACACAGATGATTCTATATGGCTAAACTTACTCGTAGGTTGAGGAGTTGAATTTTTCGTAAATAGATATCTTTTTATTAAAGTTGCACATTCATTCATCAATAGGTATCTAACATATTGAAAATATGAAACAAAATTACATTACTCAAACTTAATTGGTAAGAAATCGGCCTTGAAATCTGGGGATTGCTAAGCGAAATTTGCCAAACAGGTCTTGCCTAAGTGCACGATATAAATGTTAGTTTAGCAATTAGAATCAATTTTAGTGATTTAATGTGTAGTGAGTGGGGTCACCAAGGATGG
>JAHDFS010000126.1 GCA_020628035.1 Rhizobiaceae bacterium
GTATTGTTCTCAGGCGTTCAGTTCTACGAATACACAGTGGCACCATTTGCATTTAAAGACAGCATCTATGGCGCGACATTCTTTATGGCGACAGGCTTCCATGGCTTCCACGTTCTCGTTGGAACGATCTTCTTGGCAATCTGCTTGATCCGTGCGCTTAAAGGTCACTTCACACCGAAACAACATTTCGGCTTCGAAGCAGCTGCTTGGTACTGGCACTTCGTTGACGTTGTTTGGTTGTTCCTATTCTTTGCCGTTTATGTTTGGGCATCATGGGGCGCGCCAATCCACCACTAATTTAAGTGGGATACAGTTTTGCAAAGGGCGGCTATTTGGTCGCCCTTTCTTATTTAAACTCAGGAAATCTTATATGACTGAAGACCTTTTATTTGCGCCAGTTGACCCGATCAAAACGGGTATAAAAGGCCGTTGTCCGCGCTGCGGGGAAGGTCAGCTATTTGAAGGCTTTTTGGGTTTGAAAAAATCTTGCCGATCGTGTCATCTTGATTTTTCCTTCGCAGATTCTGGCGATGGTCCTGCAGTTTTCGTCATGACCGCTGTTGGCTTTATCGTTGTAGGTTTGGCGCTTTGGTTAGAGGTTTCTTATAGCCCACCTTTATGGCTGCAATTACTGATCTGGTTTCCTGTATCCATCGGTTTGGGATTATATTTACTCCGCGTCATGAAAGGCATCATGATTTGTTTGCAATATAAAAACAAAGCGCAACAGGGTGAGATTGACCGTGAGTAATACAGCTTCAAAAATGTTCAGTTTAAGAACCCTCATCGTCTCGTTTATTCTTGCCGTGGTTTTTGCGATATTAATCGCGCTTGGCACATGGCAAATGCAACGCTTGGAGTGGAAAGAAAACCTTCTTGCCAATATTGAACAAAGACTGACAGCGAACCCAGTCAGCATCCAAGATTTAATAGATCTGGCCAATACGGGCGATGATTTTGAATACCAGCCTGTAACACTCCAAGGTGTCTTTGATCACACCAAAGAACGGCATTTCTTTGCCACGCATAATGGGTTTTCAGGCTATTATGTTTACACGCCTTTATCGGGTGATTTTGGCACTGTCTTCATTAATCGCGGCTTTGTTCCGTTTGATTTTAAGGATCCGAAAATGCGACTGGAAGGGCAGGTGACTGATCGAGTATCAATCACCGGCCTTGCACGCAAAATGCTTGATGAAAAGCCATCAAGCGTGGTTCCTGAAAATGATATTGCGGCGAATATCTATTATTGGAAAGATCTCCGTTCGATGGCTCAAACAACGGGGTTGGAATTTGATAATCAAGACCTGAACAAATTCTTTATCGATGCGGATGAAGCACCAAACCCTGGCGGGTTTCCTCAAGGTGGTGTGACGATTATCGATTTGCCGAATAATCATTTGCAATATGCCTTCACCTGGTACGGACTTGCTGCAACGCTATTGTGCATTGTAGTGATATTTTTATTTCGGCGAAAATCTGCAACTGCGAAAAGTTAGGCCCTCATCACGTCTTGACATTGAAGCCACGCCAACCCACTAAAGAGATATATAATTTCGAAAGAGTAGAGCCATGTCCAAGCCTGATATGACAATTCGATTATGCGGCCCGCGCGGTTTTTGTGCGGGTGTTGATCGCGCCATCCAGATCGTGGTTTTAGCGCTCAAGAAATACGGTAAACCCGTTTATGTGCGCCATGAAATTGTGCACAACCGCTTTGTGGTTGAGGGCCTTGAAGAGCTGGGTGCCGTTTTTGTTGAAGAACTTGATGAAATTCCAGCCGAACATGTGGACCAGCCAGTGGTATTTTCTGCGCATGGCGTACCTAAATCCGTTCCTGAAGATGCTGTTGAGCGGAATTTATTCTATCTTGATGCAACCTGTCCGCTGGTGTCCAAAGTTCACAAACAGGCCATGCGTCATGTTCGTTTAGGGCGTCACGTCATTCTTGTTGGTCACAAAGGTCATCCTGAAGTCATCGGAACAATGGGACAACTCGAAGCTGGCGAAGTCACATTAATTGAAACTGTTGATGATGTGGCGAGCTTTGAGCCCAAAGATCCGGATCAACTAGGTTTTGTCACACAGACCACTTTGTCTGTTGATGATACTCAAGATGTTATCGACGCCATGAAGAACAAGTTTCCTAACATTCAGGCACCCGCTGCTGAATCAATTTGTTATGCGACAACCAATCGCCAGGAAGCGGTCAAACAAGCAGCGGAAGACTGTGATCATTTCATTATTGTTGGCGCGCCAAATTCATCAAACTCAAAACGTCTGGTGGAAGTTGCAAAACGTGCAGGCGCAAAAAAGTCTTTGTTGGTTCAGCGTGCAAAAGAGATCAATTGGGAAGACTTCAACGGGGTCGAAATCCTCGGTATATCAGCAGGAGCATCTGCACCTGAAGTGATTGTGGATGAGATCATCGATGCCTTCCGTGAGCGGTTCAACGTCAAAATCGAATTGGCGGAAATGGTCAAGGAGACTGAGAACTTCCTTGTGAATCGTGAGCTGCGTGATGTTGAATTGACCGTCAGCGATATGGCTTTTGTGAACGGTCAATAATATGGCGGTTTATACAGACATAACAGAGATTGAACTCGCGGATTGCCTGACGCAATATAATATCGGCACGTTGTTGTCGTATAAGGGCATAGCGGAAGGGGTGGAGAATTCCAACTTTTTGCTGCGCACGACAGAAGGCACTTTCATTCTCACCCTTTATGAAAAGCGCGTTAATAAAGACGATTTGCCGTTTTTCTTAGGGCTTATGGAGCACCTGGCCGAACGTGGTTTAAATTGTCCACTTCCCGTTCATCGCAATGATGGAGAGATTTTAAGTGAGCTTGCCGGCAGACCCGCTGCGATTATCACTTTCTTGGAAGGTATGTGGCTGCGTCGTCCTCAAGCAAAACATTGCAGAGAACTCGGTGTTGCACTTGCCAATATGCACTTGGCGGGGAAGGATTTTAACATCACGCGCAAAAACGCGCTGGCCATGGAAGATTGGCGGCCCTTGTGGAACCTATCTCATGATCAAGCAGACAGCGTGCAAAAGGGCCTGACTGCTGAGATCGACAAAAGTCTTGCAGATCTTGAAGCCAACTGGCCAAAAGGCTTGCCCCAGGGCGTGATCCATGCCGATCTTTTTGCCGACAATGTCTTTTTCATCGGCGATGAATTATCGGGTCTGATTGATTTCTATTTCGCCTGCAATGATATGTTTGCCTATGACATTTCTATCTGCCTCAATGCATGGTGTTTCGAAGCGGATGGCTCATACAACATGACCAAGGGCAGGGCACTTCTAAAGGGTTATCAATCTGTGCGCCCACTTGAGCAAGCCGAACAAGATGCATTGCCAATCCTCGCGCGCGGCTCAGCCATGCGGTTTTTCCTAACGCGTATTTATGACTGGCTAACCGTACCTGATGGGGCATTTGTGCAAAAGAAAGATCCGCTTGAATATCTTAAGCGCTTAAGATTCCATAATCAGATCAATTCGTCTTCTGAATATGGATTGATGTAGTTCTATGAAAAAGATTGAAATTTACACAGATGGTGCCTGTTCGGGTAACCCAGGTCCTGGCGGTTGGGGCGCAATCTTGCGTTATCAAGGCAACGAAAAAGAGTTAAGTGGCGGCAAAGCTGAAACCACCAATAATCAGATGGAGCTCACGGCTGCGATCGAAGCATTAAATGCACTTAAACAGTCCTGCGAGATCGATCTCTATACAGATTCCGTCTATGTCCGGGATGGTATCATGAAATGGATTGATGGTTGGAAGCGAAACAATTGGCGCACAGCAGCCAAAAAACCGGTGAAAAATGTTGAATTATGGCAAGCGTTAGATGAAGCAACATCACGCCATAACATCACATGGCATTGGGTCAAAGGCCATGCGGGTCATCCCGACAACGAGCGTGCTGATGAGCTGGCTCGTGCCGGAATGGAGCCTTTTAAATAAAATGATCTAAAGCTGCTCAAGCAGACGCGATGCGCCAGACGTTACAGCTTCACCCGGGCTATCTTCAATGTTCAGCGCAGTTACTTTGCCATCTTCAACAATCATTGAATAGCGTTTTGAACGCAGACCAAGCGTGCCAGCAGACAGATCCATTTCCATGCCAATCGCTTTGGTAAAGCTTGCATCCCAATCAGATAAATAACGCAGCTTGCCTTCGCCGCCAGTGCTTTGTGCCCAAGCGCCCATCACGAAGGCATCATTGACAGAAACAACGGCAATATCATCAACACCTTTGGCAAGGATGGCATCTCTGTTCTCAAGATAACCAGGCAAGTGGTTCAGATGACAAGTGGGCGTATAAGCCCCAGGAACCGCAAAAAGCGCAATTTTTTTACCTTCAAAAATCTCCTTTACAGAGACCTCCGCCATGCCGTCAGATGTCTTCTCTTTAAAAACTGCCTCAGGCAGTGCGTCGCCAATTGTAATTGCCATGTTTTGCGTATCCTCAAATAAAGTTTTTCCTAGAACTGAGATAGTTCTAAGTTAAGCAAAAACAAGGCTTTGAAAAGAAGATAATGGTCTGTTTTTTCAGCACTTAACAGCTTGTCGTGCCAACTTGGTGTTGGCATAGCAAGGAGGTGCCAAGTTCAAGTGTTGTCTCAACAGAACGTTGCCCCAATTTCATCAGCACATAAAGCTGACCTTCAAGAGGATCATCGGCATTGGGTTGATCAAATATATCGCTGCGAAAACGGACGGAGCCATCTTCTGTGCTCATCAATTTTGGCTGCGTCATTGGCCATTTTTCAGGGCCTTGAATGAAGATTTCCGGCTTCATATTCGGCGGGTAAAATGTCGGCAATGTCAGTTCAAATTCCACCGAATTGCTATCACCATGATAGGTGGCCTGTTTGAGGTTAAAATCTTTGGCCGGTTGTGTAGGCAAATTAAACCGTGCATTTTCGATGAGTGTCATTTGATCAGATGAAGTTTGAAACTCTTTCAGATCTAGATCGATCTGCGCTGAAATCGGCACACAGATATCCTTACAAACCCCCAAAAATATATCCGCTTGAAGATGGGTGTCGCCCTCGGCATTTTCGGTTTTCAGATCTATTGGGAATGCCAATGATTTTTCATAGCCAGCATAGCTACCGGTTGCGTCATTGATCATTGTAGGAACGGGGTAATGAACTTTGACGTCTTTGACATTTTCACTTTCCGAGAAGTTAAACAGCGGAGGGATACCGCTTGAACCTGGTTCGCGCCAATAGGTTTTCCAACCTGGTTCAAGATCTACTTCAACAACAGCTTTTAAAACACCATTCTCATCAGGAACAGACTGTGTGACGACGCGCACACGTGCACCTTCTGCCTCTTGCCAGTCGGAGCTGGCGGCAAAACTGTCAGAGATCAATAATGTTGATGTTGCAACTATGGTTGCCGACAACAAAGGAAGGGATGTCAAAGCTTTAATCATGATAAGAATATACAATACAGCCCCATCACTCGCCAATCAAATTGAGTTTACCAAGTCGATGTTTGATTTTACATTTGACGACGTATGCGTTAACCAATTGTTAAGAAATTCGGTCCGGCAAGAGGTGTTGAGATTGCTATCTGAAACCATATTTGCTTTTAATAATGGACAGAATTGTAGCGTAAACAGGCAGATTTGATGACAAAATCAGTAGAATTATTCAAAAGAGGTGGCGGTGGTGCCCTTGAAGATAATATGCTTATTGCCATGCCTGGTCTTTATGAAACTGAGTTTGAGCGCAGTGTCATTTTAATCTGCTCGCATTCTAAAGACGGCGCAATGGGTTTTGTGCTCAACAAAAAATCCGACATTACATTTTCTCAATTCATGACGAAGTTAAAGGGCGAGGTCGCCGCCGGCATTGATCTGCCGGATGTGGACATTGATCACATTCCAGTTCATGTCGGCGGCCCTGTCGATCAAGGCCGGGGTTTCGTTTTGCATACGTCTGAATATTCGTGTGATTCAACCATCTCCATTACAGATGATTTGTCAGTTACATCCACATTGGAAATTCTAACTGCCATTTCGCGCAATGTGGGACCCAAAAAAGCCATTCTTTGCTTGGGCTATGCTGGTTGGGGTGCAGGGCAGCTGGAAGACGAAATTGCCACCAATAGCTGGTTGTCTTGTCCCTTATTTGAAGAAGCTATTTTTGAACCAGAAATCGATATGATCTATTCAAAGACACTCGCATCAATGGGCGTTGAGGCTGCTAATCTATCGAGCTTAAGCGGCCACGCTTAAGGTTTACTTCGCCGTAGCTGCAAAGCGTTCACGCAAAAGTCTAATCGTTTGATCCGCGTTGACCGGCGCGCCAAATAAGTAGCTTTGGCCGAATTGGCAACCTAGTTTCGACAGTGCTTCTGCATCAGCTGTGCTTTCAACACCCTCCGCCACGACATCTAACTCAAGTTCCCGCGCCAAGTTGAGAATTGAATTGAGCATTTTCTCTCGCTTGTCGCCGTCTCCTGCTACAATCGAACGGTCGATTTTTAACGTGTCAAATGGGAACATCGATAGATAGGACATTGACGAATAGCCTGTGCCAAAATCGTCCAGCGCAAGACCAACACCAAGCGCTTTGAGCTTCTCAAATGTGGCCAACGCAACATCGGGATTACCCATCAACACAGTTTCTGTGAGTTCCAGCTTAAAATTCGATGGTGAACATTTTGAGTGGCCCAAAGTGGATTTAATGTCATCAAATAGTTCTGATTTCTGCAATTGCGCAGCCGATAAATTGACCGACATAAATATCGGCAATTCACCTAAAATAGTCCGCCAGCTCGACATATCCTCAACAGCTTGCTGAAGCGCAAACATGCCAAGCTCGAAGATAAAGCCATTTTTTTCCGCCAATGGAATAAATTCGGTCGGAGGGATGAGACCACGTTTGGGATCTTCCCATCGCAGCAGGGCTTCAAATCCTGCAAGCTCAAGCGTATCGAGTTTAATGATCGGCTGGTAAACAACCTGCATCTCGTTGCGCGCAATCGCTGATTTTAGATTTTCCTGCACGCTCTGAAAGTTCACACCAGTTGATCGGAAAGCAGGGCGGAACGGCTCAATGCGGTCTCCACCAAAACGTTTGGCGTGCAGCATGGCAAGTTCGGCATCCTGCAATATTTCGTTTGGCGCCTGTAAATTATTGACCACGCGCAACATCCCAATAGATGCCGTCATTGTGAGTTCGCGTTTGGCAAAATCAAGCGGAGCTTTAATGGCCTCGAGCATTGCTTCGGCAAGTTCAGCCACGTTTTTAGGATCTGTTTCAGATAAAAGAACAATCCCAAACTGATCGCCACCTAGGCGCGCCATCAAATCTTCATTCTTCAATAAACGGCGGATACGACGGGTTAAGGCCAGAAGAATGGTGTCGCCTGATGACATGCCAATCGTTTGGTTGATCTGTTTAAAATCATCCAAATCAATCACCAAAACCGTGGGCAATAGTTCCGCACGACTTTCGCCAATCGCTAACAATGTTGCCAAGCGATCGAGGAATAATTCCTGGTTAGGCAAACCTGTAAGATTATCTTGAACAGCGTTACGCAACAGACGGTTTTCAGAGGTTTTTTGTTCGGTGATGTCATGAACTGTGCCCACGCAGCGGATCACTTCGCCATTTGTGCCGATAACGGGGCGAGCTTTCAGCGAGAACCAATGATGGTGCCCATCAGAGGCACGCAGGCGGAATTCGTGGTTTAAACGACCTTTGCGATGCTCAAGCATGATGTCGAGCGCGGTGCTGAACCCATCACGATCATTGGGGTGCAAGATTGGCAACCAGTTTCGCATCGCACCCTGCAATGAGTTAGGAGCCATGCCCAAACCTTTGGAAATATCCGGATTTGTCGTCAGGCGATCACGAGATACATCCCAATCCCAAACTGTATCGCCAGAACCTGTAAGTGCCAAAGACTGGCGCTCAGCATCTGAAAACAGCCCTTGCTGATAAATGCCTGCGGTGAAAACATGTTGCATCACTGTGAAACTGATCAACAGCACAATCAGCACCATGCCACCACCCAAAGCTGGCTGAAGGATGTCGTTGTCTAATTCACCGATCGCGGTCAGCCCTGCGGCAGCCAACCAGCAGATTGTTAAAAGCCAAGTTGGGACCAACATGAAGGCGCGGTCATATCCGCGATAGGCCAAATATCCGATGAGGAAAATTGCAAGAATGGTGGTTAGCGCAAATGATATCCGCGCAATGCCTGCGGCCACAGCTGCATCGATCAAAATAATTGAGAAGAGTGCAGCCAGACCCAAAAGCCAAACAAGGGCGACATAAGATAAATTGATGTGCCAATTGTGCAGATTTAAGTAAGTGAAGAGGAATATGATAAGCCCACCGGCTAATAAAACCTCCGCACCGGCGCGCCAGAATTGCAGCTCTTCTGGCCCGAGACTAAAGAGCTCTGATAAGAAACCAAAATCAACGCTGATATAAATCAACACAGTCCATGCGAGCATAGCTGTTGCAGGCAACATAATCGTCCAGCGGACAATAAACAGATTGGTTAAGAACACAGCCAGCAATCCGGCAATGCCGATCAGAATGCCTTTGTAGAGTGTGAATGAATTGACCGTATCTTTATAAGCTGTTGGTTCCCACAAATATAACTGCGGCAAATCATTAGATGATAATTCAGCCACAAAAGTTACGATTGTACCCGGGTTCATTGTAATACGGAATATATCAGCATCATCTGATGCTTCACGATCAAGCGCAAATCCCTCTGACGGCGTTATGCTGATAATCCGTTGAGAACCGAGGTCTGGCCAAATCACACCAGCATTTGCCAAACGATAATGTGGCGCTACAAAAAGTCGGTCAATCTGCTCGCTTGTCGTATTAGCCAAAACGACGACGGCCCAATCGCCGCTGTGATTTTCGCTGCTCGCCCGAACTTCGATCCGGCGCACAATACCTTCATTGTCTGGGGCAGTTGAAACCTGAAATGCGGGCCCTCGACCACGAAAGACCTCAACAGACTGGGTCAGATCTAATGCAAGTTCATCGCTCGTTACTTGAACAGCGTCAAATGCATTGGCGTCGGAAGGCGCGTATATACCTGAAGCAACAACGAAAATCGTTAGGAAAAATGATAGGAATAGGCGGGAAACCCATGCCTTTGTCACAAGCGCTTTGTTGGCGATATTTTGGTAATCAACAAAAAACATTCAAACCCTTGCTTCGTTCGGCTTCACGCTTAAGCCGCGATCATTCGGCCGCTCGGATAATCGAATGAGGGCTTTGAAGCTGAGCTTCCATTTCCTCAAGCG
>JAHDFS010000009.1:0-12988 GCA_020628035.1 Rhizobiaceae bacterium
AACCCACTCCGCCAGAAGCGCCGGTAATTAAGACGCAGTCATCTTTGTTCACGCCAGCACGCGTCAACATGTTCTCAGATGTAGAGTAAGAACAAGGAAAGGATGCCAATTCGACATCACTTAGCTTACTGTCGACTTTATGAGCATAACGTGATGGCACGCGTGTATATTTGGCAATTGCACCATATGTCTCTGAGCCATAATAATAAGCGCTTTCTAATGGCTTGCTGTCAAACTCGTGCAAACATGGCTCGATGAGCACTCTTTCGCCAATGCGGCTTGGATCGACATCTGCCCCCACGGCAACGATCTTGCCACATGCATCTGCACCTTGAATATGGGGGAACTTTAACGCCTTTCCTGCCCAAGATGCATCCTCATCATCATTATCTCCCTTGGAGTACCAGCCGTTGCGCGTATTGATATCTGTGTTATTGACCCCAGCTGCCGATACACGGATTAATACATCTTGAGGTGTTAATTCCGGCACTGGAAAATCGGTGCGATATTCAAGCTAGTCATAATCACCATGCCCCGTTAGAACCACCGCTGACATCTGATTGCTAATTGTCATCTCACACCTTTCATAGAATTAAGTAGAGTGACTATAATTGTTGTTTTCGAAATTGAATATGGGAAATTGGCTGACATCCAAATATTCCCTGGACGCACTCGCAATCAGAATTTTGATCAGAAAACTGTATTATTTTCTCATCAAAACGCTCACAACTGCTCACAAAGTCGCTCGCTGATGCAGATTTTACGCCTTTTTTTGAACGCTAAAAGCAATGAATTGAAATTAATTTCGACTATTTTTGCGAGCACTTCTAGAACGCGTTAGCCTTTGTTTTTAAGGGTTTGGCGCGGATCTTAACACCCGCTGTGATGTTAGATCACACGCCACCTCACAACAGCGTGTTTAGATGTTAATTTATTTTCCTAATTGCAACCTCTACATTGAACTCATCGAAACGAACACGGGTTTCCACAAAAGCTCTTAAGCGGATCGATAAAAGCAAACTTGAAACTTAAATGAAACATACGGTGCTCCACAAACTCTACGCACCAAACTTAAAAGGACTAAAATTATGAAAACTCTTATCGCACTTGCTACTGTATCAATGATGGCTGTTTCTGGCGCTTCTGCATTGACTTTCCACCAAATCGAAAGCAATCGCGGCGTATCAGCTGACCTAAACTTGCTCGGTGACGGTTTCATCCAATACAAAGAACTTCGCAACAAAACTGGTCAGTGGGACCGTGCAGACTTCGACGCTGCTGATGTTGACGGCAATGGCAAATTGTCTCCGAGCGAATTCCGCCGCCTTGGCTAATTCAATTGGGTGATCAATTTCCCAAAGTTAAGATCTTTTCAGAAGCCTAGAAACGCCTCCCATTTCAGGCTTCTGCACAAGATAACTAACCAAAAGAATTGACCTCCATACTTTCCACCCTGATCTCGCGTGCACCCCTTGTCGTTCACCCTGCGACACACTCCCTCTCCCACGCAAAGATCACGGGTGGTTTTTCTTTTTCATATTGAGCTATAATAACCGTTTCGCAGACGCCTAAATCTTCAGGATAGGTTTTATACAAAGGGAATTATTTGCTTATGGACACACCACTTTGCGATTTCGGATGGCAAGCACCGGATTTCAGCCTGGCTGATCCCGATGGTCAGCAATATACCATGTCTGAACATTTGGGCGAAAACGGTTTGCTCATTGCCTTTATTTGCAATCATTGCCCTTATGTCAAAGCCATCGGCGAGCGACTAAAAGAAGATACTAATGAATTAATGGCAAATGGGGTCAAGGTGTTGGCCATTATGTCGAATGATTATCATAACTATACTGCTGATAGCCCTGAAAATATGAAAAAGTTCTCCGCTCATTATGGATTTAATTTCCCCTATCTGGTCGATGAAACCCAAAATGTAGGCAAAGCATATAATGCCGTCTGCACGCCAGATTTCTTTGGCTTTAATAATAAAGGTGAGCTGCAATATCGGGGCAGATTGGATGATATACGCATGAATGGTGCGGCTGAGAACAGAACGCGCGAGCTATTTAATGCCATGATGCAAATCGCCCAAACCGGTCAAGGTCCTCAAGACCAGCAGCCATCCATGGGCTGCTCAATCAAATGGCGATAGAAAACTCAACGGCCTGTTAAATCTAGTGTTTGATAACGATCTTATCTGGGGGAATTTAATTGCAAGCTTCTGCTCAAAACTATAGTTTTGGCATTCACACCAACAAATAAGCGGAATGCACATGCAAGATAAGTCCCAAGCCAATATCACACGCATCGAAACCGGAACGCGAATGAGCAAGATCGTCAAACATAACGGCGTTGCTTATCTGTGCGGTCAAGTGGGCAATGTTAAGGCTGGTGAACACGTTTCAGCGACACAACAGACACGTGATATATTGGAGAAAGTGGATACGCTTTTAGCTCAGGCGGGATCATCGAAAGATCAGATACTTCAAGCCATTATTTGGGTATCTGATATGAAATATTTTGCCGAGATGAACGAGGTCTGGGATGCTTGGGTGCCAGAAGGCCATGCGCCTGCGCGTGCCTGTGGCGAAGCAAAACTCGCCAGACCTGAGCTGCTCGTTGAGATCATTATCACAGCTGCATGTGATTAGAGATCACAATGGAACTCAATTTATTTAGAGATATAGCTCCTTTTTTCATCGCACTTGCGATGCTGGTGATTTTGAAACTGAAATTGTGGCGCAACGTGAATACGATGATGTGGCCACAGCGAATTTGCGCGCTGTTATTGGGTCCGACCATCATATATTGCTTTTATTTACTGAACATAGTGATCGGCACAATTGACGATAATGCCGCAGCATATGGTGGACTTTTCCTTCTGTTCTTTTTGGCGATCACAACACCTGTTTTCTCCTTGGTTGTGCTGATAACAAAAGTCACCTCCTATATTCGAATATTGGCCATCGCAGTCGCGATTCAATTCTTGTGCCTGTTTGGACTATTTCTCTTCACAGCCAGACCTGGTGGGGCTGCCGATCTTGTGAGGCTGGACGTTTTCAGCGTATTGGTCGTTTTAGCTGTCATATTTGCGAGCGCTTATTGGGCATATATCAAAAATTGGCCGCCTATCGATATTCAATATAAGATGGGACGGAATGAATAGTTTGTACTCGTCACATTTGCAGTGTAGACTTATAAAATGAGTCAGTTAAAGGTGCGCGCATAGATGATTGAACCTGTTCATTCTCAAGGTGATATTAAGACAATTGTTAAACTCGCCAACGCGATTTGGCATGAACATTATGCACCTATGATTGGCACCGACCAAGTCAGTTATATGCTGAAAAACTTCCATTCAGAAGACGTCATTGCAGACGAGATTAACAACCAAAACCACCTTTATTTCCTCATCAAACACCAAGGCCGCGCGATTGGATATATGGGCGTTCAACCACATAAGGACGAAGGTAATGGTGTGTTGCAATTGTCCAAACTTTACATCTTATCATCAGAGCGAAGCCGAGGAATCGGCCGCATGGCCATTGGCTATCTTGTTGATTTAGCAGATGATTTGGACTTAAATCGCATTCGATTGACCGTCAATAAAAACAACACTCACTCCATCGCAGCTTACGAAAAAATGGGCTTCAAGCAAACCGGAACGGCGCTTACCGATATTGGTGGTGGTTATGTGATGGATGATTTCGTCATGGAATTGGTGATCTGATACTTACGTATCTAATCCCAAACAGATAACGTTTAAAGTTGCGCAGACATGAGGCTGCTAAACTGTCTCTCAGCTCTAACCGTGCAGGGAATAAAATCATCCGTGTGATTTATTAGAAGCTGCATTTTTTGATTGAGTTTGCGTGTGAAACGTTTACTTGGCACACGAAGTTTAATCTGCTCGAAAACACGCTTGTCAGCTTTCGTTTTCAGAAGCGTTTTGGCCCAACTCAGACCCTCTTCACCGTAATGTTCATGTGCATCTTTAAGTGTGCGCTGCGCAGCAATGATATAGTTACCCAACGCTGACAAATGTGTCTGCCCACCTTCAGCGTTTAATGCACGAGCACGTGCTAGCCACATTCGTGCAACAATGCTTTCTGGTGATGTCAATTTATCTGAGAAATCACGCTCTTCAACAAGCTTTTGAACAACACTGCCTCTGATGTTTTTAAATGCTTCAGATCCACTGCCATGAGATACATAAGCTGTCGTTCCAAAACATTTCGCATTTAATGGATTTGAAGAACTCAAGTCAGCAATTTGTTCTTTTAAAGGGTGAACTTTTTCCTTCTCAGGCTCGCTGTTTTCAGCCATCTGATTTTCAGTTTGACCTTCGGAATTAGCCTTCTTCATTTCAGCTTTTTGGGTCTCAGCTTCGGCTTCTTTTCGCGCTTGCTCTTCCTGAGCTGCTTTTTCGAGAGCCTCCAACACTTCGATATCAACTGTACCAAATTCAGAATCCATTAAACCAGGAATATCAAATCGAAAGGCGTTCTTCTTTTCGTCTTCGTCTTCTTCAGCCAACATGCTCATTGTCGCAATTTGACCGCCCAACAAAAAGACCGCAAACAGAAAGAGCACAAGCCCTCTATATCGCTTTGTAAGTTCCAAAATTTTGTTATATCGAAACATATTGACCTGATGTTGTTTGTTCAAAAGGCGTCAATAGCAATCTGCCTGGTTCGTTGAACCGCCTGAAAGCCATTCAAGCGTTCGTTGATTATTTATTAGATAAATGCAGTAAATATTTCATTACTCAGGGCGCTCTTGGTAGAAAGAGCTAAGAATTTTGGCTTTTTTGCTGCAATAATTTTTGCGCGCGAATGGTGCATGGGATGAATTCGGTCAAGTCTTGCGAAAACAATTGCATATTCTGATTTAATCGATGGGTATAGAACTTTGAAGGAATGATCTCCTTGATATGTTCTGCGAGTTCATAATCATACTCAGTTCTCACGAGCTTTTGCGCCCATTTAAAGCCAACCTCACCATAATATTGATGCGCATTGATGAGCGTGTCTTGGACTTGAAGCAGGTATAGCCCAAATGTGCGAAATCTTTGTGGTGTATGTTCTGCCTGCAGCGCAGCTTCGCGCACCAGCCAGATATCTGCCATGATTTTCTCGCGAGACATGGGAATGTGTTCGGGTGATCCTGCATCAATATATTGATCAACCAAGGCGTAATCTATCTTTCGCCATTTTGCATCTCGTACAGAATTGATGGGATAGGGTTTGGCACGAAAGCACTTTGCTTTTACCGCGCCAATTTCATTAAGTTGCTGAATTTTTACCGCTAACTGATCCTGCGTATATCCCGATTGTAACGATGTCTTTGCATTTGCAAGACGTAACAATTGTGCATTTGATACAGGATGGATCGCGCTTGCACCGCGAAGTGTGCCTGTCGTAATTGGATCAATCCCAGGATCTAAGGAGGGATCTAAAGAAGGATCAAATTTACCAATGAATGTGGGTTGTTTTGAAGACTGGCTCACCGCCTGGATAGCTTTTGGAATGACAGAAAAGAACGCGATCGCGGACATCACCCATGCAAAGCTCTTTGCAAGTTGAATTATTCTTTTTCTTTTCACTTTAGCGACCCGAACGTTGAATAAACTGTAACTAAGCGCCGCAAAGGCGGATGAGTTCTAAGAATAAACCCGAGTATTTCTTAGGGAATTGCGACACTTTCAATCGGCAAACTATCAACGAGACATTACGCGGCTATGAAATCAATTGTTAAAATTTGTCCTATCACCGAAATAAGTCATGAATGGCTTGAGTTGATCATCTTAAAGGCGTGAACTAAGCTGCGATCGCTTGATGAGTTTGACGAATGGAGCTGGGGAATTGCGTCTAAAACTTTTGATATACATTTTATGGATCATGTCGCTTGGCATCATCACTTCACACGCAGCAGATATCAAACTTTTGGATAACAACCCCATCATTGGCGAAGATTATCAATTATTGAATAATGCCAAAGACGCATCGGCCTTTGGATTGCGAGGCAGCTCGGGTCGTCTTCCAAGTCGTGGAAATTTAAAAGATCTCTCAGAAGGCGTGCTCTGGGCTTTTAGAGATGGGCTGGCACTTGATGGTGCGCTTACCTATGCAGATACGCATTTGCGCGCGACTTGGGGCATAATACCTTCATCCAAAATTATCCAAGTATCTGGCCAAATTAAAAAAGGTGATACTGAAAAACTAAAAACGCTTGTCAACGAGTTGGGATTTTCAACTTGCCTTCGTGAAAATTATTGCCCGGCCAACAATACAATCGCCTTTGACAGTCCCGGCGGCAGCCTCACAGAGGCGATCAAAATGGGCAAATATATCTCTAGCCAAAATTTTGCGACTTTTGTCGATCAAGGCGCCAGATGCGAATCCGCCTGTGTTTTTGCGTTTCTAGCGGGTTTCACGAACTATGAAGGCTTTTTCTATCCAAGACGGTACGTCCATGCCAGGGGGAAACTCGGCATCCATCAACCTTATTTCCAATTGGCTGATCAGGACTATTCGCTCGATCAAGTGCAAAATATCGTCGAGGTAGTCAATCTCGGGATCAATGCAGCGACAGATTATCTTTTATCCTCTGGCATCAGCTTCCGCTTCTTGCAGAAAATGTACGCAACATCACCAGATCAGATGTTTTATCTCAAACCAGCTGATCTCGACAAAGACAGCATTTTTATTTTGGGACCCAATCAAAATATCAGCTCGTTAAGCCGGCGTGATTTCTTCAAATATTGTGCCAGCAATTATGTGGCTAGATATTCTGAACCAAATCCTGATTTACTCAATAACCTGCAATCAAGTGGTTCTGAATTCCTTACATTTGTAAAAGGAAAGGACTTTGTTTGCCTTGGTGTAAAACAACTCAAAAAGGATATTTGGCAAACCGAAATATGTTTTGAAGCCAAATGCCTGTTATCCGAATTTGGTCAGGCACAAATACCTGTCGAACTCCCTAATGATCAAAATAAAACTGCGATATATTGGGACATTGCCACATCGTTGGACAATGGTGGTCTTGGCTATGCGCTTGATGAATACAGCCGACGAAGTGCCCTACTTCGATATATGCGCATGTATGTGGAATATAATGATTTTATCACCACGGAACCCTTGGCATCTATCGCGCTTGATAACGATATTCCATCCTCATTCTGCAAGGAAATTGACGGTTATAATCCTGGCCTTGTGCTGAAAGTGCAGGAGAAGCTCAATCAGTTTGGTATCAATGTTGGCAAACCCGATGGTGCAGCGGGTCCCAATACAAGAAAAGGCATTCGCACGTTCAACAAACAACGCACTGGCCGGGACTTAGAAACCATTGATGTAAAAACGCTTGCAGCAATGGATTTTAATGACGCGCAAATCTCAGAATATAAATTATGCCTCTAAACACGGCTCGGCGCTATCAAACTATGCTTGAGAAACACCGAAATTATTGATTTTTCAGCGCAATATTAAAGATAGTTTTTGGTGATTTTAAACCCACCTGAAATTGCATAATTTTAGATTTTGTTAACCATAAATCCTCATATTATACAGGGATTAATGGCGCTTTCTAAACCTATGACTTTATCGCGTAGAAACTTCTGCAAAACATTTGCTATGGCATCTGCCATGGGACTTGGTGCATGCGCGTCGCCTTATGGATCTAAATCCTCTTATATCTCGCAGATTATACATCCCAAAAATCATAATACAGTGTTTCACTGGCTCGACATTTTGCTGCAGCAAATCCGTGAGCAACGTACGCCTCCCCCGCGTGCGGCGGTTGTGCTTGCCATGCCTCTGACGGCTGGATTTTTAGCAGCAAACGGACTTGAGAAGCGTTATCACGAACATTTCAGATTGCCAGAAGGACCGTTTGAAGGCATTTCGCGGGTTGCCTATGCGGCAGCATTTGCAACAGCTGCGGCGGATCTTATGGAAACACCTTTTTTGGCTGAAACGTCTGAATTCTATCGCGGGTTTCCAGACGGCGTGGCCAAAGACAATGCCATTGCTTGGGGGCGCCATGTGGGGCAGCATCTCCTCAGATTGCGCGTTGATGACGGATCAGAACCAAGCGAGGTGAATTACTATCTTGGTCGTTACAAACGTCAGCGTGGGCCAATAAAATGGTCACCAACCGGACCATTTTATAGCGCAAAGCCGGGTCCGGCATTTGGCAGTTTTGCGCGTGGATTGTTTCCCGGACAAGGAAAGATCACCCCTTGGACCATGCGCTCATCTGATCAGTTTAGAGCCAAACCTTTTTATGATGTACGCGGTGCAGAATTTGCCCAAGAATACCAGTATATCAAGGCCATAGGTGGAAAAGATTCAACCATGCGCACGAAGGAGCAGGAAGAAATAGCCCTGTTTTGGGAAGACGGGCCTTGGGGTATTACGCCACCGGGGCATTTCCTGCAAATAGCCATGCAAGTGCTTCAGCATAGACATATGAGCTTTATCGAAATTGCACGTGCCTTTGCGCTTTTAGGCATGACACAATGCGACGCGTCAATTTCTGCTTGGGACAGCAAATATCACTACGACATCATCCGCCCTGAAACCGCCATTCGTTCGCGCGCCAACGCATTTAAAAATCGCTATCAGCATTTGCACCCACAGAGCAATTGGCAGAGCTACCTTCCAACGCCAGAATTCCCCTCTTATACATCAGGGCACTCAACCTTTGGTTCGGCTGGGACCAAAATGATTGAATTGCTCAATGGTACAGATCGGATTTCAATCACCGGCGGACCACCTGATCAAGTTATTTGGCCACAAATTAAAGGGGTAACGCGTCACTGGTCTAGCCTAAGCCAGATTAACGATGAAAATGGCATGAGCCGGATATATGGCGGTGTGCATTGGCAGCTTGACCATAGTGAAGCTGTGCGCGCTGGCTATGGGATTGCTGAACAAGCTTTTCATAACTTATTCCCTGAAAGGGCAATGTGATGGCAAAATCTATGAGAAACCTTCTTTATGCCGGAGTTGCCCTTACCTTTTTGTCAGTGAGTGCACACGGCCAGGATCGTCGATTGTTTTACGATCAGATCTCCTTGGTAGAAGAACCACTTGCGACCCAATTGGGTGACACAACACTATCGCTTCGAGGATCAGTCGAGCTACCGGTTCAAATATCGACAACTTCGAAAAAAGCTGAATTTGGTTTTCGCGGAGCTTTTGAGGTTAAGGCTGAAACCCAATTGGAAAATTCGCTTAAAGTCGCAGCGTCATATGCAGCTGAGTATGATTATCTGAACTCTGACCAGTTCACCGACAAGGTGATATTGTCAGCCTCGGGCTTTTTGGGTTCGTTATATGTTGGCAATGTATCGGATATGTTGCGGGAAAATTTAGCTCGCAAATCTGGTGTTGGAAATGCAGATCTTGCCTATGACGGCAATTGGGGGCAATTGGGGCGCTGGTCAGTTGCGCATTTATCCCGGCACGGTCCTTTTCGCACAGGTCTGGCGGTTGATGAAGACGGCAAATTTGAGCTCGGTTTTGTTTTCCAGCGTCCTGTACAAACATTGGAGCATAAGTATTCTCTCCGCCTTACCCATGGAGAGTTTACCCCCTCTGGCACAACAAGCGGTTTTGATACGCTTTCCGCAGAAGGTGTTGCAGAACTCATCTATGGTAGCAGCACATTCAGTTTGAGTGCTGGGCTTGAGCGCTTAAAAGGTCCACTAAGTGATGGTGATCGCTGGTTCATCTCAGGTGGCGCACAAACAAAGATTGGGGTCGTTAGCCTCTCAGCAGACGCACAATATGGTCAGTTGGATGGTCAGGGCGCTCTATCAGCTGCGCTGGGAGCCAGATACGACATTGCCCGTGGCGCTTCTGTGAATTTGGGCGTGAACTACAAAAATGCTGACGTGATTTTGGATGGTGTGCAATTGCGGAAAGATGACGATGTTGTCGAAGGTGTGTTATCACTCAGATATGATTTTTAGATTCAAAAATAATGGTTAAACCCCTGAATCAGTTTAATTTTAAGACGTTGCGCCGCATTCATTTGCAACAGGTTTGATCGCTTTTTTCAAGCCCCTTACATCAAAGGTTGCGATTGAGATCTCATGATTGGCTTGCACTGCCTTAACCACCAGTTCATCTCCCTCGATCAGATCAGCGATGATTGCTTTGGTCACCTCAGTTTCCCAGACACCGATCATTTTTTGCGACCTAGATAGGCTCATCTTCATGACCTTGAGAACACGATCATCAACTTTATAGAATACTTTTTGATATCCATAACCATTGATGTCCATTCTCTTGAAAAAATCTAGATAGATTGAGATCTGATCATCTACACATCCGATATGTAGATCAGCTTGAGCGGCCCCATTGCGGGTGAGAACATTATCTTGCCCAATAATGGTCAGCACATCCCGGCCATTGTGATTGATAAATTCCCAAACTATGGGAAGCTCTTTTTCTTCTTCTTCATCCTCTTCAGGCTGAAACAAGATATCGTAACAAGCAAGACGTTCTGCATCGACAAACATGCGCGCGCAATCTTGTGCAGTGCCCATGCCAAAAGCGCTTTTTGACAAAACCAACAAAAACACCAAGTACAAAACTCTCATCATGACATCTCAATATACGAACTCAATTCGGCTTTAGATATAGCAAAACAGATTTAACAGAGGCTAAAGAGGCGTTGCGGAAAGTAACCAATGCCCTTGCCCAAATTGCCTTTTAATATGGGAAATAAAATGATAGCGGTATCGCAGTAAGGAAATTCATTTTATGGCACGACCCGCTTCTGGAAATAAAGAACAGGACATTCGAGTTGCCACCGTTGCGGAAGTTGCGGCTGTGGGATCGACATCCGTGTCGGTCAACAAAATTGCCAAACGTGCTGGTGTATCAGTCGGGACGATATATCGGTTTTATGAGACCAAAGATGATTTGCTATTTGCGGTTTATTTAGCTGTGAAAACAGATATTCACAACGCAATTATGGGCGCCACAAATGCGCAACAAGGGACGAAAGACAAAATCCGCGCAATGTGGTTTGGCTTAGTGGAATATGCTATTAAATCTCCGCAAGATTTTCTATTTGTCGAAATGCTCG
Source organism: Rhizobiaceae bacterium (assembly GCA_020628035.1). Lineage (GTDB taxonomy): Bacteria > Pseudomonadota > Alphaproteobacteria > Rhizobiales > Rhizobiaceae > Lentilitoribacter. The sequence continues at coordinate 11,107 of JAHDFS010000009.1, forward strand.
CGCCTGAAGCGCGTGTCAATTCGCGCGACACCCGTGCGCTCGACGAAATGCGCAATGAAATTCTCCAACAGATCGAAGATGGCATAACCAATGGCACATTGGTCAAAGCCGGCACCAGATCAATAGAGTTGATGTTGGCGGCACCAGCAATTTCACTTGCAAAACGCGCGTCACTCATGGGAGTAGTTCCTGATGAGGATCAATTGAACGAAGTCTTCTCGCTCGTCTGGGCTAGCATCTCTAACCGCTGACATAATATTTTACCCAATGCCATATTGACTTGATCACAAGTGCGGGCATATTAATGAGCAAATGCTCATTAATAAATGGAACCACACTATGACCACAAGAAAATCTATGAAAACTGCGCTCGCAGTGGCTGCAACTCTTGTCACATCTGGCGCCGCATTGAGTGCTGACCTGACTGATCAAGACATCCGTAATGGCTATAAAGAACATGCTGCCAAAGCTCAGTTTTACCGCTGGTATCAATATTATGAACGGTCAGAAGGTGGCGTGGACAACGCGGTAGATATCCTCTCCTCTGATGTGCGGGTGAAATCGACTTTAGGAGAAGCCAAGGGCACGGATGCTTATCGCCAACGCGTCGCACAATTGCCAACCACGTGGAAAAACGCGCATTTCGTCAACAAGATTGAAACCAGTGTGGATGCTGATGGTTCCGTTTCGCTGAATGCTGAGATCACATATCTCAATGAAGGTGCAAATGAGGATGGTTCGCTTCGCGCTGCTGATCTGAAATACACGACAATACTTGCACCAACTGATGTGCTATTACCGAAGTTCACATCCATTGAAATTGATCTCGATAAAATGTCCGATGTCACAGTTTTTAAGGATGCTTACGCGGCAAATCGCGCACTGAGCGTTGTGCATTATTGGCTCGCAATTATCGAAGACCCTGCCCGCGATCCCGAGCCTGCAAAAGAAATCTTAGCCGATGGCTTTGCGCTCAACTTTTCAAGCGGTAGAATTACTGATTTTGAAGGTTTAAAAGCTTGGCTCACTGGCCCAGCCGCCGCTGTTTCAGCAAGCTCTCACACCGTTAAAAACTTCTCAGCGCAAGCTGAAAATGATGGTGAGATCACGCTAACGGTTGGCTTTGACTGGCAAGGCATTACACCTGATGGTACTCGTCTTGAAGCCGAGACATTGCATAATTGGACGCTCACCAATGATGTTACAGAACGCTTTGCTCGCATCAAAAGCGTTGATGTTGAGATCATTAAACCATTCCAACCTATTTCAAAATAATGGCGCTGTAGTCGATCTGTCGGCGCTGGTGGGTCTCTCCGCCAACGCCGTTTTTATTAAAGGATCAAAAATGATTTATTGGATTTCAACTGGCCTTTTATCGGCTATGCTTTTTGCCAGTGCACTGAGCTATATATTGCATCAAGGAACGATTGAGGGCATTCGAGATCTGGGATTTCCAGATCACTTTCGCATCTAGTTGGCGGTGATGAAATTAGCCGCTGCATTGGTGCTGATCCTGCCCTTTGTTTCCGCGGAGATAAAAGAATGGGCTTATATTGGCGCTGCTTTGTTTTTCGTCACTGCAATCGTGGCACATTTCGCCCATGGCGATCCTTGGTATTTAAACGCGATCAACGTGATTTTCATTGTGATATTGCTGATCTCACGCCAACATATCACCGCATGATAATTTAACGCCTAAATTTGTTTTCATTGCTTGAACGCGCCTCATGCCGACATTAAATTCGGTGAGAAAGATAATTCAGGAGGGCGGAATGAAAGCGATCAATCTTGGCGAAAAGCTCGCGCAATTTTCAACCCATTGGGATCCTCATGTTGTTGCAGATTACAACAATAACGAGGTGATGGTGGTCAAATTCAAGGG
>JAHDFS010000009.1:13088-19780 GCA_020628035.1 Rhizobiaceae bacterium
GCACCGAAACCGCGCATATAACCACCTTTGATGGTTAGCTTGAATTTAGGGAGATATCCATGGCAATTGGCGAACCTATGCTACACCTAATGTGTGGGAAAATTGCGTCTGGCAAATCCACGCTTGCGGAGGAATTGGGGAGCCAGGCGGGTCATGTGAAAATCGCCGAAGATGATTGGCTCGCAGTGCTGTTTGCTGATCAAATGACATCGATCTCTGATTATGTGCGTTGCTCTACGAAATTACAGCAAATTATGGGAGCACATGTCGCCCAGCTTTTAAATGCAGGCATATCTGTGGTGCTCGATTTCCCAGCCAATACTGTGCCGCAGCGGGCGTGGATGCGCGAAATCATAGATCAAACCGGTGTAGAACATCAGCTGCATTTTTTCGATATACCCGATCATATTTGCATCGAGCGCTTACATAACCGCAATGCACTTGGCGAGCATCCCTTTACGGCAACTGAAGAACAGTTTGCATTGATCTCAAAACATTTCGTTCCGCCAAAAGATGAAGAAGGTTTTCATGTTGTAAAATATGAAGTCTGATTAAAACACTTTCGCCAAGCTACGAGGTTTTTATGTCCAACGATCTGCTCTTTACGCCATTTACCCTGCCCTGCGGCGTCGTTCTTAAATCTCGCTTAATCAAATCAGCCATGTCGGATTCGCTTGGCGATGGTAAAGGACACCCAACGATAACTCAGGAACGTCTGTATGAGCGCTGGGCAGAGGGTGGTATTGCCGCATCGATCATCGGCGAGGTTCAAGGCCTATCTGGGTTCGCTGAAAAACCGGGGAACTTGGTTTTGAATGCGCAATCGGATTTCGAAAAGTTTCAAAGGCTTGCAGAGCGCGGGCAAAAAAATGGCAGTCTTTTATGGCTTCAATTGGGTCATGCAGGCGCTTTGTCTTATGCACCAACAAGTACACCCAAAGGCCCAAGCGCGCTTGATCTAAAGGGGTTAACTTGCGACACGCTCACCACAGACGAGATTAAGGGCGTCATTCAACAATTTGCGGAAACTGCGCGATTGGCAAGAAAATGCGGTTTTGGCGGTGTGCAAATTCATTCAGCGCACGGATTTTTGCTCAGCCAGTTTTTATCGCCTTTGTTTAACAAACGCGATGACGAATATGGCGGCTCAATCGGCAATCGCATGCGCTTGCTTTTAGAAACAATAATAGCGGTCCGCGATGCAGTCGGCCCAGATTTTCCCATTGCTGTGAAGCTGAATTCATCGGATCAGCTTGAGGGAGGGTTCTCACAGGATGAGGCCTTGATGGTCGTAAAAGCGCTTAATGACACATCTATCGACCTTTTGGATATTAGCGGCGGCACTTATTTTCCTGGCGCGAAATCAGCTTCTGACAGCGCTGGAAAAGGGCCATATTTCTTGGCTTTTGCCAAACAAGCGCGAAAACTCACTTCCAAGCCGCTCATGTTGACCGGTGGTTTTAAAACAAAAGAACAAGCAGACGAAGCAATCGCCAGCGGTAGCGTAGATTTTATCGGTTTAGCCCGTGCACTGATCGTTGCGCCATCACTTCCCATTCAATGGCAGAAAGATGAAAATCTGGCGCCTGATTTTCCTCGATTTACGCATTCTCCCGAAGGTGGCGTCACAGCTTGGTACACAATGCGGATCACCGATATTGGAGTGGATAAAGCGATTGACGATAAATTCGATCTAGATATCGACAAAGCCATTGAAACCTACGAAGCTCGCGATTGGGAACGCACTCAAATTTGGCTCGAGCATTTTGGACCGGGCGGGTAGATCAGCGATCAACGCTAGCGATAATCCGCTGGTTTTAATTGCCCATCCTTGGCTTGGTAGGTTTCCATACCAGGCACCACATCTGTGTTTTGCGTCGCCACAGCCATCCAGCCGTCTTCATGTCTTTCCGCAACAAACATCATCACTGTTTGGCGTTTGTCGAGCGATTTACCGTCTTGATCTAACTGTCCTTCCAGCCACCATCTGGTGTGAACGATCGCGTGGTTTTCGCTCAGGTGACGCACTTCAACTCGCCCTACTCTGATCTTTGAATTTTGAAAGAAGGTCTTCAAACCGTAATCATGAGCTTTCTCAATATCGGCGCGATTATGCCACCACAAACCCACCACATTGACGAAATCAGCATCCTCAACAAACATCGCCGCTAACGCCGTAGCATCTCGCGCCATCCAAGCATCCGCAAAAGCTTGCGGCATTTGCTCAGGCGATTGCGGTAAGGTCATTCCCCCTCACCTGCTTTTTGACCGCCATACTTGTCCGGCATCAAAAACATGCCCTTTGCTTTTGACGAATTGAGGCGTTCTGTTGAGTAATATTCTTCCATAAAATCAGTATGTAGCAGATCTTGATTGGTTTTGACAAAACTCTCCAAATCTTCACCAGACTGCATGCGTTCTGAGATGATGCTCATAAAGGCGAGCGTAATTGTGAGATTGAACTTGTCACCAGCGCCGGCATTTGTCGCCATGGAGTGAATAGATTCTGAAAAGATCTGCACAGCCATTAGAAAATCAAATCTGAGAAGAATTTCGCGCGCCACGCATACGTGATCAAGATGAGAGAAATCGTCTGCATCTACCTCCTGGCTCAAAAAGGCGTCGGTATACTCCTCATAGTCTCGTATGACCTTAATAGGAGCCGGCAAATTCATCAAAAAACCTTATCAAAATCGATTCGAAATCACGTCTGCAAGGATAAAGTTACCGTATTTTTACGTCAAATAAAATTCTGACAAAAATGTCAGGGGTCTTTGCGCACCAAACTCGAAGAATTTGCGGACAAAACCCGCTATTGCAACCAATATAAAGGTATTTTCTTATGGCTTTAATTCTGTCAGACTAGTTGGCAAGTTAACTCAACACCGCTGATCAAACGAGATAGGTTAGGTTATGAACGATGCTCCGCTCAAAGGTTGGAACCACATGCCGCCGGTGCCGCTTAAAGTCTCACCGTTTTTCTCATGGCCACCCAAGCCGATCGATATGCTTGCTTGGGTGTGGAATTCCTGGTTCTTGATCACCGAACGATTGATCATTGTTGGAATTGCATTTGTTTCGTTTTATTGGTTCCAACCTCCATTAGAAGTTACCAAAACACTCGCAATTGGCTGGATCGCGGAAATGTTTATCCGCAATATTGTGCTGATGAGTGTGGTGGCTGGCGGGCTACATCTTTATTTTTACAGTTTCACCAAACAGGGCAAAAAACTGCGTTATGATGCGCGGCCCTTGATGAAAAATGGACGCCAATTCACGCTTGGTGGGCAGATCCGCGATAATATGTTTTGGACCTTAGCCAGCGGCGTTACCATTTGGACCGCTTATGAAGTTCTCATGTTTTGGGCACTAGCTAATGATTATGCACCCATATTGACTTGGGCCGCACATCCGTTTTGGTTTGTGGCCATGTTTGCGCTCATTCCGATTTGGGAGAGTTTTTACTTTTACTGGATCCACCGTTTCTTACATATTCCCTTCATTTACAAACACGTTCATTCCCTTCATCATCGCAATATCAATGTCGGCCCGTGGTCGGGCCTATCCATGCATCCAATTGAACATTTGATATTTTTGGGGTCCGTCTTAATCCACTTTGTGGTTGCTGCGCATCCGGTCCATATCTTGTTTCATCTACAATATTACGCTTTGACAGCGGCCACCACGCATACCGGTTTTGAGGGCATTCTAATCAAAGACGAAAACCGCCTTGCTTTGGGTACATTTCATCATCAAATGCATCATCGCTATTTTGAATGCAATTATGGCTCGCTCGAGATCCCTTGGGACAAGTTTTTTGGCTCATTTCATGATGGAACCAATGACGCCAATGAGAAAATGAAAGAACGCCGTATCCGCATTATGGGTGGGTAAGCCCTTCTATGGGGACTGATTAATTCCCCGCTTGTGCGCCTTCTTTGACCGATTCCATAGCAACATAAGTCGACGAACTTGCCACATGTGGCAGAGCGGAGATCTTTTCTCCCAAGACTTCGCGATAAGCGTTGATGTCTTTGGTACGAACTTTAAGCAAATAATCAAAAGGCCCGGCGATCATGTGGCATTGCTCGATTTCAGGTATATTCTCAACGGCTTTGTTGAAACTCAACAAAGCGTTTTTGGTCGTATCGCGCAGCTTCACCTCAGCAAAGGCGACATGACCTCTTTCTAATTTTTGATAGTCGACGCTGGCTCTGAATCCTGTAATAAATCCATCATCAATTAATCGGCGCATACGAACCTGACACGGGGTTTTTGACAGACCCACTTGCTTTGCAAGATCGGTGACGGTCATTCGGCCATCGATCAGCAACGCATCAATTATTTTCAAATCATATTGATCTAACTGACTTAAATTACCACTCATAGAAGTCATATTCTCCATATATGCTTTATATCTTGGTGAATTATTACAACATTTTTCGCATTGAAGTCAAAACGACCTTTGAAAAAATGTTATAGTTTATACAAAGGAAAGGAATGAATGACATGAAAAGTTTGGCTGATCATCGCAATCTAATTCGCAAACATGCACGTGCTGATGAATTTGACGTTCTTAAAGGGCTTCGAAAAAAGTTTGAGCCAGATGCTAATATTCGTCATTCGTCTGTCACCCGCGCGACCAAATTGGTTGAAAGCATACGCAATGATGGTCGTCCGGGATTGATGGAAGTCTTTCTTGCAGAATATGGTCTATCCACCGATGAAGGGGTGGCTTTGATGTGTTTGGCTGAAGCCTTACTGCGCGTGCCTGATGCGGAAACCATTGATGAGCTTATTGAGGATAAAATTTCCCCCTCCTCTTGGGGTGAGCATTTGGGGCGATCGAGTTCATCGCTTGTGAATGCCTCAACCTGGGCACTCATGCTTTCCGGTAAAGTTCTCAAAGATCCAGAAGGCAATGGCATAGCTGATCTTCTGCACAGCGCGGTCAAACGCCTTGGCGAACCTGTGATCCGCGTTGCGGTTCAGAGTGCGATGAAAGAAATGGGGCATCAATTTGTTTTGGGTGAAACCATTGAAGAAGCTGTTGAACGCGGGAAATCTTCGCAAGAACAAGGTTACACCTATTCCTATGACATGCTTGGTGAAGCGGCGCTGACTTATGAGGATGCAACGAGCTTCTTCCATGCATATTGCGATGCCATTCGAGCGCTTTCAGAAAGATCAACTTCTGATGACATTACCCAGAATCCGGGCATTTCCATCAAGCTTTCCGCGCTTCATCCACGTTATGAACTGGGCCAGAAGGCGCGTGTGATGGACGAGCTTGTCCCACGCGTGCGAGAACTTGCGATCCTCGCCAAGTCCGCCGGCATGGGTCTTAACATCGATGCCGAAGAAGCTGATCGTCTTGATATTTCGCTCGATATTATTGAAGCGGTGCTGCGTTCAAAAGAACTTGAAGGCTGGGACGGGTTCGGCGTTGTGGTTCAGGCCTTTGGTAAACGCGCATCCTTCGTGCTAGATTGGCTTTATGCGCTATCTGAAGAGCTTGATCGCAAGATTATGGTCCGCCTCGTTAAAGGTGCTTATTGGGATAGTGAGATTAAAGTTGCACAAGTCGATGGCGTTGAAGACTTTCCCGTTTTCACGCGCAAAGCACATACGGATGTCTCCTACATTTGTTGTGCGCAACAGCTATTGGCAATGACGGATCGCATTTATCCGCAATTTGCCACGCATAACGCTCATACCATTGCCGCTATCCTCGAAATGTCTGAAGACACATCTTCATTCGAATTCCAGCGCCTGCATGGTATGGGTGAACCACTACATGACCTCATTTTGAAAACGGAAGATGTCAAAGCACGCATTTATGCGCCAGTTGGTGCGCATCGTGATTTATTGGCTTATCTCGTGCGCCGTTTATTGGAAAATGGTGCCAATAGTTCCTTCGTTAATCAGATTGTTGATAAGGATGTGCCTGCGGAAACTGTCGCCAGCGATCCATTTGAGCAGCTAGAAACCAACAAGAACTTGCCGCCATCTAATGTGATCAACCCTCAAGACTTATTCCAGCCAGAACGCATAAACTCAAAAGGTTGGGACTTACGCAATACCGATGATCTTAAAAAGTTTTATGCTGTTCGAGAACCCTTCAAGGATCATTCATGGGTCGCAGAACCGCTGATCGGCGGTAAGCTACAATCCTCAGAACCGCATGATGTGATTAATCCTACAGTTTTAAACGATGTCGTTGGCAAAGTGTCTCATGCATCTGCGCAGGATGTGGATACGGCTTTAGAAGCAGCAACAGATTGGCAATCAACATCAGCTGCGGATCGTGCATATATTTTAAATCTAGCCGCTGATTTATATGAACAGAATTCTGGTGAGATCTTCGCTGTTTTGTGTCGCGAAGCGGGCAAATCACCCAAAGATGCCGTTGCTGAAATTCGGGAAGCGGTTGACTTCTTACGCTATTACGCCGCTCAGGCAACGCAACTTAGTGAGCAAAAATCACGCGGCATCATCAGCTGTATTTCGCCGTGGAATTTCCCGCTTGCGATTTTTACCGGCCAAATATCTGCAGCGCTTGCTGCTGGCAATGGTGTTTTGGCAAAACCAGCTGATCCAACACCGTTGATCGCAACCTTCGCTGTTAAACTCATGCATCAAGCAGGCGTTCCCAAAAGTGTTCTGCAACTTTTGCCCGGTCCCGGCAGTGT
>JAHDFS010000009.1:19880-31695 GCA_020628035.1 Rhizobiaceae bacterium
TGTTCTGCGCTGCGCGTTTTATATCTGCAAGAAGATATCGCAGATGAGTTTTTGGATATGCTGTATGGCGCAATGAACCAGTTATCTATCGGTAATCCGTGGAATATCGAAACTGATATTGGCCCTGCGATCAGCCAAACAGCACACGATGAGATCTCTAACTACATTGCTGATGCCAAACATGCTGGGCGCTTATTGAAACAGCTCTCTGTACCCGATACGGGATATTTTGTTGCACCATCGGTGATCAAAGTCGGTGGTATTGCCGATCTGGAAAAAGAGATCTTCGGCCCGGTTTTACATGTCGCAACTTTCAAAGCTGATGAGATTGAACAAGTTGTTGATGATATTAATGCCAGTGGCTATGGGCTAACTTTTGGCCTTCATACGCGTATTGATGATCGGGTGGAACAAGTCACCAGTCGGTTAAATGTTGGTAATATTTATGTAAACCGCAATCAAATTGGCGCTGTTGTTGGTTCCCAACCCTTTGGTGGTGAAGGCATGTCCGGAACCGGACCCAAAGCTGGCGGTCCGCATTATGTGCCGAAATTCCTTCATGATGATATCAAAGAACACACCACCAAAGCCGGCAATCCGGTTGATCTAGCTGCCGTTCAATCTGCATTAGATAGACTTGCCGGTGAAACGCGTGAGACGCTCACCACCGCTGACTTACCGGGTCCAACGGGCGAATCTAACCGTTTATCGACCTTAGGGCGTGGCACAATCTTATGTTTGGGGCCAAGTTTTGAAGATGCAAAAGCGCAGTATGACATTGCCCAAGCAAATGGCTGTTCTGCTTTAATGATTGCGCCCGATGCATCTGGAAAAAACGCTATCAACGGCCATTTGGATAGAGATTTGCTCACACATTTAAACGGGATTGATGGCGTCGCGCTTTGGTCGACAAAAGATGATCTCCAAAACGCGCGAAAAGCGCTTGCAGCGCGCGAGGGTGCAATCATCCCGCTGATGACATCACATAACATGGCGCATGCATGCGTCATTGAACGACATATCTGCATTGATACAACTGCATCTGGTGGCAATGCATCGCTATTAGCGGGTGAATAACGGTATTATGAGCCAGCACGTCGTTTGGCTGAATATTCGCTCGCGATAAAATCAAACACGGTGCGAATACGCCGGCTGGTGTGCAATTCTCGGTGAGCTACCAGCCAAACCGGATAAACCATTTTGCGAAAACTTGGCATAATCGAACGAACCTTGGGTTCTAAGTCTCCCACCCGCTCAGGCATAATCCCAATGCCCACGCCAGCTTTGGTGAGTTCCCAATGCACCATGTGATTGCCTGCGCGGACAGTGATATTATCGTCAGAAATCTCAAGTCCGATGCTGGAGAGTTGCTTGACCATTTCATCGGAGCCATCGAACCCTACAAATTTATGGTTTCTCAGATCGCGCAATTTGTTCGGTACACCGTATTTTTCGATATAGTCGGCTGATGCATATAACATCGCAACCTCTTCACCAATTTTGCGGGCAACGAGATCATTCTCTTTGGGCCGATAATTGCGCATAGCGATATCAGCCTCCCGGCGGCGCAAGTCTTTGCTGTCATCTGATGCAGCCACTTCAACTTCCACACCCGGGTGAATTTTGCGCAATTTGGCAATGATGGGCGCAAGATCATAGATCGCGGTGACTTCTGTTGCAGTAATACATATTGAGCCTTCCAGCGCCTTTGACCGTCCGGTCGCCGCCAGCGACATTTGACTTGCCGCTTCACCCATACTGCGTACATGAGAGAGTAATTCATGGCCTGATGGCGTGAGGCTCAGCCCTCGCCCAAGCCGCTCAAATAAAATGACCCCTAATTCTTCTTCAAGCGCATCAACCTGCCGACCTAGTGTTGGTTGCGCCATGCCAAGGGCTTTGGCCGCCGCCGATAACGAACCTTCTTCTGCAGTGACCAAAAAGGCGCGCGCGCGGTTCCAATCAAATTTCACTGATTTCCAATCCATGCATATATGCATATCACTCTTACGAATTTAGTCAATTTACCTTCGCATTACGCATTGGTATAAATCCCACAACACACAAACAAATGACTTTAGGCGCCAAGTCATTTTCAAACTTTACATTTCTTTACAAACGGGAAACACGCATGACACATTCATCCGTTACACCTTTGGATCAGGACGTTAAACAAGCTATTTCATCAGGCGACAATGATATGACAGCTCTTACACTTAACAACGCATCTCACCCGCAAACACCCGAGAAAAAGGCTACCAATGAGAAAGCCTCAAAGTTTTGGGATAAATTAGCAGCAAAATATGCTGCCCGCCCAGTTGATGACCCTGAGGCTTATGAGCATACACTTGCCCGCACCAAGGCGCATTTAAAGCCATCTGATCATATGCTCGAAATTGGCTGCGGAACAGGTACGACCTCCCTCATTTTATCAGATCATGTGCGCCATATCACAGCGCAAGATTATTCCAGAGAAATGATTGATATTGCTGAGAAAAAGCGTGAAGTTGACGGCACGAATAATGTTACGTTTGCGCAGAGCAGTGTTGATGATTTGCCAAGTTTTGAAACTTATGACGTGGTTTTTGCGTCTTCACTCTTACACCTATTGCCAGATTTGGACGACGCGCTTGTTCGCATCCAGCAATCGGTAGAACCAGGCGGCCTGTTCATTTCAAAAACAGTATGCCTGAAAAATCAAAGCCTGCTTTATGACATCATGGTTCCATTGATGCGATTGGTGGGTAAAGCACCTTATGTCAATTTTATCACAGGAGATGAAATCGAGGAAAAGATTAAACAAAACGGTTTTGAAATTCTCGAAGCGGATGACCACAACCATAAGCCCGCTTGCCGTTTTGTTGTTGCGCGTCGCATAGCCTGACCACAACTTCGCTCAGCTCCACAAACCCAAAACTGAGCGATGCAGACTATGGCACGATGCTGCACTCGGCTCCACCTATCTAAGCTGTCCCCCCTGAATGCTAGAAGATAGGTGGAGCACCCCCTAATCGATTTTGCCAGCCAAAATTGTTGGCGTGATATTGAAAGACACTCCGATGACCAATCACTTCCCACAAGACACATTTTCCGGAAATACTTTTTCTAAAGACAGCTTTTTAATGAGTTTGCCAAAACCAACCAAAATGAAAGCTGCGACTTATTCCAAATACGGCCCGCCAATAGTCGTTGGCATCCAGGAGGTCCCTGTGCCAGAGATCAAAGACCATGAGGTTTTGATCCGCATTCGTGCGGCCAGCGTATCCTCTGGCGACTGGCGGGCGCGTTCCCTTTCTCTCCCCAAAGGCTTTGGCTTGTTGGGTCGCCTCATCTTCGGCATTACCGGTCCGCGCAAGCCAATCCTTGGTACTGAGCTGTCCGGTGAAGTGATTGATACGGGCAAAGATGTCACTGAATTTGTTGTTGGTGATCAGGTTATTGCTTTTGCTGACACCGAACTTGGTTGCCATGCCGAATATCGCGCGTTTGATCAAAATGGTTTGATCACTAAAAAACCTGCAAATCTAAGCTTTGAACATACCGCTGCCCTTTCCTTTGGCGGCACCACCGCGCTAAATTTTTTGCGCGATAAAGCCAATGTGCAACAGGGTGAGAAAGTGCTGATTATTGGCGCGTCCGGCTCCGTTGGATCAGCGGCGGTTCAAATCGGAAAATATCTTGGTGCGGAAGTGACCGGTGTCTGTTCAACCCGCAATCTCGATATTGTGCGCGAGCTTGGTGCCGATCATGTGATTGATTACACACAAGAAGATGTTACCAAACTTGGCGAAAAATATGACGTGATCCTTAACTGCAATGCTGAGATCAATATCCGCCAATATGAAACGATCTTAAATGCCAATGGCCGGTTGGTTTTAGTGCTAGGCTCATTTGCGCAAGCCATTGGGTTTGATCGCATGTCCCGAAAAGCGCGCAAAGCTGGCAAACGCATCATTGGTGGTGTTGCAACTGCAAAACGTCGCGATATTGAGCTGCTTGCGCATTTGGCTGCAAATTTGCAATTCACACCTGTGATTGAACATGTCTACCCGTTCAGTGACATCATGTGCGCGCATGCGGCGGTTGAAAGCGGTCATAAACGCGGCAATGTGATTGTTAAGATGTGATTTGCACGCTCATTGCGCTTTTGCCAAACGCTCGCGCCACATCATATAAATACCTGATGCCACGATTAGCGCTGCGCCAATGAGCACCCAAAACCCGGGTCTTTCATCAAATATGATCATTCCAAATGCCATTAGGAATATCAATCGCGAATACCTGTAGGGTGAGACAACAGACACTTCAGCGGCGCGGACCGATGCGATGATGAGCAGATAGCCAATCGCGCCGAAGGCTACCATTCCGATAAGGGATATGATGTGCGCACTTGGCGGCACAAAACTCTCACCATTTATGACCAGCCAAATTACAGGCACAGGTATGGTTGCCACCATCGTGTAGCATGCCAAACTTGCTGATGACATATTGGGCGGAGTGACGCGCGTTGTCAGATCGCGCACAGATAATGCAACGGCAGCCGTGAAGGCTAACAAAACGGCCGGTTCAAAAGAATCAGCACCTGGCTGAATGATCAACAGGACACCTAAAAAACCAACAATAATTGATGTCCATCGCCGCCAGCTTACACGCTCCTGTAGAAACAACACCGCGCCAAATGTCACAAGCAACGGCACGGATTGAATTATCGCGCCAATTGTCGACAATGGCACAAGCGCGAGCGCTAATACCATGCTGACAAGGCCCGTAATTTCCGCCACATAACGTATGATGAGAACCTTGGATATCGCGCGTTTGTCCCAAACGCTCTCACCCTGATAAAGCGCGATCGCGGCAAAAACCACCAGACCACCTAGAGTAAGAAAAAACATAGTTTGTGCCGGGGAAACGCCGCCTGCAACAACTTTGATCAGCGTATCCGTTGTGGCAAACGCATACATGGATGCAATCATGAAGACGATGGCTTTTGTGTTGTTATTTAGTTTCATTGGCCTTCGTCTCTGATATGCAATCTTTTCATAGACGAACACCAGTATCAGAGTTATCAAGCAGCGCCAAACGATGATTGGACATTTGCTGAGCGAAACGCATCAGTCTTTTGATTGAAGACAAAAATAAACACTATCCACCCACTGATCGCCTACCTTGAAGGTTTTGGTTTCGCGATGTGTTTCAATAAATCCTAGGCCCTCTAGCAGACCGATAGAGCGTTGATTGCGCGGATCAACATCAGCTGTGATTTTCGTCAGTTGCTTCTTTTCAAAACCATACTTAATCAATGCGGCGACGGCTTCCTTTGCGAGCCCCCGCCCCCAATATTGAGGATTGAAAATAAAGCCAATTTCAGGATAACGCCAAAAGCCAGCCTTGCCGACGACAATACCCTGAAACTCGACCACAAATTCCTCACCTTGTTCAGGTGACATAGCCATCATGCCGCGGACAAAGTCTTTGGTTTGCGCAAGACTTGAATGTGGAAGCGTGTCCCAATATTTCATCGCTTCCGAATGGCTAAAGGCGGCATGAAGTGCGGCCGTATCCGCTTCTTCCGCGTGGCGTAATTTGAGACGTTCAGTGTTGATAATAGTCATTTAAGCAGATCGAAATCAATTTATACGCAATCATATTGGCTGTTATAATCTGCCAATAAATATTTCATATTTTTGTCAAATCAGAAAGATGTCAATGTGCTTTGCGAATTGCTTATTCCAAAATTGTCCAGCTTTTCAGATGCGTAGGAATTGCTGTGCATAAACCAATGACAAGATCTCTGGCCATAAATGGGCCTGCTTTGCGACTATCCCCGGACGAGGCGAGACAAAAATTGTCAATTCCTTGCGTGCGAAATTGCGCGCTGTGTTCATCATAGGTGAATTTTTGCATGATCGAATTTTGGCATCTAACGAGTTTCAAATTGCCCATCGTCGCGTCACTCGAGCTTACCTCTTTTGGAGCTATTTCAGCGCATAAGTTATCAAATGTTGCGGATCTAATTTGTCCGGTGCGCATATCATAAGAAAACTGCACGTCCCCGCCCTGAGGTTTGCAAGAATGCAAGTGAAGCCTATCGGATAGGCCACGACCGACTGTATCGATGCAATAACCCAATTTATCTTTCTCATCCAAATTATTGGACAAATAAATCACCGGCGCTGGCGTCTTGATCTTTGGCATTTGATCCGCTGGTGTGAAGATTTGGGCGTTTAAAGAATAAGAAGACAAGCCGAACGCGATGAAGCAAACGACGAAAGAGGCTTTCGAATAACTCTGCTCTACATTTGGCAATTTGCAACTCCTTTTCGCAGTGCAACTCGCCCCCAGATTGATCCAAATTTAGCACAGCGGACCTAAATTATCAATTAAAAGCAGCGGCTTAGAATTCACCGATAAATTATCAGAGGGTGATGAGATCGCGCTTGAGACGTTATGCGAAGCTTGCAGTTGCGCAATTGATCAAAAGTTTAATCAATGGTTGCCAATTCAAAAATAAATCGATAATTTATAAAAAAATCGATATTTTATAAATCTACTGTCAAAATTACGACGTACACTAGGTTTATATGTCCCAGAATTACATTGTTAAATCGCTTATCTGACATGAGGAGATCGCACCATGACTGTTAACATTAAATTCCCCCGTCGCAAATTTCTTTTAGGTAGCGCCGCCCTGCCATTTGCAGGCACTGCAGCGACAGTTTTGACCTCAAATGCACAAGCAGCCGGTCATTCTGCCGGAAAGGCCAATGCACCATATTCTCATTATAAAGTTGGCGATTTTATCGTGACTACATTGCTTGCAGGATCTACAAATGCATCGGAGCCGCAAAAAACATTTGGGATGAATGTGTCCGCAGATGAATTCAACGCATTTTCCGCTGAAAACCTCATCGCAAGTGATGCATTTAAGGCATTTTTCACTCCCACAGTTGTGGATACGGGTTCTGAGGTGGTCTTGTTTGACACAGGTTTAGGTGGCGATGTACCTGGCGTAGTGACCGCACTGGAAGGCGCAGGTTATGCACCGTCAGATATCACAATTCTCGTCCTCACACATATGCATCCTGATCACATTGGTGGTTTGATGATGGGTGGCAGCCCAACATTCCCGAACGCCAAAATTTTCACAGGTTCAGCAGAATATAATTTCTGGTCAAAAATGGACGCTGGTAATCGTGTGGGCGATATGGTGGCAAAAATGGTCACGCCAATGGCTGACAAAATTACTTTCCTTGATGATGGCGGCTCTGTGACATCAGGGATAACAGCCATGGCAGCATTTGGTCACACACCAGGCCACATGACTTATATGCTCGAGAGCAACGGCCAACAATTATTGATCGCAGCTGACCTTGCCAACCACTATGTGTGGTCATTGGCAAAACCTGATTGGGAAGTTCGCTTTGATGCAGATAAAGCAGGCGCTGCCGCTTCCCGCCGCAAGGTGTTTGGCATGTTAGCGGCCGATAAAATTCCATTTATTGGTTATCACATGCCCTTCCCGGCTGTTGGTTATGTGGTCGCACGTGGTGATGGCTTCCATTATGCACCGGAAACCTATCAGCTGGCATTGTAGACCAACCCAGCACATTTCAAATAATGTTTCTATCAAGCGCGGTGTTGTATTCACCGCGCTTTTTTGTTGGATAAATTTAGGTAATCGTAAAGGCGACGATCAAGATCTCCAAAAACAATAAAACAATGATGGCGACGAGCAATCTAAGCCGGAAGACCATTTTCCGGGTGGGTTTATCATCTTTGTCTACATGCTTTGCGATTGCAGATTTGATAATGTTTGAATAACCCTGCGGAGTATCTGGAGAACCTTCTTGCACCGCACGCTCTATGGCTCCACTTAGCCTTAACGCCATGACCAAAAAGACCAAAGTCGCAAATGCGAGCACAGTTATTAAAATCGGAACCATTTTTTCCCCTTAAAAACACGACTTTGAAATCATTATCGCATGAAATAAACATCACTGACCGCTTGAGGACAAGTCTAATCGAGGCTAAAAGTCATTGTTAGGTAAATACTTAAAGGGCCGATTATGCCTCCGTTGAAGACAAAAATATCTGCTGGTGAAGCACCACAACATCCCGGTGAAATTATTCACAAAGCCATAAAAGACAGCAACCTTCATGTCCTGCAGTTTTCAAAGAACATTGGCCTGTCAAAATTTTATATCAATGACTTGATCGATGGCAAAGAGCGGATAAATCGCGCCAGCGCGGGCAAATTTGGACGTTACTTCAAGAACGGGTCTGGAGCATGGCTGACCATGCAAAAACTTCACGATGATTGGGTGAAATCTGGCGGTATTTTTGAACCAAAAACGATCACCGAGGATGAAACCGAAACACCTGAAACGCCACCCCGTTTATCGCGTTCTCGCGGTATGAAATCGCATTAACCCTGCATTTTTATGTAAGATAAAGATTGGGATATGATGTATAATTTCATTGTAGGAAAATACAGCGATTATCGTATCCGCCAAAACGTTCTGAACCGACTGACCAAACCAGCGCATATATCTTCAACTTTACCTTCAACCCAAATAACATTTTCGCATGCTCCCTCACTCCTATCCCCGTGGGATATTTTGATAGAGCATAAAGGTTCGACTATAAACCTTGCGTGGCGGCCGGATATCCATCTTTATCAAGACAATGCGATATACCGCTCGATCAAATCTCGCAGTGCCACTTATCTTTACTATGCTGCGATCGCAGGCGAAGCAGCGCATCATTTGATTTGCGATATTTCAGACGGCAATCATGCAGGCTTGGCCGATGTGCGTTTTTCATCGGTTTTTGCAAATAGCGGCCTATTGCCAGATCCGTATTTCTTCGAAACAAACGGATATCAAAAACAACGTGATCTTTATGCGTCACAGTCGGTGCCATGGTCAGAAAGAAGTGATGATATTATCTGGCGTGGCAATGTTACTGGTATTGGCCTGAGGATTTGTGATGACACTTTGATTTCGAATGGCGCAGTTAATCAGCGCATTCGTATGGCCATTGCATGCAAGGATACGGACGTTGATTTTCGCTTTGTTGGTGCGGATGAAGAAGTGAACGTATTAAAGCAAATGGGCCTGATGGGTTCGCGTATTGAAGCTGCCAGTTGGCTAAATCGTAAATTTGCCATCGATATTGATGGTGCATCAAATGCTTGGGACAATCTATACCATCGCCTTTTATTTGGCTGTTGCGTGCTTAAAGTGGAAAGTCAGGCCGGGTTTCAACAATGGTACTATCACAAACTGAAACCATATGAGCATTATGTCCCAATCAAAGCCGATTTGAGTGATTTACAGTCTCAATTAGATTGGGTGCGATCTCACCCAGCAGAAGCCGAGCGCATTGCAAAACAAGGCTGTACATTTGCACATTCCATGACTTTTGAGAGCGAGGCTGATTATGCAGCTGATGAAATTAAACGCATTTGCGAGGGAAAATAAATCGCCGCCTGTTAATTCTGTTTAGTTCAAGTGCAAAAATAGATATTGCCGAAATCTCCAACTAAACACTCATCGCCAATACGCGAGAGATTTCTGTCAATGAGCGGCCCGATTGTTCTTTCCAGATATTAAATGCATCCTGGACCTGCCTCATTGCTTTTTGCGAGCCTGGCGCTTTGTCGATCACGCCTTCTGCGGTAAGACGCCCGACAACGCTTTGCGAGAGTAGAAAACTATCTTTGCCTTGAAAGCGCAAACAATATTGCCCGGTAGTGCCACCCATGCGCGCTGCGCTCTTTTTGAGCAATTGCAGTAGTTCAATGTAATCTTCTGATGGCCAATCACCGATGACTTTTCCAACCCCGCCTTGGTCAGCCATCGACGTAATGAAGGCAGCATTTTGCTGGACTGCTTTAATCTTAGCGCCATATCGAACAATACGTGTGTCAGACACCAAGCGCTCGAAATCTTCATCATTGAGCATGAGACAATGACCAATATCAAATCCTTCAAATGCTGCTTCAAAACCGGGCCACATGGATTCAACGACCTTCCAATTAAACCCAGCCTGAAATACACATTTGGTCATGGCTGCCAGCCACCTGTCATCGGAAATTGCGGCGAGTTCATCCGCAGACTTTGGCAATTCACCCACAAGCGCCTCTAATGCATCATGCCCGCCTTTACGTTCAGCTGATATCTCGTAGATCTCATCAAATGTGCGCATTTTCTTTTCCTCGATAGAACAATCTTCTTTGTAATATCGTGCTGTCATGCTTGTTAATCAATGCAAGTTCATACTTATCAGTAGAAATCTACTGGCAAATTAAGGCTAACGAAGAAAATTTGTATCTGGACTTCATAATTGGCGCAAATCACCTCTCGCCCTCAAAACCCCAATATTTGGCAAGTACAGATAAATCATCGCGAAGATTTGTCATTTGTTTTGAGATTGATTTTGAGCTCTTCAAACCCAAAACGATCCAACAATATTGCGTGACGGTTAGACCTTCCCCTGCAATCTTTTGAATTCGGATCACAGCCTCATCCTCACCTCTTTGATTGTGACCTGTCCTTAAAAGTGTTTGATTGGCGTTTCGGATGAGATCCTGCGCATTAATTTGCTTCTCCGTCATTGTCGTCGGCGGAGAGCTATAATCAACACGTTGGCGCGCGTAATCTATACCCGCGCCTGTTTGACCAGTGCATATCAGATAAGCGGCCATATATTTGTAACCGGCCAAAAACTGAGCTTGATCAATGCGCTTTCGATTAAGCATTTCAAGCAGCGGATTATCAGATGTGCGCTGAACAACACGCAGTTTTTGTTTTTCTCGCGGCTGATCAACATATGGATCTTCCACTTCTGAGATGGAAAAACCTTTTACGCCCTTGGGCAATTTCTTCGCGCCTGGCTTGAGGACAATGTTTTGCGGTTTTAGGGATGACATATTGCGGATTGGCGGATTTGTGTCCAATTTCGGCTCCAATTTTATGTTCGTTATTTACCCCGCAACATCCTTTTCTTAGCGACCGATTTTAATTTTTATGATTGAGCAGACTGTCTGTGTGCTGATTGTTCGGCTGAGATATAAAACCTGAAATCGATATGATTTTCATAGGTTTGTCCGGCATCATTGATGAATTGATTCAAACGCCCTACTGCGATAATCGGCGCCGGCTCATTTCATAATGATAGGTACAATGGCTTGAACGCCTGTCTCCTTCTCGTTTGGATTTATCCATAACTTGTGCTGCACAACATTTCATGTTTGCCTGCGCGTCTGCTCCGACATCCTCCACGCACCAAGTGCAATATCCGCGCTGTAATATGGAAAAACGCACGGGCGGGTTATTGGGTTTTACGACCTCTATGGATGGACTTTGCCTATCTAGGTTTAACGGCGGCATTGCGCGTAAAATACGTTTTGGTTTTGAGTTTTTAGATGAAGCTTTTTCTTGCTTTGCGGGAATTTTTATGTGCCTGAGTTTTCGCAAACGATGTATCCGCCCGGATACCATGGCTTTGCTTACACCTAATAAATTGGCAATTTGTGCATAGGTTTGATTGGCCTTTAATCCGTTGAGTAGGATCGCATCTTGTGTCTCAGTCCACGTGGTTACACCCATATGCTTCCGCCCTACTCAACCCAATTTACCAACAACAAACGTATAATTTTGCCATACATTAACGTATATACGTATATTACGTATTTGACAAGCAAAATTATTCGTATATGTATAAATTCACTCTCTTTAGTATCGGCGTATCAACACATAATTTGGAATGGAATACGTTCATGGATTATCGGCAATTGCTGCGCATTATGCTT
>JAHDFS010000009.1:31795-33138 GCA_020628035.1 Rhizobiaceae bacterium
AAATCAGAAGGTGATATTGCAAGCTTTAACGCGCATGCAGGCATGAGCGAAGCGAGCACACCGATTGAAACGGATAATGCGGGGTCACCAATGCGATCATTAGGTATCGATGGTTTCTGGAGCTTCCCCGAGGACATCAAATCCTCATGGCCACAGATGGATCAAACTTACGCCATGCCTGTGACGGGTGATTCGATGGAACCAACATTGCCAAACGGCTCGCATGTCTTTGTTGATACCAGCCATAATTACCCCTCCCCGCCGGACTTATACGCCATCAATTATGGACATGGCTTGATGGTGAAGCGGGTTGAACTTCTGCCGGATGACAAACTTCGGGTTATTTCTGATAATGATCGATATTCTGATTTTGAATTTCCTCTCCAAGACGTTGATGTGTTTGGCCGCGTTGTCGCAAGTTTTAAGCGGCACGGGTAAATTAAAACCACCTCGGTTTTAAGATTTTGACCTTAGAAAATATTGCCCGAAAATCACGCTGGTGAAAACGATAACCATGCCAATTAGCTGCGAACTATTTAGGGTTTCGGACAGTAAGGCCCATCCTAAAATTGTTGCGCTGATCGGGCTCAGCAGACCTAAAATTGAAACAGCTGTTGGCTGCAATAATCTGATGCCTCTCAGCCAAATTATATAAGTTACGCCAGCGCCAATTAATCCAAGATATCCAATCCCGACAAGATTGGTTGGTGTAATGCTCGCCCAATCGGTCGGCGCGATGAATACAAATGGCAACAATAAAATGCCCCCTGCGGTGAGTTGCCATGCGGTAAAGGTGAGCGCTGAAACAGGTGGCTGCCATTTTCTGCTTAAAACAGTTCCAAACGCCATTGATGCCGATCCTGCAATCCCCGCCAAAACACCGAGACCGTCCAGTTTTGCGTCTGGCGTTAACACGATCAATGCCACGCCAAATGCGCCAGCAGAAATTGCTAATAGTGACACTGCCTTAACTGGTGTTTTTAAAATTCCATAGGCCGCAAACACCACGATAAAGGGTTGTAGCGCGCCCATGACAGCTGCCACTCCCCCTGGCAATCGATATGCGGTGAAAAACAATAACGACCAAAAGATTGAGAAATTCAGAGCGCCCAAAATAAACATTTTCCAGACCCACTGCCCTTTGGGCAATTGCCTTACCAAGCACAATAGCAGCAATCCTGCGGGCAAAGCACGCAAAAGCGATATCGTGAATGGATCAAGATTGGGAAGAAATTGTGTGGTGACAATGTAGCTGCTGCCCCAAATCATGGGGGCGAGCGCTGTGATTGCGATGTCAAAGCTTCGTAACATGTGCGTATCCTATTTATCTTGACGTCAAGATA
>JAHDFS010000009.1:33238-46634 GCA_020628035.1 Rhizobiaceae bacterium
TGCTGGCAACAATGATGGTGACCTCCGGGACGATGACCAATCGCATTGATCAACTTGAAAAGGATGGCCTTGTGGCAAGGGTCCAAAATCCTGAGGACAAGCGTAGTGTGCGTGTTCAACTGACTGAACATGGGCGAAAAGTTATCGATGCGGCGGTCACGGATCATGTTGAAACGCAGCGGCAATTGGTAGAAACGATCCCTGCAGAAGGGCGTGAATTGCTTAATGAATTAATTCAAAACTATCTAACTGAAATCGATAACAAAAAGACCATATAGGCTGGTTTCGCTTTTGTAAGTGTTTTTTTAATCGACCCGCAAAATCTCAATACCCGTCCATTTGTCGCCATCACGGGAAAGACGGAAACCTTCGCAATAGTCAAATATTTTGCCCCAGTTTTTATGATCATCATTGGGCAACGCCCCCATCGCCATGAGTTCCATGATACCGCCATGGGAAACTCCTAAGATAGTTTGACCTTCTTCAATCTGATCAATATGAAGCGCCAAAATATCGGCCTGTTGGCGTGCATATTTGGCGACATTTTTATGCTTCTTCATGGCCTTACTCATGGAAGCAAAATCTGCAGGCCACTTGCTTTTTCGATAAACCTTTTCGGGGAAATAACCTAAACTTTTGGCAAAAACATCGACTTCAAAGCCAAAACACAAAGCTGTTTCAATGGCGCGCGGTTTTTTGGATGTGATGACACCATGAAAACGGCTTTCGCCATCAATCCGCATCTGCTCACTTACACCGCGTGCAAGATCAATACCCGCTTGGCTTAAATGCTTGCGGGGTTTTTTCGTGCCGGATTTACAGTTTTCATATTTCCGCCGCATGCTATGCCGACGCATTTCGAAAAATTTCATTTACAACCCCGATTACGCAAAACCTATACCACAATTATGGAATAACTAACTTAATTCGGCAAGTTAGCGCTAAATTTAGCGTTAATTACGAGGCTGATATTGGGTGATTTTTATGGCTGTGGATTGATGCAGATCAATTCGCGTATCGCAAAACGCATGTATCAATTTTGACAGAGTACGGAGCCAATATACCCTCCCTGACCTTTCCCCAATGAGGTCGTCCGCATGGAAGCTCCGCCTACTCCTATTTTAAAGGCTTCAAGTTATCACAACTTGAAGCCCTTTTTTTGCTACGCTTCAACGGCCTTAAATGTTAGCGCTGCACCATTTAAACAGTGACGTAAGCCGGTTGGCTCTGGGCCATCATCAAAAATATGTCCGAAATGCCCACCGCAGCGGCGGCAATGTACTTCAGTGCGCGTTGAGAAGAAGGATTTGTCTTCTTTTGTGCGCACAGCATCATCAATATTATCCCAAAAGCTCGGCCAACCTGTGCCACTTTTATATTTGGTTTTTGATGAATAGACCGGCAAATCACAGCCGGCACAATGGAACGTGCCTTCACGATTTTCATGCAGCAATGGATGCGTAAACGAACGCTCTGTTGCCTCATGACGCAACACTTTGTATTGCATATCGTCTAAAATGGTTTTCCACTCTGCATCAGGCTTAGTGATTTCATAGGCAAAATTTTCACCGGCCTCAGGTGGCCATTCGTTCTTTGCTGCATTGGCAAAGCCGGAACGCGCTAAAAGAGCACCTGCGCCCAAACCAGTTGTGATGGTGAGAAATGTTCTGCGGTTCATAATTACTCTCCTGTGGTCTTCGGTTTCATCAATTTGTGGATGACAAAGTAACGAGAAAAGACGAAGTTTAGTTTCAATTGACGCCTTTATCTCAAAAGTGAAGATCAACTGATATAAAAGAGTTCGTGACTGAACCAAACGTTTTCATGACGCGATTGTGAGGAGAAAGTTATTGATATTAACAGATTGAAATATTTGAATAATCTATTACTTTCCCTGATGCGTCACCATAAGTTGGACGCATCAAAATTTGCTAAATTCAGTGCAGTTGTATTTTTCTAACCACACTTTACCACATACCTACCAGTGGCCAGAATTACCAATGTCCAGTATTACCCATAGATGTCCAAGGCTCTGATTTTTCCAAAGGTGTACCCTTTTGCAAGAATTCAATGGACTGATTATCCGGTGTGCGAATAAAGGCCATTCTGCCATCATGCGGAGGGCGATTAATCGTAACGCCATTTGCCTGCAAATGTGCGCAAGTTTCATAAATATTATCAACTTCATAGGCTAGGTGACCGAAGTAACGTGCTTCACCCAATTCTTCTGGATCATAGTTCCAAGTAAGTTCAACTGGTGTATCCTCGCCACCAGGAGGCGCCATCATGACAATGGTAAAGCGCGCTTCAGGCTCATCATAACGTGCGATTTCCTTAAAACCCAGCAATTCAAAAAATGCGATTGAGGCGTCTAAATCGCTGACCCTAAGCATTGTGTGTAGATATTTCATTGTCTCTCCCAAATCCGACATCAATTGCGTTGTTCGATTAAATTTCGAACATGATCACGCAACTAACATGTTAGTTTTGAGATGTCAATTTTCTGCTTCTTGCTTCCTATATTCAAGGAGCTACTAGGCAAGGTAGATGAAACCAATGTCATTCAGCACCTGCTAAGTCACGGTAAATTGTCCCATCATTCCGCAATCTTCATGCTCCAGGATATGGCAGTGATACATGTAAGGCGCATGTTCAGGTGCTTCATAGTCAAATTTGACCAGGACTTCTGACCATCCATCTTCGACATGCACCATATCTTTCCAGCCTTGCGCATATGCGGGTGGTTCAGCACCCTGCTGGCTTAATATACGGAAGGAGCAACCATGAATATGAAACGGGTGAAGATCTTCACCGACTGTCATGCGCCAAATTTCTGTATCGCCCTTGCGAACTTTTTGATCAATGCGCTCCATATTCATGGGTTGACCGTTTATCCCCATGGCGCCTTCGCCACAGATATTGCCCCATGCGAGCGCCAGAGCTGTAAAATCAGTGTTGCCATCCATGTTTAATTCAAACGAACGCGTAATGGTGGCTTGCGCCGGGTCGGGAATATCCATATTGGCCAGCGTATCTGGCATGGTTGCATCAATACCTTGATCGCCATTCTGATTTAGAGTGAGCAAAGTGGTTAGATTACCGCCACCAAATAAACCACCCAAAAATCCAAAGACCCCCTCACCACCACCCAAAGTGACCTGCAAGTTGTTGGTTTGGTTAGCCCCCATATCAACCAAAATTTCATAGCGCTCGCCTGGCGACATCACGATGTTGTCAGCCTGTACTGTGTTTGCCAAAAAGCCACCATCTGACGCGATCACATTGAGCGGACCGCTTGACATTGAAAGCGTTAGGAAACGCGCATTACAGGCATTTAAGATGCGCAACCGCACCAAACCTTTTGGCACAGATTGCGAAACCGGTGCAATCGCACCATTGACCACCATCGTATCGCCTAAAAAACCTTCCTCGAAGACTTCACCTGTAAGCTCATAGCTCATTTCATTGGCGGCATTAAAGGTTTTGTCCTGCAAAATAAGCGTGAAATCATCAAGACCATAAGTCTTTGGCAAGTCTGCTGATAAACTCGCATCATCTTCGATCAGCATTACACCTGCGAGCCCTTTATAGGTTTGTTGCGAAGTTTTGCCATGGGTATGAGAATGGAACCAATTCATTGACGCGTTTTGAACAATTGGCACATCTGGGGACCAGGTTTCCCCCACCCTTATTTCCTGATGCGGACCACCGTCAACATCCCCTGGAATATGCAATCCATGCCAATGAAGCGTTGAGACATCATCAATGTTATTGGTTACATCAAATGGAAGCGTTTGCCCCTGCTTAACGCGAATAACCGGCCCCAAATAATCGTTATTAATGCCAAAGGTTTGGCTCACACCACTATTGCCGAAATCATGATTTGCGGATTGAAGCGTTAAAGATATGCGCTCATTGATACCGTCTAAAAAATCCATCATTGGAATGAGCGGAAGTGGTCTTGTTGCCGTCTGGGCAAGGCTTTGGTTTAGCCCCAGACTAAATCCCAGGCCACCAGTTGCCAGCATGGTACCTGCTCCAATGGTGCTTGATCCTGCCGTTTTTAAAAAATCGCGTCTATTCATGTTCAAATCCAGAAATTTTGAGTTTTATCAACCTTGGTTGACAATTAATCATCTATGACCGTAAAGTCAATCATGTTAGTTGATGTTCATGATTGAGAAAAAAGACGACGATTTCCTGGGCGTAAACATCAAAGGCATGATGATGACCCTGCTTGCGCGCTGGAACGAGCAGATGGATCATGCGCGCGAAAACACTGAATTTGCTGATATAAGGCAGTCAGATATGCGCGTTTTTGGCCAGTTGCGGGGTCGGAGCGTCAAATTATCCGTAATTCACAAGGAAATGGGTTTCTCTCGGCAAGCAGCCCAACAAGCGGTCGAGCGCCTTGTTGCACGCGGCGTTTTAAAAGTGGAAATGGTTGAAGGTAATAAGCGAGATAAGATGGTCTCGGTTACCGATAAAGGACAGGAATTAAGAACGCTTGCTGCACGCCAGATCCGTGAAATTGAAGACAGTTGCGCTAAGATTGTCGGTGAAGAAGGCAAAGAAACCTTGCGGCACTTACTGAACCAACTGATCAAAGACGGCGGTAAATAAAGCTCACAGCTTCTGCCGTAAAGTGGGTTACCCCCAATCTAATCCCCTTCTCTACCCCAGTAAAACCGATGAGCAAGCTGCTGGCATCTTGACAAATATACGTTTTCGAATAACGTATATACGCAATAATGACCGGTTCGCATATCGCAACATCAAGCATTTCCCGCCATGAAAAAAATCCGAGCACCTATTGCTAGCACCCAAAACACTAAGCCTTGCGGTTTTTGTGGCTCTGAGGAGTTTTTGCTGTTTGTTGATCAGTATGATTGCCAATTTGTGCATGAGGCAGACTTGCACCCCATGAGCTTATCAGAAGCGGTCAATTCTTGTCAGGACACCACACTTCAGATCATTCGCATGGATCAATCTATCTGGGTTGGTGAGGATGTGAGCGAAGACATAGCTCATGCTTGGCTTGATAAGTATGCGCCTGAACCATTTAAGGCACATACCCTCCCTTATTTTGTATCAGAAAGTGAGGCATGGCAGCAATATTTGAGTGATTTTCATTCAACTTTTGGCAGAATAACTTAGCCACCTCATTAAACCTGCGAATTTTCACGAAAAATCTAATAATTCTACTTATAGATGCGTATTTTTCCCAGGGTCAGCGCTCATTGATGGCGCAGTCTAGTTTCTGTAAGCGCTTGCATGTAATTTCGATATTTAAAATGCTTCATCAAAAAAAGGCCTATTTCTTGCGAAATAGACCTTAATCCATAGGTTCTACGCAAAAAACCTACTATCCAGCCTATTTTCTGGCTGTTTTTGCCCTCTCCCGAATTTGATCTTCTCGTCAATTGATCGGAAAA
Source organism: Rhizobiaceae bacterium (assembly GCA_020628035.1). Classification (GTDB taxonomy): domain Bacteria; phylum Pseudomonadota; class Alphaproteobacteria; order Rhizobiales; family Rhizobiaceae; genus Lentilitoribacter. The sequence continues at coordinate 38,674 of JAHDFS010000009.1, forward strand.
ATTTGCGATTGCGACCACGAGCACGAAGTCATTTATTAATGCGTAACACGAAGTATGATTACCCTATTTACGTGTATAATGATAATTATAAATCGCGATACAAATGCAGTTTGCATGCATTTTCGTTATGTTTGGTGGTTTTTTGCACCCAAAAAGGCCATTTTTACCTCAAAACATCAAAAAGCAGCTTAGAATCTTTGTGAAACCATCGATTTTACACGCTTTTTAATATTTCCTTTGATCGGACAACGATCCGCGCGCGGTGGAATGATCAACGCCAAAATCAAACATAAAACCCCGCAGAAGCCAAAGATCCAATCCATGGCAATCCCGTTACGAAGACATAATCCAATGATCATGGGCCCCACCCCCTGCCCCAGAGAAATCAGGAAGAAGGTCATGGCAAAACCCGCCGCAGGTGCCCAGTTAAAAATGCGTAAGGACCACATGCCCAAATAGGCCGTTGTAACAATGAAGCCCAGACCAAAGACTGCTGATGAAAGATATATCGCATAATTGTTCGTTGCGATGATTGGAAGAATGCCGATAGAAATTGCAGTCACAAGCATAAGCGCACAATAGGAAGCGCGAAGACCAAAATTGGATGTGAGCCAACCGGCGAGAAAACCAAATATACCGGCGGTGCCCAACACACTCCAAAACACAATGCGCACTTCATCGGCATTTCCAGCGTCATAAAGCAGATCGACTGCAAAAGTCCAATAGGCACTGGTTGCCAATCCATAACCAAACGCCACCCAGAATAACGGCCTTGCATTCGAACTTTTAATAACAGCGCGAAACCCTGTATCAATGACATCAGCACCGTTTTTTTGTGGCACATTGTTTTGATCAATTCGCGATGGTTTTGTGGTGAAATAATTCCAAATGCTGGCGATCAGAGCCAGACCTGCAAAAATGAAATAGGCTGCGCGCCAATTAAAGGCTGAAAACAAGACGATTGGTCCTGCAAGTGCGACACCAAAGCCTGTGCCTGAATTGATCCAAGCATATATCCGCTCCTGATTTTGCACATTTATGCGCCTTACAATAATTTCTGAAAACGGAGGATAGGCAAATCCAGGTGATGTTCCCGCTATAAATATTGCAAGCAATAACGTTAGGCCGTTATCTGAAAACCCCACCAACAGCATTCCCAAACTGGCCGTCAAACCACCTAGAACGATGGAAACACGCGGACCAAATTTTTTAGAAATCCATGCTGCGGTAAGTGTTGCGCACAAAAACCCGACATAAGACGAGCCGGCTATCAACCCGATAACATCGGGAGATAATGAAAGTTCTCGAGAAATATCTGGCACGAATAGTCCAAAGCCGTAACGGGCCAATCCAAATGTCACAGCAACAATGGAAAGGCCTGCAAACATAAAGTTTCGAGTTTGATGCGCCAAAAACTCTCCCTCTCGCGACGCTTTTATTGAGGTGGCAACAATTACCCCCTCAATGCGTTCCGAATTCTCCCCGATTTCGAGCGTGTCACTCATGGCAAACACTAATTTCGAAGCGAGATTTGAAACATTAAAGTTTCATCCTGTGTGAGCGTCTCCTCCACAATTTTAAAGTGTTTGTCGATTTCACGATACGCTCGATATTGTGGAAAATCAAACTTTAAACAATAGTTAGACACAAACAATTTACGATTACGATCTGCATCCAAAAACTCCTCACACAAAATCGCTGCAAAGATAAATTCACCGTCTGAAGTTTGCACAGGTAATAAGTAAAACCGCCCAACGGAAATCGCGCTATCTTTTACCCCTTGTTCAAACGCAATGCGTGAAAACCTCTGCATCATAGGATTTCGGTAAAAGCTTGAAATATTTATAGCACTTGTATTGCTGTATAATTGAACCTCAGACAAGAGCATATCATCTGTGCGTGCGATCTGTTGTAACCAATTTGTAATGGTATAAGGATCATCATTTCCTTCTTGAAAACCAAGCATTGTAATCAATGCAGGTTCATCCGTTGCACCCAAATACGCGTTTAAGGAGAAGTCTTCAAAAGACGCATTTACAAAATCCACCGGCGTTTTGCCAAGGATACCTTCAAAAATCGGACGCAATGGCGCTTCTGACGCAGGATTAATGTCAACAGCTATATATCGGGTGATATTGACGCCAAGATCGAGTAATTTTTGCAGGATAAAGCTTGTTTTGATGGGCTCTGGACCCAGTTCAACATAAATCAAACCTTTACCGTTTAGCCGTTGGGCAACTTTCTCAATAGAACTTTCCAACGCATCTTTAAACGACATTCCCTCGTGACTAATTTGGCCCAGGCTTTCGTTTGTCAGCCCCTGTTTGTTAAGAGACGCCATCGCATCAACGATCTCAGTTAGGTAATCATGGCTCTTATTCGGTGCGACCGCATCATGATATTTATATTTATTACTTTGCGTTATGATTTGCTGCGCAGAAAACTCAGTATGCGAATAAAGGGCCTTTTTCACGTTCATTTCGAGCGTTTGATTTTCGTCAATCTGTTGATCAAACTCATGAACAAAATCAAAACTTTCGGCTGTATTGTGGTTTGTAAAATCTCTGCTTCGTAGCTTATCACTCATTTTAACGACCTCTTTTTTCTACAACTTTGGGAAGACAAGAAAAAACTAGGAGTTTGAGTTGTTAACTAAAAATTAGTATTTGCGGCAATCCATCACAGATTTTTATGGTCCGGGAAATTCAGCAACTTTAAAGAGAATTAAGGGCTTAAAACGTGTCATTTTTCACCAATAACTCGATTTTGAGACTTTTGCGCATACAACAATAAATGTCGCAATGTGTAAAATTTTATCAGCCTGTCTTAGTTTGAAACAACAATCTAAGATCGCAATTGCGCCTTAGTTTTAGATTAACTATTTATATACGAATAGGAGTTGTGATCAGCTAAACACATATATTTCGAATTGCAATAACGCTTGGCAAGATGCTATACTCGTAATGGTAAGGAGATTTGATCATGACAACCGGACGCTTAAGTATAGAATTGCTGGAAGCTTTTGTGACTGTTGCAAAGACTGGGAATGTTACAAAGGCCGGCGATATATTAAATCGAACGCAACCATGCATTTCAACGCAGATAAAACGCCTTGAAGAGCGCGTTGGTAAACCGCTAATCGAACGATCGGCGCGGACCATTCACCTTACACAAACTGGTCGGATCTTACTCGAGAACGCTCAGAATATTTTGCAATGTTATGAAACAACGCGTATGCGCTTGTCAGTACCTGAACTCACCGGCGAGATTAAGGTGGGTTTGCCTGAATGGTTTGCCACAGACAATTTGCAAACTGTGTTCTGCGATTTTGCACGCGCGCATCCAAGCGTAAACCTTGATATCACCATTGCCGACAGTGTGACTTTGCACAAGAAGCTCAATGAAGGTGAAATTAGCATCGCTATTGCATTATCCTCCGATCAGCGCCAGGAACCCGTTGATATTGTCGAAGAACCTTTGGTTTGGGTTGCCTCGCAAAAAGACCTGATCGATGACACTGTCCCATTGGTTTTGTTTGAACATCCCTGCCCGTTCCGGGAGCACGTGTTCAATGCACTTGCACAAGTGGGCCGCCATTGGGAAGAGCGGCTAACCACAACGTCTGTAGCGGTGGCACAAGTTGCCGTTTCATCAGGTGTGGGTATTTCTGCATTCCCTGCAGGGGCTGTGCGACCGCACCACAAAATTTTGCGGGAAGCAGATGGGTTTCCAAAACTACCGACGGTAAATCTGGGTGTTTATACGCCATCAAAGGATCAATCCCAAACAATAAGCTACTTTGCTGATCATCTGAAAAGTTTCTTATATGATAGCGTTATGCAGCCATCGGTTCTTTCCGATCAGATCAGCCAAATCAATAGCGGCGAGTTGCGCGTTATGCAGTAAAGCTCAGCATTTACACTGATCTAAATTTAGATCTTTGGCTATCAAACTTAATCGGCGTTTAAATTATTGCGCATTTTGTTGATTGTGCTGACCAAAGCTTCAAGCTCTGCATGAGGTAGTCCTGTTTCTGCAACAACACATTTTGTGATTTCAGCTTGTTCATTTTTAAGCGCAGCACCTTTTTCGGTTAATGTGATCAACACTTGCCGCTTATCTTCTTTACCCTTGTTACGGATAATATGGCCTGATGTTTCCAGCCGCTTTAAGATGGGTGTCATGGTATTGGTATCGGTCATAAGTTTTTGACATAACCATCCCACCGTAACCGCACCCTTTTTTTCTGGCCTGACCTCTTGCTGCCAAAGCGCCGACAAAGTGATGTATTGCGGGTATGTCAATCCAATCCGATTTAAATGCGGTGCATAGGCTTTGTTAATCGCACTTGTCGCTGAATAAAGTGCAAAACAGATGAGGTCTTCGACCTGCTGTGGTTTTTCAAATGACATGTTCAAACTGACCCTCATGACAGCAATACTTGCTTTGCGTTAGGCAAAACACCATCCACAATATCCATATATATCGCACACGATATAATTGACAAGCGTCCAATTCTTTATTTATATCGTGCACGATGTAAATAATAGGAGGAATAACATGTCCTGGTTACCAACACTGATCACAGCCAATGTGGAAGAAGGGTTCGATCTTGCCATAAAACTGTCACGTATGGGCGTTAAGAAAACCCAACCGGATGACGAAGTCCGTGCGAAATTGCGACCGATATACGAAAATGACGCTGATAGTCTGACCAACGTATCTCACGTAATTGCGACGAACTTTCAAACCGTAGCAGCTGCCAATAATTATTGGCGATAGAATTCTCATCCGTCGGCGGAACTACACCAGCTTTTTTCTAACTGTATTCCCAATGCAGGAAGTCGCCATTTGGTGACGCGAAATTAGCTGGTGTCAGCGGATATATTTAACTAGGTTACGCCCATGATTCATCGCTCGTTTCTAATCCGTTGTTTGTTTGTCACTATATGCATGATGCTGACAGGAACCTTGCATAGTCTCGCGCAAGACACAGTCATACATGATGATAAATCTGATATTTTCCGTGAATATAAAACCACAGGCACCTTTGTGCTTTTTGATGTTCGTCGCAATGCGCTCCATCTGGTGAATTCAACGCGGGCGCATGAGCCGTTTATCCCAGCTTCCACATTTAAAATCGCCAATAGTTTAATCGCACTGGAGACAGGTGTGATTAAAGATGAAAATGAAATTATACCCTATGGCGGCGGACGCACTTTTATCAAAGCCTGGGCGGAAGATATGCCCCTGCGACGCGCATTTGCCATATCCAATGTACCCGTCTATCAAGAACTGGCGCGCCGAATAGGTTTAGATCGCTATCGCAAATGGCTGGACAGGCTTGATTTTGGCAATCAAAGTCCAGGTCAAAATGTTGAAACCTTTTGGTTGCGAGGCCCGTTGGAAATCAGCGCGATTGATCAAGCTAAATTTATAGCAAAACTGGCACAGCGGCAGCTTCCGCTTTCAGATAGAGCCCAATCCATTGTCGCTGATATTAGTTTGTTAGAAGCCAAAGAAAACAAAAAACTTCATGGCAAGACCGGGTGGACAACCACCCCTCATCCAGACATAGGCTGGTTTGTCGGCTGGGTTGAAATGGGTGCAGACATATATGCCTTTGCACTGAATATTGATATGGCGTCGCGCGATGATGCTAAAAAACGCCGCCTCATTACAGAAAAGCTATTAGCGGCGTTTGGTGTGTACTAACCCTTAGCGCTCATAGATCCAGAACTGATTGAATGTCGTACGGGGTTTGACAAAATATTGCTGAGCGGTCGCCCAAAAAAACTACCACTAACGAGGCCCAAAAGCGCTGAAAACAAAGCCACAAATGCGATAGACTGATAGGTGGCGGGACTAACAATTGTGAGCACACCGTGAACGAAGTTGGCCCAGAAAATTAGCATAAAACTTGCAAGGGAAACCCACTCACCACGGATGACAACATGGCGCTTATGCCGCTCAAGCAGGTTACGTTTTTGCCAGATGTAAAATCCAATTGCGCTCAAAATATAAATGGTACCAAAAACCGACCAGGCCAATGCACTATGATCCAAATTGCCAATCGTGCGGATGGAAAGCAAACCTAAAAACGGTGTGAGATAGAACACAACGATTGGCACACGTCGCGTTTTGAGCGATTTCATACCGACGAAAACCAAATAGGCCAATAAGAACCAGACCCAAATGGGCGGACCCAAAATCAACCCTTTTGCCCAGGCCATGATGAACTCTAACATATTGTCTTGCATAAATATTCTCCCCGAAACCAGATGTTGGTTTTGAAAAATCACATAGCCACCGCATTCAAAAGCCAATTTTCGTAAAGCATCATCTGGGTTCGTAAACGGTCATGAAATGACATTTCGCGCTTCGTAAAATGCAGATCGTAAAGGCACAAAACCAACCCAAATTCACTGTTGTGATTGCGCAACATGGAAAGGTGATCTGGCGTTCTTACAATTTATATGGTCTTGAGGTTTATCTCTGCGGAAGTTAACGTTGGTCATCTTCGGGAATTGGTCCCGATACGGAGTTTTTATGTCTGAGAATGTGGTTCGCCACTAGGTCTTAGTAAATTTGCTGAGACTTGTTTGAATTCAAAACCCGCTATTGCATCCTAATGCAATTGGCAGAGGTTTTGGTATGTTCAAATGGGAACGCGCTGTGCGCCATTCCCCAATTCTTAAGACGAAACATTGAATATCTCAAAATTAGAACAACGTGTTTTACACGTGCTCGCGCAAGGTGGGTCTATCCACTATATCCGCGGCAAAAATCGCAAAATCAACAATGTCACTTGCTATACGCGCGAGGGCTATGTGCTCTCAGACTGTACGCTTGAGACTTTCACGCGGCTAAAAAAACGCCGCTTTATCAAATCAAAAAGCGGTGCACCCTATCGAGCAACAAAGCTTGGTTTGAGCGCCGCACTTTCGCAATTGGACAATAGATAATGAGCGAGATAATGAACGACAAACTAAAGATCCGCGCAGCATCAGGCGAAGATTTAGATACGCTTTCAAGCCTGGTTGAAAAAGTTGAACTCATGCCGGGTGATATGCTTGCACAAAGCATGGCGCCTTATTTTGACACCAAGCCGGACAATGAGATCTGCATGATCGCGCAGATGGGGACTGAAACAATCGGTTTTTATTACGCCCGGCAGGAAGAGATGGCGCATAATGTTTGGAATATGCTGATCATCGCAGTTGATCGGGACAATCAAAGCAAAGGCATTGGCCGCGCATTGATTGCGCATTTAGAACAAACATTACGTGACCAAAATCAGCGGATTTTGATCATCGATACGTCGAGCGATGGTCAATTTATCAAAACGCAAAAATTCTATCAGGATTTGGGCTTTGAACGCACAGCCACCATCCCCGATTTTTGGACAGATGGCGAGGATAAAATCACCTACTATAAAAGACTATAACGTTAAGCACACCCTTCGAGCCAAACATCATTAAAATTGTTTGGCTCGCATTTTTCATGGGCCAATTTGGTGATCCGAGCCACGCGTTCTTCCAGCGCCGCATCTGGCGCGGAGAGCTTTAATTTTGATGGCGCAATTAACACGGCGACCAGCGAGTTGAACTCGTTTTCATCGAGCTCGGCGACGCGTTTTTGATAGATCAAATCAGCCGCATTATGAAAGCCGGTGATCCAGCCATTTGGCCCTCTGCCCATTTCAGCAGTCGCTAAAAACAGCGCCACTTGCTGATGCTTGCTCAACACACTGTCGAGCCCCAAGGCAAAACCAGACTGGCGGATCTTGCCAATGCCCGGGGTATATTTTTTAAACCCCAGCCGCTTGGCGAGCGATTGCGTGAGCGTTGTGATCCCGGCCCCTTTGGAGCTGAAGTCAATGCCATCATGGTCGTAAAATCCGGGATCTTGCACCTTAATTAAGGTGTTAAGCTGATGCGATGTCAGGCTTTCCACCCCTT
>JAHDFS010000127.1 GCA_020628035.1 Rhizobiaceae bacterium
AAATATCAAACAGGAAACTAAGATTTGATGATAGTGGCGGAGAGGAAGGGATTCGAACCCTCGATACCATTCCTGGTATACTCCCTTAGCAGGGGAGCGCCTTCGACCACTCGGCCACCTCTCCGTCCCTTCAGCTTTCTAATCATTTCAAGCGATTTGGCAATACCTTAAATTAGAAGCAAATGCATATTTTAAAAAAACGGCTCCAAAACCCGCAACTTCTCACAAAAGAAGTTTCAAAAAGAATGTTTCGCAAGTTTCAATTTTAAACATTAATAACGTCAAAGTCGGCACACTATATAAAGAGGTGTAATTCACAAACTATTCGGAATTGAACCGGCTCAAGGCTGCTTGCGAATTTTTAGCCTATAATTTATGCAATCTATGTGTGCATTTGCCTGATAAAAAGCAACTTTAGAAAACAAGGTCAAAAAAGCAAAAATATTCCAGCCAATCATATGCTTTGTCGAAAGATCTAAAGACATTTTTAAGTAAATCGCCCAATTCTCAAACACATGCATGACGCTCTTCTGGTTGGACATCCAACAGAGTTACAAAGGCCATGACGCGCCCTCCATTTAATACACCATTATCAAAGCCTCCTTTGCTTTGTCGCGCAGTAAAAGGACCTCATCCATGATTGGAATTGAAAACTCACTCACTTTGCTGATCAATTTATCAGGCAAAATGCGAATGCTCTCACATCGCATTGTCATGCTGGGCCTCATTGATATCCAAAATAATGCAACAGAACCACAAAGTGACATGACCGAAGCCATATTGGAGTTTGAGGCGATCTTTAATCTCCTTCTACATGGGGATAATGATAAAGGTATTGGGCAAGACACAATTGAATATCTTAAAACAAATGATGCATTAAAATCAGAACATATCAAAGTGATAGAAAAATTCATTGCGCTGGTTCATGCCCGATCTCATGATGACTATGACAAGGATCGATTTGCTCATTATAATCTCATGGCAGATTTGGTGGGTGGCGAGCTGTTAAATGCACTTAACCAAATAAACTTGGACATCAGCTCTGCGCTCAAGCAGCGCGTGCAGGAAAATCAAGAAAAAGAGACCAATAGCGCAAATATCATTGCCGACATCTTGGACAATCTCAATGATACGGCACGATCTGTAAGCCTAGTGGCCACAAATGCCATGATTGAAGCCGCACGCGCTGGTGATTCTGGCAAAGGATTTGCAATAATTGCTGCTGAAATCAAACGGTTGAGCGAAGAGGCTTCCAACACAGTCCGCACCCTACGCACCAGTCAGAACCGGTAAATTCGCCATAATTTGATGTGATGAGCACCTTTGCCAAAAAGTCTCAAAATTTACGCTGGATACAATTAGAGGTACAATAGGGACGAATCGCAACTGAAAGGATTAGTCATGCACCGGGTTGGCGTTTTGCCATTTGATGCCACAGAACAAGACATCGCAATGCTCTTCATAACCTCAAAAACAAGAGGTCGGTGGATACCGCCTAAGGGTAGAGCCAAGAAAAATGAAAGCCACGAAGATGTTTGCCATCGCGAAGCATTTGAAGAAGCAGGCATTCGCGGCATTGTTCTAAACGATTTTCCGATCACAGTCGTCATCAGTCGCTCGACAGAAGATGGAACCGAAGATATTCCAGTGACCTATTACCCGTTTTTAGTACTTTCACAAGTTGACGCATGGCCTGAAAAGACAGAACGCGAACGCCATTGGGTCCTCATTGAGCAAGCGGCGAAAATAGTAGATCGAAATGATTTTCTTGATCTGGTCAAACAGTTTGAGGCTTTGTCGCCTTGGATTAAAACAGCCGCGTTAGAGCATAAATCAATGCTGCAAGAAGCGCCGATGCCGGCACAGTAATCACCCAAGCAGCGGCGATTGAAATCACAAAACGACGACGCACAAGGAATCTCTTGCGCTCTGCTTTTGAACTCGCAAAGGCTTCGTCAGCTGTTGTGTTGAGTTTTGAACCGCGTCGCATACGGCGGCGATTTGGGTTTTCAACATATTCACGTAAGAAACCAACCCCAAACACTGCACCAACAGCAATATGGGTTGAACTAACAGGCAATCCAAGTGCGGATGCGATCAACACGGTTACCGCAGATGATAATGCCACACAATAAGCGCGAGGCGCGTTCAATCTGGTAATTTTCTCGCCAACAATCGTGATCAATTTTGGTCCAAACAATCCCAATCCGAGCGCAATACCAAATGCGCCGACCACCATCACCCACAAAGGTATAGATACTTGGCTGGCAAATTCAGCGCCCTCACCCACCGTCGATACAATTGCAGCCAGCGGTCCAACGGCATTGGCGACATCATTGGCGCCGTGCGCGAAGGATAGAAAGGCGACGCCAATAATCAAAGGGACATTAAAAAGCTGATACATGTCCTTTTTAACGTTTCTAAGACCGACAACGCGTTTTGCAATATATGGGCGTGCTGCAAAATACGCCGCAGCAAAACCAAGCAAGGAATAAGCGATAATCTCAATGAGCGACGGTTTCCAAATCTTTTTCAAACCCTTCATCGCCATATAAGCAACGAAAGCAGCTGCCATAAGGCCGATTAAGATCGGAACCCAACGCTTGGCAGCCGGAATTCGATCATCAACATTGAGCACTTTGGCTTTAATGATGAAGAGCAAACTCGCAGCGACAACAGCGCCAAAAACCGGTGAAATCACCCAGCTTGCAGCAATAGCTGACATTGTTGACCAGTTCACCAATCCAACGCCAGCTGCGGCAATCCCAGCGCCCAACACCCCGCCAACAATTGAATGTGTTGTTGAAACTGGTGCACCTAAAAATGTCGCCAAATTGATCCAAATCGCAGCCGATAAAAGCGCACTCAGCATCAAAAATCTAAAATCAACAACATCGATATTATCACCGGGGGAAATAATGCCTTTCGAGACCGTCTTAACAACGTCCCCGCCGGCAAGAAGCGCACCCGCGCTTTCACAAATGGCCGCAATCACGATCGCCCAAAATACTGTGAGAACTTTGCCGCCCACAGCCGGTCCCATATTATTGGCAACATCATTGGCCCCGATATTAAGGGCCATATACCCGCCAATGACAGCTGCAACGGCAATCAGGAGAGGCTCTTCAGAAATTCCGGTGAGTTGGCTGCCAGCAAATACGGCGATGATGGACAAAAACACAACAGATAAACCAATCGGCACGATCTGATTGCGAATTCTTTGCGACACTGATTGCGCATAATCAATCCGCCTCAAATCATTGACATATCGATGGTCTGGATTTTTCTTCTGATCAGCCATGAGTGAACCTCCCCGAATTTCTTGCGGGACCATAACTCACTTGGCCACGATTCGTAGAAAATTATAGAAACTCAGCACCTTTTGGCGTGAAACATTGTGGAAAATCGTAAAATTGGAAGAAAACGAACTATTCAGTTACTGTTCGTAGGCCAAACCATTTGTCTTCAACAGCCTCAAAATGGACTTCAGGTTTATAGCGTTTGACGCGCAACCCGAGATCATCAACGGTCAACAGACCTGTTGAATACAATACATTGTAAGCAGCAACGACATAGTTTGCACGAGCGCGGGAAAGCGATTCGCGTGCATTCAGGACGCTGGCCTGCGCGTTTAAAACATCAAGTGTTGTTCGCTGTCCAACTTTGCGTTCTTCAAGAACACCAGAAAGCGCAAGCTGGGCTGCTTTAACCTGTGCATCATTGGCTGTAATCGACGCTTTTGAAGATTCAAAATTTACCCAAGCGTCAATAATAATCTGCTCAAGCTGGCGGCGTGTTGAATCCAATCTAATTTGCTGCTCACCGAGCACCTCTTTCGATTGGCGAATGCGAGCAGCATTTGCACCGCCGGTAAAGATTGGAATGCTCAAAGTAGCACCGATACGCGCTGTGGTAACATCTTTATCGTTTTGTGAAACTGAACCAGTCAGCCGAACACCTGGTAAAACTGAACTTTCCTGAACTTTTACATCAAATTCTGCTGCATCGATCGAAAGATTTGCAGATACCAAAGCTGGATGTTTTTGAAGCCCAATCGCCAAGGCTGAATTTAGTGATCGTGGCAATACACGTTTTGGGATCTGCGGCACGCGCAACCCACGAGGTTTAACACCCACAGTTTGCTTATAAAGCGCAGAGCTCGCCTTGAGTGCCGCTTCTGCCGCCAATACTTGAGCTTTTGCTGCTGCCAAACTAGCTTCGGCTTGCGCAACATCCGTACGAGTACCTTCTCCAACACGAAGTCGGATTTGCGATGCTTTGAGCTGCTCCTCAAGGAAATCGAGGTTTTGACTGCGAATGCTGGTAATTTGCTGGTTCAAAAGCACATCAAGATAAGACTGAACAGTGGAAATCAAAATATCCATTTCGTTCGACAACAGAACTTGTCGACCCGATAGAACGCGTGCATTTGCCGCCAAAATAGCGTTTTTCGTGCGAAAGCCATCGAAGATTGATTGAGAAATACTGAAGCCAATTTCAGCGGAGCTTGTATCAACACCATTGGTGTCTTGTGCGGTCAATTTCGCCTCGCCCGATATTGTCGGACGACGTCCGGCTTTGGCGATTGCGACGTTTTCATCCGTGGCCCGCAACCCAGCGCGTGCTGCCAATAGATCGGGATTATCCTTGTAGGCCTTGGACATGGCGCCATAAAGGGTTTCTGCTGATGCGCTCGAAACGAACACCGCAAAAAGACAAAAAACCGAAATGAAGAATAGTCTGTAATTCACAGCAAAACTCAATTTCAACACTTACGCAGGAAGCAGATTAACTCCGCTTGGTTAGAGAACCACACAAATGGACATATTGGGAGCAAGATACAATAGTTAATAAGTTTTTAAGAAAACTTGCTCGAAACCCGTTGCTCATCGGCAACAGGTATGGACGGTAAAAACACCGTGTTAGCTCTGGTAGGTTAGACTACCCGAAACCACATTTTCATGTAAGATATCAACGGTTTCCGCTAATTTTTCATCGATAATATGCAGATATTCCGTCCAATCTTCCAACTTATCAAGTTCCTCTTTTCCATCGGAGATCCCTCGAAGCGAAATCAACGGCAGATCGAAGAGATGGCACGCCCGCAAAATGGCAAATGTCTCCATATCCACCATATCGGCATCAATATCATCATAAGCACTGCCAGAAACCACATTTGCACCGGTAGATAGCCTGACCGCTTGAACGCCATTCATCAAAACAGGCATGGTCAATTCTTTCGGCAGGTCTAACAAAGGCGTTGTGCCCTTTTCAAAACCAAGCGCGCTGGCATCCATATCGCGATAGGAAACAGATTTCGCTTGATAAACACCTGTCTGTTCAAGGCTTCGAGAACCAGCAGAGCCCAAAGAAACGACATAATCCGGCAAATCATTTGATAGTTTGAGTTCCGTTAAAGCATGGGTCACATTCACCCCCGATTCAACAGGTCCAATACCGCACATAAGCGGATTGATTCGCGCCTGCAATGCCGGTCCATATTCAGGCTGTGCAGCCATGACATATAATAGTTTCTTGTCACCAACTTGCTTTAAAGAATAAGTCATAATTTACGCCAATTTAAGTTCGGGGGACAAAATGGACAGCAACATTTTTGTTGCCAGATCAACATCAATATCATCAGTTAAACCTTCATAGGCTTCCGACAATTGTTTTTCATCAAACAGTGTTTTGCCTTTCGCATCGAGTAGGTCTTTTATGAATTCAGCATCCATTTCCGGATGTGGTTGCATAGACATGCCTTTTTTCCCATAGGACAATCCGGCATATCGGCAAAAATCTGAACTTAAGATCGCTTCGCTATCTTGTGGTGCTTTTATCACCTGATCTTGATGAAACGCATTTAAGCTAACTATTTTGCCATCGCGAGAGGTATAATCTACCTTGCCGACACTCCATCCAGCCGCAAATTTTTCGACTTTGCCGCCCAAAGCCTGCGCCATTAATTGATGGCCAAAACATATGCCAATCACTGGAATAGAGGCAGCAAAACAATCGCGCACCAATTGTTCTAAAGGTGCAATCCAATCATGGTCTTCATAAACCCCATGCCGTGAACCGGTGATGATATAACCATCACACGCGCTTATCTCATCGGGAAATTCACCATAATTCACGCGAAATGTTTGAAACAAAAGATGATGACCACCAAACATCTTTTCAAACAAAGCACTGTGGGAGTGATGCTTTTTGGCAACCTCTTCAGGATGATCACCACATTGCAAAATTCCAATTTTAGTCACGATTACAAACCCTATTGAAATGCCGTTTCGGTAAAGCTTCGAAGTTTCCGCGAATGAAGCCTTGCAACGGGCATTTCCGACAAGAGTTCCATGGTGCGAATGCCGATCCTTAGATGCTGATCAACCTGTGTTCGATAAAAATCAGAGGCCATGCCAGGCAATTTCAACTCACCATGAAGCGGTTTATCCGAAACGCACAGCAATGTGCCGTAAGGCACGCGGAAACGGAACCCATTAGCAGCAATGGTTGCTGATTCCATATCAAGTGCAACAGCACGGGATTGAGACAAACGCTGCACTGGCCCGCGTTGATCACGTAACTCCCAGTTTCGATTATCAATGGTTGCGACCGTTCCCGTACGCATAATCCGTTTCAAATCATAACCGTCGTAACCTGTAACCTCCGCCACTGCGTCTTGAAGCGCAACCTGCACTTCAGCCAAAGCTGGAATGGGTACCCAAACAGGTAAATCTGAATCGAGCACATGATCTTCACGCACATAAGCATGGGCGAGAACATAATCACCCAGACTTTGGCTATTGCGAAGTCCAGCGCAATGCCCAAGCATGAGCCATACATGTGGTCGTAATACAGCAACATGGTCTGTAATGGTTTTGGCATTGGACGGCCCAACACCAATATTGACCATTGTTATACCAGCATGCCCAGGCTTTTTAAGATGATAAGCTGGCATTTGCGGTGTTTTGGTAATTGGGTTTTCGCCAGCAACTTCACCCGCTTTGGTAATAAAGTTTCCCGGCTCAACGAAGCTTTCATATCCGCCCCCACCTTCCGCCATCAATTTTTTGGCGTATTCACTAAATTCATCAATATAAAACTGATAGTTCGTGAATAAGACAAAGTTCTGATAATGATCGGGATCTGTAGCCGTATAATGCGACAAGCGAGCCAATGAGTAATCTACTCTTTGTGCGGTAAATGGCGCCAAAGGACGCGTATCACCCGGTGACAGTTCAAGTGTTCCATTTACGATGGAATCATCCGTGATAGATAAATCAGGCGTGTCGAAATAATCACGTAAAGACAGTTTAAAATCCGGTCCCAAATTTGCATTTACGCTGGTTTCGCTGGTAATCGCAAAATGCAGCGGGATCGGCGTTTCTGATTCACCAATGACAAAAACCGCATCATGATTCTCACCAATAAAGGTGAGCTGTTCGATGAGATAAGACCGAAACAATTTTGGATTGGTAATCGTTGCGCTGTAAACACCAGGTGACGAAAAATGTCCGAAAGATAGCCGCGAATCCACATGCTCAAATGAATGGCAGGAGATGCAGATCTCAGGATAATAAGCCCTATAAAACTTCTTGATATTAGGGTCGAAAGCTTCGAAGGATTGTCTTAAGAAATTGACATTCCGTTCGTAAATTGTCGTAAGTGCGTCAACCGCCTCGGTTACGCTTTTATACTCGCAAGCCTCAATTGGTTCGGGAGTTGTGAAATTATTTGTTCTAATATGATTGTCCATGAGACGTTATAACCAAAGTTTTTTAACAGTGGAATAACTGATTTATTGCAACTCAGTTTTTTTGAACAAATATGTGGGGTTTTAGCCACGCTGCAAACTATTGATCAACACCAAACCAACAGCACTTGCTTCATCACCAAAGGTTCGTTCCTGGTTGATCTTCATGGCGCAAAGCGGTCCTGCAAGCACACATGCAAATAAAGACACTCTTAAAATAGCAGAAATCATAATCAAAACCCTAATACGCTTTACTCTTGGATAGAGGTGTTTTGCACACCACAAATGGTTTCATTGCCTGTTGTGCAGATGAAAAGATCGCCAGTGAGGTAGGGATTATTGGCAGCTTTATTTTTATGAACCGCCCCTGCTAGCAAAAATGCAAAGATCATAAGCACCAAACTTATGATCGAAAATCGCCTTGCCAATATGGTCATAATGTCATCCTTACTCAAATTCGGAGAGGAAATCTCTCGTCAACGCTATGGGTAACAATTTGCCATATTGGAACTGAACCTATTCTGAGAGTGCCGTTCATATTCGGTTCAAATAGGTAAACAGCGATGAAAAAGGCCGCTTTAATGGGGGTAAAACGACCTCTTCCACCCATCAATTTATCAGCAATTTTAATAAAACTCGATTTTGTCTTCGTGCAACTTGGTTACTCAAAGGTTGAAATTCAAATCTGAATCAAGCGTTAAAATCGGCCCGAATCGCCATAGAATCAGGCTTGCTGATGTTTAACAAAATCTCAAATTTACGATTCGTTTTTGTTTTGTTTATTTCATATTAATCATGGAATTTAACAGCATTTTCAAAACATTGCGGCATTCTACCCAACATCAAATAAGCGCTGAAAAACAGTGCACTAATGAACGAAAAGTTCAAAAAAGACAGGCAAAAGCTCCTCAAGAGCAAACAGGGACAAACCCGTTCATTAAGGCGGGAATAATAAGCCCGAAAGGGCAAACACATAATAAGCCGAAAATCGGCACACCCCTTCTGGGGGAACAAGCAAACAAAGACCAAGATGGTCAACATGACAGGGATTATTAAAATGGCACGTTTTGAAATTACCGATATGAACAACCCAATGATCGCAGGCGAAGTTCGCGCTGATATCTTGTGTGACATGGGTCTAATGTATGCAACTGGCAGAGATTGCGCAGTTGATATGATTGCAGCCCATAAATGGCTTAACATTGCTGCAATCAAAGGATCTGAGCGCGCGGCAACTTTGCGAGCAGAATTGACAGGTTCAATGTCAAAATCTGATATCGCCAAGGCGCTTCGTGAAGCGCGCGAATGGATGACAATGCACTAAGCATTAAGATCACAGTTCAAAAATAACCCTTGCAACTATCTATTTCCTCCCGGATGGCTGCGAGGGTTATTTCGTTCAACTAGTTGATTTTGGCAATCACGTCTTTTAACGCCACCTCAAATCGCTCTATTTCCTGATCTGG
>JAHDFS010000128.1 GCA_020628035.1 Rhizobiaceae bacterium
GATGATCGTGAGCGGAGACACGGGAGGCCGGAGCACTTCATGCACCTGCAAATGAAACACTAGAAACTAGCGAGCCACTTGCCCTCCGTTCAGCCACCAGCCAAAGACCGGATCGTTAATAGGAGCGCTTATACATCGAATAGCTCAGAATGCAAGCAAGTATTTATATCAGCTCATTTTTTATCATCAGAACACATCATGAGATTTAGAAAAGTATTTAAACTTTTGTTAAGGCTAAATATTCTATCAAATCGATATCTGTAATTTTAATAGGCAGTGCTTATTAGGTTGGCATTTCAGATATTTCTTACTCAGCGCATGATGTGCTGGTTCTTCCGCATGACGCGACCCCCCTAAAAAATAACAATTCTATAAGCCTTATAATGAAAGCGCCCAAATGAAGAACCTTACAATTTCTAAACAGTTACTCATGTTAGTAGCTGGGTTTATGCTTGCACTTGTTGCAATTTCCTATTTTTCGGTTCAATCGAAAATGACGTCGATCACGGATGAACGCTACAATATGCTGCGTACGCAGGTTGAAAGCAGCCTATCCATCATGGATGCCTATAATGAACGTGTTAAAGCTGGCGAACTCACCTTAGCTGAAGCCAAAGCCGAGGCGTTTGATGTCATCAGCAAGATCAAATATGAGCCAGCTGGTTATCTGTTCGGTTTCAATTACCAAGCTGTGAATGTCTTCCACCCAACAGCATCTGTGGTTGGGCGAGATTTCTCTGAAGTAAAAGATGAGAGCGGTAACACATTTATTGTCGATATGGTCGCAACTGCTAGATCAGGTGGTGGTCGCACAGAATATATGTGGGCAAAACCAGGCGGTGAAGAGGGTGCCCTATATCTTAAAGGGTCTTATTCCATGGATTATGCGCCATGGGGTGTTATTGTCGGGACAGGGGTCTATTTTGACGATCTCAGCGCTGTGTTTATGACAGAGCTCATGACCCAATTGGTATTGGGTGCAATCGTTTTGGCTGCTTTGTCTTTAGTCGCATTCTTTATCATTCGTTCAATCACAGGACCTTTGAATGCTATTCGTGATACTTTGGTCGAAGTGTCGACCGATAATGTTGATATCACTGTTCCATTTACCGAAATGAACAATGAAGTTGGCTCTATGGCGCAAGCAACGGCCGCCCTTCAGGACAAAGTGCGCGAGCGTCTTGCATTAAGTGCACAACAAGAAACCCAAGACGAAGAGCTTCGGGCTCAGCGTTCAAGCGCGGCAAAAGTCAAAGAAGCAGAAGCTGCTGAACAGGCTCAGTTCGTTTCAGCGATCGGTATTTTGCTGGAGCGTTTGGCAGAAGGCGATCTCACAACGCGTTGTGATGACCTTGGTGAAAAATATGTTGATGTTAAAAACAACTTCAACGACGCGATTTCTCGTCTTGATAGCGCCATGCAAAATGTCAGCTCAAAAGGTTTTGAGATTGGCGAATCTAAAGAGCAAATCAAACGTGCATCTGGTGATCTTGCTCAGCGAACAGAATTGCAAGCAGCTTCTTTGGAAGAAACCTCTGCTGCGATTGAAGAGCTATCTGTCACAGTTAAACAAACCGCAGATGGTGCCAGCGATGCAGCTGAGCGTGTTTCTGTCGTGAGTGAGGAAACAACGCGTTCTGATGACATTGTGAAAAACGCCATTGCTGCGATGAGTGAAATTGAAAACTCATCTGATGAGATTGGCAAAATCATCGGTGTGATTGATGAAATCGCCTTCCAAACAAATCTATTGGCACTAAATGCTGGTGTAGAAGCAGCCCGCGCTGGTGAGAGTGGTAAAGGCTTTGCTGTTGTGGCTCAGGAAGTTCGTGAACTTGCACAACGCTCAGCAGATGCTGCGAAAGAGATCAAAGAACGTATCTCTCAGTCATCAACACAAGTTAAAAATGGTGTTGAACTCGTCGGTCAAACTGGTGAAGCCTTGGCAAGAATTTCAGAGCAAATTCTCTCTGCAAGCGAGATCGTAACAAAGATTGCAGGTTCTGCGAAAGAGCAGGATATGACCCTTGCGTCGATCACATCATCGGTCAACCAGCTCGATACTCAAACGCAGAGCAATGCAGCTATGGCTGAACAAACAACTGCATCGGCTGAAGTATTGGCCCAAGATACCACTGAACTGTTGAACTTGATTGAAAAGTTTAAGACCAGTCAACAAGGTCATGTTGCAAATTATGCACGTGCTGCAGCCTAACTTATCAATCTATGTGAAGCCGCAATAAAAAGCGGATTTTATTTGAACAACAAAAAACCCGGATCTGATCCGGGTTTTTTTATGAATAAGCGAGTTTTTAAAGAGTTGAATTCTCACCCAAAGCGGCGAGACGATCACATTTATCAAAAATCTCTTCGCCATTATGATATTTTTCAATCCATTTTTGAGGAATACCCCGTTCGGCAACACCATTGTAGTAGGCACCAGCAACTGCGCCAATAAATACGGAACGACCGGCATTATCACCGGCGCACAAATTGTTTAGTTCAATCGCTTCTTCGTAGGAGTTTGTGTGTTTGAGGATATGAAAGCCCAGTGGCAATGCACTTTTGAGATAACAGGCGCGCCCTGTTTCTCCGCCATAGACAATGCTGTCAGTGACATCGGTCTTTAACGCGTTTTGTAAAAGTTCAGATAGTTCTTCCTCGCCAATGAGAGATGCTTCCTGTAAAGCTTCATCGAGTTCTGATCCATTAAGAACAGCTGTCAAAAGACCATGGAACACTTTGACCGCATTATTGGAGGTCGGATTGTCATTGGTAATACGTGTCGCTTTCGCTGCATCAGATGGGTCAAGTGCAATAATGGCAGGCAGCGCAACAAGGGCCGGCATTTGCACATCATCCGTTCCGGTTTCTTCTTTTTCAGCAGCAATATTTTCAAGCGTACCGCGCGTTGCATGGTCAATATAGCCGATATATGTCCCACCCGGTCCAAAATGCCCAACAAAACGCTTTTTGTAATCATCCGCGTCAAAATTGCCGTGATTACCCAATAGGCTGTCAATCGCCAGATGGGTCACTTCACCATATTGCGTGTTTGCGCCAGGCGCACGCAAAGGATGGGCAAAATAACCTTTAGTATTTTCATAATTGGCTTCATCAACCGGTACAAAGCTTGCCGAGCCATTGTTCGCTTTAGCAATTTTGGCCACACGATCCACGTCATATATCCAGTGGACGCCAAGTGAGGCAGCATCAGCAATCAATGCACCTTTGAGGCAATTTGCGATACGGTGAGATTTACCCATTGGTTAAGTCTTTCTTCGTCAACACTTCTTAAATCAACTCTATAGAGGAGTTTAAACTGGTCGACTAGTATTTTAGTTTAAAAGCATTCAAGCTTCACTTGGTATATTATATCGCAATTTTCAAGGACTAATCGATTAAACCCGCACAATTGATGTAAAGTTTTTGTGTGTTTCCATCAAATCGCCGCATTTAAAGCGTTAGGCGCAATTTTGATGCACGCGGGAATTGTTGTTGTTATCAAACAGCGCTGAAACCGGTCGGCGAACGTCATTTTGACGGATCAAAAAGGTCACTTTTGCGCCTTTGAGTTCCCCACTTGTGACACGGATCTGGCCAAGATCAGATTGCACATTTTGGTCATCAACATCGATGCTAAATTGATAAACTTCATTTCGGGCGAAGGATTCAAACGCGATATCGAGTTGATTATCGCCATCATTTATCTCCGGGGTTAAGATCAGTTTGACCGCATCGGTTTCACTTTTAAACTTCTGAAACACTTCAACTCCAATACCGCCATCTTCGGTATCAAATATCAAATTGCCCTGCGATTGAGAAAGATCAAATGAAGCAGATAAAATTTCCACATTGGCAGTCGAGTTATTTGAAATGACAAATCGGTCTCTCGGAGCGCTTTCAATGAATTTCACATTTAGATCTAGCCGACAGCTTTCACCTGAAGCGTGAGCTTGGCGAGGGGCCAATGTCATGGTCAAAGATGTCATGACCAGAATAGCAAAGATAGCGAAGCAGACGGATTGCACGCGGAAGAGCATAGATTTGATCCAATTTTGTTTCGGTTATGCGCTAATACGTTGGTCGTGCGATTTAAGATCAGGAAATGCGGTTTAATATGAAAATATAGCTCTTTATTTATGGCTTTAAATTCCGTTATGGTGACATTTCATTTCACAGTTGAAGTCGCCAAGGTATTTTCATGAAGCTTTCAAACGGTCGCCATATGCTGGCAATTCCAGGTCCATCCATTATGCCTGATCGCGTGCTGCAGGCGATGCATCGCCCCGCGCCCAACATTTACAGCGGTCTTATGGAGGAGATCACCTATTCGGTAATCGCCGATTTAAAGCGCGTGGCATGCACCAAGGGTGATGTCGCTATTTATATTTCAAATGGCCACGGTGTTTGGGAAGCATCGCTTGCAAATGTCATGAACAAAGGTGACAAAGTATTGGCGCTTGCCAGTGGAAGGTTTGGAGAAGGCTGGGCGCAGGTGGCAAGGCGCTTAGGCGGCGATGTTCAATTGTTAAATTATGGTGTGCATAAAAGTTTTGACGAGCAGGAACTTCGCGACGCGTTGATCGCTGATAAATCCCACGAGATTAAACTTCTCATCACCACACATGTCGATACGTCGAGTTCAATCAGATACGACATCCCAAAAATTAGAGCGATCTTGGATGACGTGGGTCACCCAGCCTTATTAATGGTGGATTGTATAGCTTCGCTTGGCTGCGATCGATTTGAAATGGATCTATGGGGTGTTGATGTGATGATCGCTGCAAGCCAGAAAGGGTTGATGACCCCGCCTGGCATCGCCTTTGTGTTTGCCAATGAAAAAGCAAAAGCCTTGCGTGAAGGTGTCGAAAATGTCTCCCCTTATTGGGATTGGAAGCCACGGCTTAATCCGCAAATCTTTTACCAATATTATGGTGGCACAGCACCCACCCATCATTTGTTTGGATTAAATGAAGCGCTCAAAATGATCCTGGATGAAGAGGGTCTTGAAAATATCTGGCGACGTCATGAGGTTTTAGCCAATGCGATTTGGGCGGCCTTCGATGCTTGGGGCAATGTCCCTGATTCAACTGAACCAGCTGTTACAATGAATGTGACGGATCCGAGTTTACGAAGCCACGCTGTAACCACAGCTAAAATCTCACACCAACGCGCAACGCCAATGCGTATTTGGTTGGAAGAAAGCTTCGGTCTGACACTTGGAATTGGTCTTGGTATGGCAGAAATGAATGATCCGGAGATCAACAGCTATTTCCGCATTGGCCATATGGGGCATTTAAATGCACATATGTTATTGGGCACACTTTCCTCAGTCCAAGCAGGCTTGATTAACTTTGAAATTCCGCATGGAAACAATGCAATCGAAAATGCAGCCTTAATTTGTACTCAGCATTTGAAGACAAGTTGATCGAGAAAGTTGATGATATTTCGCCGTTTTGATGCTTGATAACTATCAATGTATTGTCTGGATAAAGATAGTATATAAGTAAATAATGGAAGAATAAAATCAATAAAAATTAAGTATTTAATTGTATTATACTGTAATTCGGAAATTTTGCCGATCAAAATTAACCACTTGTTGACCATTATGTAGTGAAATTTAGCGACGTAGAAATGGGCATGTATGACACATGCAGAAATGTCGCAATGGGCGTCTCACTATTGGCCAGGCCAATAAGGGAATGCGATACTTCTCCAATATTCAATGATTGAGCACTACAGAATTTCAGTGCGGGCTGAGCAATCTTTAATGCATTTTGCCAGAAGAGAGCTAGGCTGATGGAACATATCCAAAATAAGGCTGCCCCTAAGGTGGTCAAAAAGTCGTCAGGACTTAAAAACAAATTTTCTAATTTAAATGTGGGCACAAAGGTCACACTAGGCTCTGGGATAATTCTAATTTGTCTCATTTGTGTTGCTGTAGTTGCTCACTTCGGTCTCTACCAAGCAGACACAAATTTCAAAAATTACCGCGCTCTAGCGCTGCAAACCAATCAAATGGGCCGGATCCAGGCAAATCTGCTGGAAGCTCGATTGAATTCTAAGGACTTCATTTTAAAGAATACGGATGAAGCTGCAGAAAAAGTCTCAGATCGCATTGCGGCCACATCGCAATATATCAATGAAGGTCAGAGTTTATTTACGCGTCAGGAAGCAAAAGACATCATGTCCAATGCAAGCGTTGCGATTTCAGTCTATCAAAAATCATTTGCTGATGTGACCGAATTGGTCAAACAACGCAATGCGCTTGTCGATCAATTGAATACTCTTGGACCACAGGCTGAGAAAAATCTCACCCAAATCATGGATAGCGCTTTTAAAGATCAAGATCCCGCAGCAAGCCACGCCGCTGGTTCTGCATTGCGCAGTCTGCTGCTGGCACGGCTTTATGCCAATCGCTTTTTGGTCGATAACGAAGCGGCCAGTTCTGAGCGTGCATTTGCAGAATTGGATCAGTTCGGACAGTTAAGCCAAAAAATGTTTGATGAATTGCAAAATCCAACGCGACGAGAATTGGCGGAAAAAACTGTAAATATTTCTGGCGAGTATCGATCTGCATTTGATCAAGTCGTTGTCATTATCAATGAGCGCAACGGCATCATCACTGGCACGTTGGATAAAATTGGTCCAACACTTGCCAGACAAATGGAAGATCTAAAGCTTGAAAACAAAGCATTTCAGGATGAGTTAGGTCCACGCGCCACAGCCGAAATCAACTTTGCCGTAAAAGCAACAGATTATACGTCCATTGCAATTGTCTTGTTCGGATTGGGCCTTTCTTTTGTGATTGGGCGTCTGATAGCCTCTCCAATTTCAAATATTACCGAAAGCATGCGTCAGTTGGCTGATGGTGATCTAGATGTTGAAATTCCCGCCCTTGGCCAGAAAGATGAGATTGGTAAGATGGCTGATGCTTTGCTTGTCTTCCAAAAAGCTGCGGTTGAAAAGAAACAGCTGCAAGACCAAAAAGCACAGGAAGATGCGAACCGTGCGGAACAGGAACGTGAAATTCGAGAGCGTGAAAAGGCTGAAGCCAAGCGCGAAATCCGCGTTGTTGTTGATCAGCTTGGCCAAAATTTGAAAAGCCTAGCGGATGGGGATTTGACGTTAGAAATCAAGCAACAATTCCCGGATGAATTTGATGCATTGCGTGTGGATTTCAACAATTCAATTGTCAAAATTAATAACGCATTGTCGAAGATTGCGACCAACACACGGTCAATCGAAGGCAATTCAGTTGAAATGAAAAGTTCGGCGGACGATTTGGCACGTAGAACAGAGCAGCAAGCCTCTTCTTTGGAAGAAACATCTGCAGCTTTGGAAGAAATCACAGCAACAGTTCAAGAAACATCAACCCGAGCAACTGAAGCTGCTGAACGTGCCAACCAGGCCAAAGCGGATACCGATAAATCCAGCGAGGTTGTCGGCAATGCTGTTCAAGCCATGGAAGGTATTGAGAAAGCATCGGCTGATATTTCAAACATCATTAATGTGATTGATGAGATTGCCTTCCAGACCAATCTGCTCGCGCTGAATGCAGGCGTTGAAGCCGCGCGCGCTGGTGAAGCAGGTAAAGGCTTTGCGGTTGTCGCACAAGAAGTTCGGGAACTCGCACAACGTTCAGCTGATGCTGCTAAGCAAATCAAAGAGCTGATTTCCAAATCAAGCAATGAAGTTGAAAGCGGAGTTGCGCTTGTGAAAGCAACAGGTGAATCTTTGGAGCAGATTTCTGATCATGTGACGAATATCAATGAACAGATTGCAACGATCGCCCGCGCTGCAAGCGAACAGCTCGATGGCGTGCGCAATGTCAATACGGCCGTCAGCCAGATGGATCAAATGACCCAGCAAAATGCCGCTATGGTCGAGGAATCAACAGCACTTGCACACCAAACAGCAGAAGATGTCGATCATCTATCACAAATGGTCGGTGGGTTTTCGCTGAAGCCTCATGCAGTCCGTGAAGTTAAGGCTGCTTAGTTTGATAAAATAGAAATGAAAAAAGGCGGTGAGTTTTAAACTCGCCGCCTGTTTTGTTTAATAATCTGAAGATCTTAATATGGCCAAGGCATCTCGCGGTTGATTTTTTCAATCCCCTCGAGCACTTCCGCAGAAAGTGTCATGTCGCCAGCTTTCACACATGTTTCAAGCTGATCCATTTTAGTTGCACCGATAATCGTTGAAGGCACAAAATATCTGCTGTTACAGAATGCAATCGCCATTTGGTTTGGATCTAACCCATGTTGGTCCGCAAGCGCTAGATATGCATCAGTTGCTTCTTGTGCCCGCTCGGTGAAGCGCCCGCCCAAAGTTTTCTCAATGGAACGACGAGAGCCATCAGGCACTGCACCATTACGATATTTTCCAGATAAAATGCCTGTCGCCAACGGGCTATATGGCAAGCAACCAATGTCTTCGTGATGAGACATCTCAGCAAGGTCCGTATCGTAGTGACGATAGAGCAAGCTATATTCGTTTTGAATGGTCGCCACACGCGGCAAACCATGCTCTTCTGAAAGTTTTAAATATTGCATAGTGCCCCAGGTGGTCTCATTTGAAAGACCAATCGCACGCACCTTACCGGCTTTAACCACATCATCTAAACCGCGAAGCGTATCGTGAATTTCGTCAAGTGATTGTTGCTTATCTTGTTTAGAGGCGTCAAAGCCCCAGTTTTGACGAAATGCAATGGAACCACGCGATGGCCAATGCACCTGATAAAGGTCAATATAGTCAGTTTTTAAACGTTCAAGACTGGTTTCAACAGCTTGGCTCACAGCCTCTCGCGTTGGAATATGTCCATCACGGATCCAAGTGATGCCGCCACCCATGACCTTAGTAGCGAGAACAATTTGATCGCGCTTACCAGATTTCTCAAACCAGGTCCCAACAATGCGCTCTGTATTTCCTTGAGTGTGCTTGGCAACGGGATTGACCGCATACATTTCAGCTGTGTCAAAGAAATTCACACCGTTTTCAACGGCGTAATCCATTTGCTCATGACCTTCAGCTTCCGTATTTTGGGTGCCGCCCCATGTCATTGTGCCAAGGCAAATCTCACTCACACTGATATCAGTGCGACCTAGTTTATTCATTTTCATATGATTTTTCCCTCATGGTGTACCAGAACAAGATAAGACC